>CBDUCB010000016.1:0-28645 GCA_965365545.1 uncultured Roseobacter sp. | reverse complement strand
GCGATCGACCCGCGTTTGCGGGCTGACAGAACGGCGGCACACTGATGGCTGAGCTTTCCTCACAGACACCGGAAAAGGTCGTGGAACGCTCACGCCTGCGGGTTGCAATCGACAGCGATTTTGCCTGGCAGTTCCGCAAATCACCCGTGGCAATTGTCTCGGCGGTCGTGGTGACAATCATGGTGCTGGCGGCACTTTTTGCGCCTCTGATTGCACCCTATGATCCCTTTGATCCTGGGTCTCTGAACCTGATGAACGGCTTCTCCCGGCCTATGACACCCAACGCATTCACCCAGGAGGTGTTCTGGCTTGGCACCGATGATCAGGGCCGCGATGTCTTTTCCACGATCCTTTATGGTATGCGCATCTCGCTGTTTGTGGGGGCCGCGGCGGTGCTTTTTGCCATGGTTCTGGGCATTACTCTGGGTCTGCTCGCGGGATATGCCGGCGGCTGGACGGAAACCATTATCATGCGCGTGGCCGATGTGCAGCTGACCTTTCCTGCCATCCTCGTGGCCATGCTGATCTTTGGTATTGCCAAGGGCATTACGCCGGTAGAGTACCGCGATCAGATGGCGATCTGGGTGCTGATCATCGCCATCGGCCTCTCAGACTGGGTGCAGTTTGCCCGCGTCGTGCGGGGGGCCACCCTGGTGGAGAAAAACAAGGAATATGTCCAGGCCGCGCGGCTTATCGGGCGCGGGTCAGGGGCGATCATGCTGCGCCACATCCTGCCCAATGTGCTCTCGCCGGTGCTGGTAATCGCGACAATTTCGCTCGCGCTGGCCATCATCGCAGAGGCCACACTGAGCTTTCTGGGTGTTGGCGCACCGCCAACCCAGCCAAGCCTTGGCACGCTGATCCGGATCGGGCAGGGGTTCCTCTTTTCGGGCGAATGGTGGATTCTGCTCTTTCCCGCGCTCACACTGCTGACGCTGGCGTTGTCGGTGAACCTGCTGGGCGACTGGCTGCGCGATGCGCTGAACCCGAGGCTGCGGTAATGTTTAATCCACACTATGCGTTTTTTCCGGGTGCCTCGCGGCCCCGTTCCGGATCGGGCGGGCGACAGCGCCTGGCGACATGCGCTGACAGGTGCGGCCCGTGAAGGAGGCCGTTCTCTCAATCCGCGACCTCACGGTCGAGATCCCCACCCGGCATGGTATTCTGCGCCCTGTGGACGGCGTTTCTTATGACATTGCGCCCGGCGAAGTGCTGGGCGTGGTGGGCGAATCCGGGGCAGGTAAATCGATGGCCGGCAATGCGGTGATCGGGCTTCTGAGCCCACCTGCGCATATTGCAGGCGGCGAAATTGTCGTGAACGGGCAGCGGATAGATCAGCTCACCGGGGAAGCCATGCGCCGCCTGCGGGGCAAGCAGATCGGTATGGTGTTTCAGGACCCGCTGACCTCGCTGAACCCGCTTTTGCGGATCGGCGATCAGCTGACCGAAACCATGCTGGCGCATCTCGACATTACCCGCGCCGAAGCCGATGAGCGGGCGATAGCGGCACTGGCGGAGGTCGGTATTCCCGGTGCCGCCGAACGCGTCAGCAGCTATCCTCATGAGTTCTCAGGTGGTATGCGCCAGCGTGTGGTCATCGCCCTCGCGCTCTGCGCCGAGCCCTCGCTGATCATCGCGGACGAGCCCACGACCGCGCTCGATGTCTCGGTTCAGGCGCAGATCATTGCGCTGCTGAAACGGCTCTGCCGGGATCGCGGCACTGCCGTCATGCTGATCACCCACGATATGGGCGTGATCGCCGAGGCTGCGGACCGCGTCGCCGTGATGTATGCAGGCCGGCTCGCAGAGCTTGGCCCCGTGCGCGAGGTTCTGATGCAGCCACATCATCCCTATACCGCGGGCCTCATGGGCTCTACACCGCTTGCCTCGCGTGGCAAGGATCGTTTGCATCAGATCCCCGGTGCCATGCCGCGTCTGGACAGCCTGCCCGGGGGCTGTGCATTTCATCCGCGCTGCCCGCGCGCCGCCGCCCGGTGCAGCAGCGCGCCCGGCCCGCTGATAACCGACGGAGATGGTCGTGCTGCCTGCTGGTTCCCGCTTGACCGGGAAGGTGTCGCATGACGGGCATGGTCAGCATCCGCAACCTCACCCGGGTTTTCGACGTGTCGAAACCCTGGATCAACCGGCTGGTGGAACGGCGCCCGAAAGCCTGGCTGACCGCCGTCTCAGACGTCAGCTTCGAGATCGAAGAAAGGACCGTTTACGCACTTGTGGGTGAAAGCGGGTCGGGCAAATCAACCATTGGCAAAATGCTGGTGGGACTTCTGGGCCCGTCTGATGGTTCGGTGGAGATCCGCGGCACGGATCTCGCGCGCGAGACCGATGCCGCAAAGGTTGATGCCGTCAGGCGCGACATTCAGATGATTTTCCAGGACCCCTTTGCCTCGCTTAATCCGCGCTGGCGGGTGCGGGACATCATTGTTGAGCCTGTTGCCGCGCGCGGTGGCGACACCACCGGCATGGCAGAACGCCTGCTCGAAGAAGTTGGCCTTTCCGCGCGTGACGCCGGCAAGTTTCCGCATGAGTTTTCAGGCGGGCAACGCCAGCGGATCTGTATTGCACGGGCGCTGGCCTCGGGCCCGAAACTGATCGTCTGTGACGAGCCGACCTCGGCGCTTGATGTCTCCGTCCAGGCCCAGGTGCTGAACCTGATGAGTGACCTCAAGGATCAGCTGGGCCTGACCTATCTCTTTATCAGCCACGATCTGACGGTGGTGCAGCACATGGCCGACCGGATCGGTGTGCTCTATCTGGGCCGTCTGGTGGAAGAGGCCGGCCCGGACGCGCTTTTTGAAAACCCGCGCCATCCCTATACGCAGATGCTGCTGGCAGCTGCGCCAAAGCTTGATGATTTCGGCCGCGAGGTACCACCACCGACCGGTGAAATTCCTGATCCCATCAACCCGCCCCCGGGATGCGCCTATCACCCGCGCTGTCCGCTCGCAGAGGACATCTGCAAAAAGGAACGGCCCGTGATGCGCACAATCGAAGGGACGCGGGTCGCCTGCCACATGGCAGAATGACCGGCCCGCTCGCCTCTCTGCGGGTGATTGAATTCAGCGGTCTGGGGCCCGCCCCGCTCGCCGGACAACTGCTGGCGGATCTCGGTGCGGATGTGATCGTGATAGACCGCGCCGCTGCGCCCTGTGACCCTGCCGATATTAACCGGCGCGGCAAACGCCAGGTGGTGCTTGACCTGAAATCTGAAGACGGACTTCGCGCGGCACAGGCGCTTATTGCACGTTCGGATGTGCTGATCGAAGGTTTCCGCCCCGGCGTGATGGAACGGCTGGGACTGGGCCCGGAGGCCTGCCCTGACACTCTGATCTATGCGCGGATGACAGGCTGGGGGCAGACCGGCAACCGGGCGCTGACGGCCGGCCACGATATCAACTATCTGGCGATGACGGGCGCGCTGCACGCAATCGGCCCGGCGCACCAGCCGCCGGTGGTGCCGCTGAACCTCGTTGCCGATTTCGGTGGCGGCACGATGTTCCTGCTCTTTGGCATTCTGTCTGCGGTGATCGAACGGGGTGTCTCTGGCAAGGGCCAGGTTGTCGATGCGGCAATGATCGACGGGGTGCCGGCGATGATGGGCCTTATCCATGGCTGGCTGGCAAAAGGCGACTGGAAGGTGGCGCGCGAGGCAAATCTTCTGGACGGTGCCGCCCCCTTTTACCGGTGTTACGCGTGTTCGGACGGCAAATTCATCTCTGTGGGCGCGCTCGAGCCACAGTTTTATGCAGAACTCTGCCGGATTGCCGGGCTCGATCCCGGACCAGATCAATATGACCGCGCCTCATGGCCTGCACGTTCTGCGGCCTTTGCTGATGTCTTCCGCAGCCGCACACGGGACGAATGGGCCCGGCTTTTTGCCGGCTCGGATGCCTGTGTCGCACCGGTACTCGACTTCACTGAGGCCACTCTGCATCCCGACAACCGCGCGCGGGGTGTCTTCATCGACCCGGGCGGTATCGCCCAGGCCGCACCCGCTCCGCGATTCAGCCGCTCCGGCGCGCGCGCTCCATCTGCGCCCCGCGCACCCGGGGCGGACACCGCATCGGTTCTGGCAGAGGCCGGGTTTGATGCGCAGACCGTCGCCGCCCTGACACAGCGCACAGACCACAAGGAGACGGATCAATGACACGTATCGCAGTTGTGACAGGGGCCGCCGGCGGGCTGGGACGTGCGATCACAAAACGGTTGCTGGCCGACGGGCTGGTCGTGACAGGGCTGGACCTCGACGCAGACGGGCTCAGCGAAATGGCTGCGGACGGATTTACCGGTATCACCACTGATCTGACCGATCCTGCCGCCATCAGTGCCGCTTTTGCGACCATTGCCGGTGATCAGGGCGGGGTGGATGTGCTGGTCAACAACGCCGGCACCTGTTTCATGTCGGATTTTCCGGACATTCCCGCAACAGAACTCGACAAACAGATGGCAGTGAATTTCTCGGGCGCGTTTCATTGTTGTCAGTCTGCGATCCGGCTGATGTCGGGGCGCAAAGGTGTGCGCAAGATCGTGAATATCTCCTCCAATGGCGCCTATAATTTCGACGTCTTCGATCCGCCGCACTACCGGGCGTCCAAGGCGGCGCTGGACACGCTGACCAAAGATCTGGCGCGCCGCTATGCGCGGGATAAGATTGCGGTGAACTCCATCGCACCCGCCATGACAGAAACACCTCTTTTCGGGGTGCTGAGTGAGGAGGTGCTGGAGAAAGCCATCGCCCAGATGCCGCACGGACGGGCCATGCGCCCGGATGAGGTTGCGGACTGGGTCGGTTTTCTGGTCTCACCCGCCGGTGATATTTCCAGCGGCAATGTCATCATTCTCAATCAGGGGCGTGACGTGCGCTAGGTGTACCAGTGCGGCGCTTTGCGCAGCTCCGGCCACTGTTCGGGACTGTGCCCGAAAATCACCATCGCCCGGCGTTCCGACGCCATCGCCATCAGGCGCGCGCCATGGTATATCGCCTGCGCTTCGTCCCAGGATCCCTCGAATTTTTCATCGATTTCAGCGGCGCGGCTGATCGCATCCGAGGTCAGCAGGACATCTCCCGTTTCCGGCAGCGACAGCATAAAAGCAAGCTGGCCCGGTGCATGTCCCGGTGTGAGCAAAATTTCGAACCCGGGTCCTGCCATCATGTCGTCTGACACCAGCCGGAACTCTGCTTCGGGCCATTCCATCGCCTGCTTTCCTGACCAGTAAAGTGGTCGGGGCAGGGCACGCTCAGACGCTGCGATCAGGATCGGCACCCCCGGAAAGCCATCCATGAACCCCACGTGATCGATATGAGTATGGCTCTGGATCATCAGGTCCACATCGCCCGGGCTCAGGCCCAGCAGCGCCAGTTGTGCCGGTGCGAGGTTCTCCGGCGCAAGCGACAGGACCTTTCCGAAACTGCCCAGGTCGTCTTCCTGCGTGGCGGCTTCCGCATCTTCGGCATATTTCGCAGGGAACCCGGTATCTATCAGAACAATCTCACCTGCTGTGGTCTCGATGACATAGCCACAGATCCCGATGATGCGCCCGTTGGCATGCACCTGGAAGAGGCCGTAATCCAGTATCGCCAGTCGCTTTGGCATGCCTTTCAGAAGGGTTTGCATCTTGATCCCCGGGCCCGTTCCGTGTTGCCTGACGAGCAAAGGGGCCCACCGGATGAAAGTCAAGATTCACACGCTGTTTCAGTATCTGCTGGAAACCACCGGCGCGGACCCGCAGGCGATTGTCGGCTTCTCCCTGTCGGAATCGCCGCGTCTGGGGGATTTTCTGGGCGATCTCGACCCGGCATTGCCGCTCGACTGGAACAACCTTGACTTTCGCGGGCTGCCGGAGCTGCGTGATCATGTGCTGGCCCAGGCCGGGCTGACAGGCGTTTGCAAACGTGAGGATGTACTGATCACCGCCGGTGCGGCAGAGGCTAATTATCTTGCGATCATGCAGTTGCTCGAACCCGGCGATGAGATTGTCATTGAAACGCCCGGATGGCCTCAGGCCGAGGTGCTGGCCAAAGCTGTGGGTGCAAAAATCGCTTGGGTGACCCGCCGCGAGGACGACGCATGGCAACTGCCCCTTGCGGCCCTTGAAGACGCGGTCACCCCGGCCACAAAACTTATCTTTCTCAGCAATCCCAATAACCCCACGGGCCAGGTGCTGAGCGAGCGCGACTTAAAACAGATCGTGCGGATCGCCGACCGGGCAGGGGCCTGGCTTCTGGTGGATGAGGTCTATGCCGGGCTGGAATGGGAGGGACCGCGCGCGCCGTCGGTGGCCGGGCTTTACCCGCGCGGGATCACGACGGGCTCCGTTTCAAAGGCGCTGGGGCTGCAGGGGTTGCGCACCGGCTGGCTCATTTCGCAGGACGCAGATCTGGTAACGGATGCCGTGATCCTGCGCGAAAACGCCTCCGAGATCATGAATATCCTGGGCGAGACCATTGCGGAGATTGCCCTGCGACCAGTGCGTTTTGCCACCGCGATGAAGAACGCGCGGGCCGCAGGTGCTGCCAATCTGAAAAGGATGAATGCATGGGTTGATGCCACGCCGGGGTTGACCTGGGTACCACCCCGGGCCGGCCTTATCGGACTTGGAAAGCTGCCCACAGGCATCGACAGCGATGCCTTTGCGCGACGTCTTTTGCAGGAGCCGTACCGCACATTCCTGCTGCCAGGCAGCGCTTATGACCAGCCGGGACATATCAGGCTGGGCGTGGGCGGTGGCGCCGGGGTCAATCTGGACGACGGTTTAACCCGCGTGGCACAGGCTCTGGCTGACTGGCGGGATTAACGCAGCCCGTTGCGCACAACAAAGCGGGCAAGATCAAGAATGATCTGTCCGCGGGCAGCCGCGATGGCACCGGGGCCGGCAGCCGGATCATAGGCCACGCTGAGATCAAAAAGCCCGGAGCGTTCCCGCCCGCCCTCGGCCACGGCGACGAAGTACTGTCCCTTTGCGCGGAACTGCCCGTCGTTTCCGGCAACCAGTGATTCAAACCTCAGATCAAGACGCGCATCAGGGAAGCTCTCGAACGGCCAGGGCGAGGACGCCACACGTGCCCCGGACAGCTGCGCGATATGACGGGTAAGTTCGAGCGCAATCGCCCGGTTGGGTGTGTCTGCCCAAAGCACGGCGCCGTCACTGACAAGCCGGCCTGCATCATCCTGCAGAGAAATCTCATCGGCGGCGGCATAGGCCGGCAGGGACACCTCGCGCACTTCAAGAGCCCGGAAGGCGATGCGCTGGCGCTCATTGACGCCAGGGGCGGGCACTGCATAACGTTCGGCTGTGCCGGTACAGGCCGCCAGGGTCAGCGTCATGATCAGGGCGGTCACCAGGTGTCTCATATTATCGTCCTCTGATCAGCGCGCTGGGGTTGCGTTCGAGCAACCGCGCAAGCGATGTGATGGCCTCTGCGGCCTGTGAGATGTCGCGCATGGCAGCCTGAGCATCGCGGCTCAGCGCTTCACCTTTGTTATAGCCCGCGATCGTGGCGCTCGCCTGCTCGAAAACGCGCGAAATCCGTTCGACCAGCGCGGGCAGGTCCTGGCTGGAGAGTGCGACGGCATCGGCCGCCTCGCGCGTTGACAGCAGCGTGGCGTTGACGTTATCGACAGCTCCTCCGGCGCGCAGATCGGCCAGCGTTGCATTGAGCTCATCCAGCGCGGAGCCAAGCGAGGCCGGCAGATCGCGCGCAGCGTCAGTATCGATCAGTGCCTCTGCGGCACTGGTCAGGCCCGTCAGTTCCACAATCAGATCCTCGACGGGCAGTGTTTCTGCCTTTGCCGCCACCGCGTTCAGCTGATCGATGAGCTCCGGCACACCTTCGACCGAGGCGCCGACAGAGACCGCAGCACTTGTCGCCGCATCAATCGCCTCAATCACCCGCGGCACCAGCTGTTCACTGGCAAGCTGCACCAGCAACTCTTCGATCCGCTCAAGAGAGGCGTTGAGACGCACCGGAATATCCTGCACCGATTGCGATGTTACGATCCCGCGGACGTCGCCCAGAAGGCCGCGGACCTCTTCGGAGGTGCCGCGCAGATCCGCGTCGGACACCAGCGCCGTGGCGCTTTCCATAAAGAGAATTGCGTTGTTGAGCAGCTCTTCGATGGGCAGGCTGTTGATCCGGGTAAACACGCCCTCGACCGTCGCCGCAGCATCGGAGATTTCGCTTTCGGTGCTCGGAAACTGAATTACATCGTCACTGTTACGGGAGATATTTGCAGGTTCCGCATCGGCCACTTCCACCAGTTCGACCTTCAGGCCCCCGGTCAGCAGGCTGCCGGACGCAAGCCGCGCGCGCAGGCCGGCCGCAACCCGTTCTGTGAGAAACTCAAGGGCCGCATCGGCGCTGACTTCTCCGGGCAGTCCGAGGCGCGCAGGCTGCACGCCGATCACGACGTTGAGGCGCACACGGCTGTCGCCAAAGGCGTCACTGTCGACAATGCCCGACAGGCTCTCCACCGATCCGATGCGCAGACCGCTGAGTTCTACCGGAGCATCCACCGTCAGGCCGGAAATATTCTCGTCAAAGATCACCTGCATCTCAAGCAGCTCGACCTCGGAGGCATTGAAGACACTGTTTCTCGCCGCCGAGGAATCGCCGAACACCTCAAAGACAGTGCCATCCGCAACAGGCGCGCCGCCGGACACAAAAGTGTCAAAGGTAATGCCGCCCCCGACCAGTGTCGCCAGCGAGGAAAAGTCCACCTCAGCACCGGTGGGCCCGATCGAAACACTGAACCCGGATGTGTCCCAGAACCGCGTCGAGCGGGTAATCAGATCGCGATGATCCTCATAGATGATGGCCTCGGCTATGGCAAAATTACCCCGCCCGGAGATACGCGCGGACCCTACCCGTCCGACCTCGATGCCGCGGAAGAGAATTGGCGAGTTATCAGTCAAGGTTCCGCCGGGGATGGTGCGCAACGCGATCTGCAGACCCTCGTCGCCAGGCCGGAACAGCGGTGCTGTCTCGCGCCCTTTGAACGACCGGCGTATCGGACCGATTTCACTGTCCCAGGACGCTTCGATGAAAACACCGCTGATGACGGTATCCAGACCGGACACGCCCTGCGCGGTCAGCTCCGGACGCACGATCCAGAAACCGGCACCGGCATCCGCATAAGGCGCCACTTCTTTATCAATGCGGACTGAGGCGATGATGCTGCTGAGATCTTCAGAGAACTGCACGTCCTCGACCACACCCACCTTTACATCCCTGTAGCGCAGTTCCGTCTGGCGCGGTGAAATGCCGGCGCCGCTGTCAAATTCAATCGTTATAAGATGTCCGCGATCATTCCAGGACTGAAACGCCACACCGAGAGAAATCACCAGTGCAATAAGCGGGATCAGCCAGATCACTGAAATCCGCTGAGTCCAGGACCGGCGGGCCGTCTCAACTGAGACTTTTTCGGGTGTGTCGCTCACGGTTTCGTTCCTTCGCGCTGGTCCTGCACATCCCAGATCATGCGGCTGTCAAAGGCCTGAGCGGAGAGCATCGTAAAAATCACCGACAGCGCAAAAAACAGACTGGCAATCCCGGGGTGCACGGAGGCCAGGCTGTTCAGTTGCACCAGTGCGGACATGATCGCAACCACAAAGATATCGATCATCGACCAGCGCCCGATGTATTCCACCACCTCATAGAGCACCTGGCGCTGGTGCGGCCCGGTGCTGGACGGGCGGACGACGGAGACCGCAAGAAAGGCAATCGCCATAAATTTTGCAAGCGGGATGACGACGCTGGCAAAAAGGATAATCAGCGCGATTGAATAGCTGCCGTAATAAATAAACTCGATCGCGCCGCCGACAATCGTTGCCTCCTGCACCGACAGCAGCGTTTCGGTTTTCAGCATCGGATAGAGGTTCGCGGGAATATAGCAGGCAAAACCGAGCAGCCAGTACGCTGCTACCCGCTGAAGACTTTTTTCGTCGCGCAGGATCAAACGGTGTCCGCAGCGGCCGCAACGCTCTGTCTCGCGCGGCCAGGCCTGGGCGCAGCGCAGACAGGCCACCAGCCCCAGATCCCGGGCGGTTATGACTTTTGAGGGTCGCTCAGCGCGTTCCATACCGACCACCTGCACAAAAAGCTCTCCTGGAGCACAACAAGAACGACCAGCGCTGAAAACATCCAGAATGCAGGGCCGAAAGTAACATCCGCAAGTTCGCTGATCTTGATCAGCGCCACGGCACAGCCAATCACGAAAACCTCCGCCATCGACCAGGGCCGCAGCGCCTCGGACAGGCGGAAGGCACGCGCGGCATGTGGGGCTGGCGGTCTGTCAAAGACCAGTGGCACCAGCACATAAAGCGACAAAAGCACGCGGGTCAGCGGGATAAAGACGATCAGCGCCGCCGTGGCGAGGGCCAGCAGGATGAGCGGCCCGTCACTGAAAGCAAGAGCGGCTTCGAGGATCGAGACCGAATTGGTCGTCCCACCGGCAGAGATCGTAAGGAACGGGAAAACGGCCGCCGCAACGATCAGAAACAGAACCGCTGTCGCCAGTGCGATGATCTGCATCCCGGCCTTGCGCCGCGGGGTGATCAGCACCGTGTGACAGCGCTGGCAGACCGCACGTTCACCGGGTTCCGGGCGCGCAAGGCTCCAGGCTGCATCACAATGCGGACAGACAATCAGATCGGTGCGCGGGACCGTATCTCTGATGGTGGACATCTCGGTTTCACTGCCTCTCAGGCGCAGGCCGCGCCGGTTCCATCTCTCATTACCGGAGGTCGGCCCCGGGGTGAAGGCTTTGCGCACAGGATGCGATGATATGCGCCTGAAAAATTACATAATCATCATTACGAAATTACCCACCGGGCGCTTTGGCTTTGCAGCCTGGCGCGGCATCGGGCAGGATATGCACAGATGCCTGCACCACTGACAAACGAGCCCCGCCCGTGACATTCGACACCATTATCCGTGGCGGCGAAATCTGCACCACCACCCTGCGCACCCGGGCCGATATCGGTATCCGCGAGGGACGCATTGCCGCCATTGACGACAGACTGACCGGCGCGGAAACCGTGATTGACGCCACGGGCCGCATTGTGCTGCCCGGCGGCATCGAAACCCATGCGCATATTGCACAGGAAAGTGCCGCGGGGGTGATGAACGCGGATGATTACTTGTCCGGTTCGGTCTCAGCAGCCTTCGGCGGAAACAGCTCATTCGTGCCCTTTGCCGCACAACAGCGCGGACAATCGGTGGGCAGCGTGCTCGACACCTATGGCCAGCGCGCAGCGCGCAGCGTGATTGATTATTCCTGGCATCTGATCATCAGCGATCCGACGCCCGGGGTACTGACCTCAGGCCTGCCAATGGCCTTTGAGCGCGGCGTGACCTCGTTCAAGGTCTTCATGACGTATGACCTGGTGAAAGTGAATGACCGCCAGTTTCTGGATATTCTGACCACTGCCGGGGCTCATGGTGCTGTCACGATGGTGCATGCAGAGAACGACGCGATGGTCCGCTGGATGAACGAAAAACTGGCGGCAGAGGGCAAAACCGCGCCCCGGTATCACGCAGAGAGCCGACCCGCGCTGGCCGAAGAAGAAGCCATTCACCGCGCCGTGTCACTGGCGAAACTGGCCGGCGCGCCGCTCTTTGTGGTGCATGTATCGACCCCCGGCGGGGCGGCGATCATCGCGCGGGAGAAAGCTGCCGGCACCGCAGTCTTTGCAGAAACCTGCCCGCATTACCTCACCTTTACAGCAGAAGATCTCGACCGGCCCGGCATGGAGGGGGCAAAATTTATCTGTTCGCCGCCCCTGCGCGATGCCGCAACACAGAAGGTGCTCTGGGAGAATATCGCCGCCGGTACGTTCGATTGCATCAGTTCGGATCATGCGCCGTACCGCTTTGACGAGACAGGTAAATTCATCAACGGGGCGCAGGCCCCCTACCCTGCGATTGCCAACGGTATGCCTGGGATCGGGATGCGTCTGCCCTGGCTTTTTTCCGAAGGCGTCGTGGCAGGTCGCATCAGCCTGCAGGCGTTCGCGGGGCTGTCCGCAACCAATGCTGCCCGGGTATTCGGGCTCGGTACCAAGGGAGATCTTGCCCCCGGGCTTGATGCCGATATCGCCATCTGGGATCCCGAAGCACGCTGGCGCGTGACCCTTGAGGATCAGCACGACAATATGGATTACACACCGTTCGAGGGCATGGAAATCTCCGGGCGGCCGGTGACCGTGCTGAACCGCGGGCTGCCCGTGATCCGTGACCGTGTGCTCTGCGCCGCGGAAGGCCAGGGCCGGTTCATCGCCCGCAAGCCCCTGGCGCGTGCGACATGAACGGCGCCGGGCCCATCCTCGTGATCAACCCCAATTCAACTGTGGCCGTCACGGATGAAATTGCGACCGCCGTAAACGCCCTGCCCGGTGCCGCCGGGCGGTTCGACTGCGTCACTATCGCAAAAGGCCCGTCCACGATCCGGACGGATCAGGATGTCACAGAAGCCGGTGCCCGCGTGACGGAGCTTGCTGCAACACGCCCGGATGCCGCCGCGATCATCATCGCCTGCTTTTCCGATCCAGGCCTGGAAGACTTGCGACACAGGGTCCGCATACCCGTCATCGGCATCCAGATCGCCTCCGTGATGACCGCCATTGCGACCGGCGCGCCCTTTGGCGTGATTGCACTTTCGCCTGCCTCAATCCCGCGGCATATGGCGTTTTATGACCGGTTGGGCATTGCACATCACTGCGCAGGAGAGGTCGGCCTCAGCGGGGTCTCAGCTCTCGACGCCGGGCGCTCGGATGCGGTTTATGCTGAAACGCTTGCGGCCGGTAAACAACTGCTCGCGCAGGGCGCACGATCCGTCATACCGGGCTGTGCCGGTTTTTCACCACGACGTGCACAGCTTGAAACGGATCTGGGGGTGCCTGTCATTGATCCGGTGCGCGCGGCAGCGGCCATGGCACTTGGGCTTGTCTGACGAGACTGCCTGGTCCGTTCAGGGAGCGACGCCTTCCGCGACATCCCCGAAAATCGTCTGCGCATGATCCCGCAGGTAAATTCTGAGCCAGGGCGTGAACCGCTCAGGCTCCCAGGTCACGCGTTTGAGCAGATCGCTGTAACGCACCCATTCTACCGCCATGACCTCTTCGGGGTTGGGCGTTACCTTCAGCGTGGGACCTGCTTCGGCAACAAACACATCCACGACCTCATGTTCGGTCAGCCCGCCGCCCACTTCGGCGCGGTACTCCAGATGGTGCCGGTGTTCAGGAGCGAGACCGGTCAGGCCAAGCTCTTCGTCAAGCCGCCGCACCGCGCAGTCAAGCGGCGCCTCGTCCCAGTCCGGATGCGTGCAGCAGGTGTTCGTCCAGAGGCCGGGCGTGTGGTATTTGCACATCGCGCGCTGCTGCATCAGTACCGCCTCGCCGCGCATGACAAAGACCGACACGGCCTTGTGGCGCAGCCCCTTCACATGGGCCTCCAGCTTTTCAACAGGTGTCAGTGTGCCGTCTACCCAGGCCGGGATCATGATCGTCATACGCGGGTCACTGGCACAAGACCGGTAAGATGCGCAAGGTTCTTCAACCCGATTTTCAGGTGCGCCATGGGCCGTGCGCGCACGAGTTTCTTGTTCATATACGCCTCAAAAGTCAGGCGCTGCACGTCCACATCATGGCAGAGCGAGACAAAGCGTTCACGCCGTTCATCGCTGCGATAATACGCGTTCTGCATGGAACCCAGCACCCGGAAGACCATTCTGTGCTCTTTCATGAAAAGCTGTCTGGCGAGGCGCAGGTCCTTCACCCGGCCCGAGGCCAGCGTGGCCGCACAGGCTGTTGCCGCGACCCGGCCCCCGACCATTGCGTAATAGATCCCCTCGCCCGAGGACGGTGCGACAACACCGGCGGCATCCCCCGCCAGCAGCACGTCGCGGCCGTTGTCCCAGCGGTCGAGCGGGCGCAGCGGGATCGGCGCGCCCTCTTTGCGGATCGTCTCGCATCCGGTCAGACCCGAAGCCGCGCGCAGGGCCGCTGTGGCCTCCTTGAGATTGACCGACGACAGTTCAGTGCCCATACCGACACTGGCACTGTCACCATGCGGAAAGACCCAGCCATAGAAATCCGGCGAAATGGCCCCGTCATAGATCACGTCACAGCGGACCGGATCGTAGATGTCTGATTTGGGTGGCGCCTTGATGATCTCGTGATAGGCAAAGACCAGCGGCACCTTGTCGGCGTCTTTGACCTCGGCCAGACCCACACGGGATTTAGCACCGTCCGCACCGATCACCAGCTTACAAGGCAGTTCGCGTTCTTCCTGGGTGGCCTTGTCGCGATAGATTACAACCGGCGTGCCTCCGGGGCGTTCGATGCGCACAAAGGTGCCCGTGAAATACGCAGCCCCGGCCTCCTGCGCGCGGGCCCTCAGGAACGGATCAAAATCCTTGCGGTCGACCATCCCGACGAAGCCGTTCTCGATGGGGATATCGACGTGACGCCCGGTGGGCGAAATCATACGGGCCGTGTTGACCTTTGCGAGGAGCTGCTCATCTGAGATGTGGAAATCCTGCATCAGCCGCGGCGGGATCGCACCGCCGCAGGGTTTGATCCGGCCTTCGCGGTCGAGCAACGCCACCTTATGGCCGGAGTTCACCAGATCCAGCGCTGCGGTGGCACCCGACGGGCCCCCGCCCACAACAACTACGTCATACATTTCTCATTCCCCCGGCATCATTGCGGTCTGGTTCTGGTTATCCGCTCCGGGAGCCGTCAGGCGCATGGCCAGCGCTGCCGCGATCAGGAACACAAAACCCTCAACTGTGAAAACGGCGCCATAGGCCGTGGCATCCGCGGATGTCAGCCAGCGCATGATATCGACCATGGCGGTACCGATGAAGGAGCCGGCACCAAAGGCAATCGCCTGGGCCGCGCCGAAGAGTCCCATGCGCACGCCTTCGCGTCCGTCACCGCCCTCACGCGCGAGACTCATCATCGCGCCGATGGCCGCGACGGCAAAGGTGCCGTTGGCCAGACCCAGCGTGAAGATATTACCGGCAAGCGGCCAGTCGGGAGCGCGCGCCCCGCCCCAGGCAAGGCCAATCAGCGCCAGACCCGACAGGACACAGCCGCCGACGATCCAGACCCGGATCGGCACGGTGACCCAGCGCGCCAGCAGCGTCCCGGAAAGCAGAACGATCAGCATGCCGGCCAGGGCACCTGCGTGATGCATGCCGCCCAGCTGGGTGCTTTCACCGACAGTCAGGCCAAAGACATGCCCGGCAAAGGGCTCAAGGATCAGATCCTGCAGGTTATAGGCAAGCATCGAGGCAAAGACGAAAACGGTGAAGACGCGCACGCGCGGATCGCCCCAGAGTTCGCGCGTAACATCCCGGAAGGCTGCCTGCCTGCGGGGTTTCACGGGGCCGGCGGCGCCACCTTCCTGACCCCAGACACCGACACAGGCCAGCGCCAGCGCCACAGCGCAAACGCCGAGCGTGACTGCCACAAGACGGCTGTGAGAATAGGGGTCAAGCAGGATGCCTGCGGTGATGCCTGTCACCGCAAGGCCGAATATCATCATAATCCAGACAAGGCTGCCGGCGGGTGCCTGGCGCCCTTCGCTCACGCGGGAGGCCAGCAGCGCCAGCAGATTGGTACCCGCCGACCCGATCCCCAGACCGATCAGCAGAAAGGACGGGATGGCCACCGCGATCCCGGCCCACAGGCTGCTTTCCATCACGCCGACCGACAGCGCAGCCCCCACGGCACCGGCGGCAAGCAGAGCAATTCCACCGATGATCCAGGGGGTGCGCCGGCCACCCTGGTCAGCGCCATGTCCGAACCTGGGCCGCAGAAACTGTGTGCCATAATAGAGAGAGACCAGCAGCCCGGGCAGGATCGCCGGCAGTGCCAGCTCGACCACCATCACCCGGTTCATCGTCGCCGTGGTCAGCACCACAACCGACCCCAGCGCCATCTGCACCAGACCCAGACGGGCAATCGAAAGCCAGCTCAGCGGTGTCATGCGAGCCCCCGGAGCGCAAAGGCCGCAATCATCATGCCGGTGATGTAAAGCAACACGCCGGTACCGTTGTACCAGGGCGCGCGCCCTTCAGGGTCTTTGAACATAACGGTCATCGCCCAGAACTGCGCGAGCAGCACGGCGGCGACGCCGGCCGCATGCAGCGGTTTGTCCCAGAGAAACAGCAGAGCCGTGACCACAATCTGCGGCAGGGTCATGACCAGACAGGCGACTTTCGCCGCCCGCGCAGGACCAAGCACGACCGGCAGAGAGTTTACCCCGGTCTGGCGGTCACCCTCCAGCGCTTTGAAATCATTCAGCGTCATAATGCCATGCGCGCCGATACCGTACAGGAGCGCCACCACAATCACGGGCAGCGCAGGTGCACCGGCGCTCAGCACAGCGGCACCGGTAAACCACGGCAGGGTTTCATAACTCAGACCCACGAGACCAGGTCCCCACCAGCCCGAGCGCTTCAGACGCACCGGCTCGGCAGAATAGGCCCAGGCAGCAAGCACACCCAGCACAGTGGCACCAAAACCCCAGGGGCCCAGCTGCCAGCCGACAAAGAGAGAGAGCACCGACATCGCAAGAGCGATCCACAGGCCCCAGCGGCCCGGGATGCGGCCCGAGGGGATCGGGCGGTCCGGTTCGTTGATAGCGTCCACATGGCGATCGCACCAGTCGTTGGCGGCCTGGCTCATGCCGCACACGATCGGGCCGGCCAGGATCACCCCCAGCACGACAAGGCCCCAGTTCTCGCCGGGCCAGACCCCGGCCGATACAACACCGCAGAGATAGGCCCACATCGGCGGGAACCATGTCACGGGTTTTATCAGGCGCAGTGCGGCGGCTGGTTCGGGGAAACGGCGCGGCTGTATGATCTGAGTGACAGACATGTGTAAACTATGGCTGACACTTTGAGTCGGCGCAAGTGGGAGAACAGCGCCCGGATCAGGTGTTTTTGGCGAGCAGACCGTACTTGCGCAGCTTCACATAGAGGCTCTGGCGCGACAGCCCCAGCATCTCTGCTGCGGCGACCCGGTTGTTACTGGTCAGTTCCACTGCAGTCTCAATACACATCTTCTCAACGACATCGGTGGTTTCGGCCACAATGTCCTTGAGCGACGCCGATCCGACCAGATCCATAACGTTCCGGCTCGATTCCGGCGGCATCTGACCACCTGCGATCGCACCGGCGGCACTGCGCTGTGCTTCGACCCGGCTGACATCACGCACGATACATCCGATCGACGGCGCATCGGCATCATCAAGGTGCGTGGCGGAAATCTCCACCGAGACCCGGGTGCCGAGATCGTTGATCAGCCTGGTGGCATAGGTCCGCATCTGACCCGCCCGCTGAGGCGGGTCCGTCAGAACGCTCAGGTCAATCTGGCCGCGGCTCAGGAAATCGCCAAAACTGCGCCCGACCACACCCGAAAGATGCGGCGCGCCCACAAGATCAAGGAAGCTTTCGTTGACCGACAGGATTACGCCCTTGGGCGACATGAAAAGCATGGCATCCGCACCAAGACGGAAGAGTGACAGCGCCTGATTTGCAGCCTCGCCGGTGGCTTCCGCCACGGCGGCGTCCGATACCAGACGGCAGAGCAGAACGCGCTGCCCCCCTGCCCTGAAAACAACCGGCTGAAGAACGATCTGCTGACGTGTGCGGGTGGCACGCAGGGTGACACGCCCGCCTTCATCCGACAGCGTCGCATTCAGAAGACTTTCGGTCAGCTCGACACTGGAGCGGTCGTTGAAATGCTGCGCCAGCGAACTGCCGCGCAGCGACTCTGTCCCCAGACCCAGCAGGTTTGCCGCCGCCTCGTTCGCATCATCGATCCGCCCGGACTGCACCGAGACAAAGACAACCGCCTGCGAGATGTTGGCCATCAGCACGCGATACCGTGCATCAAACTCGCGACGCGCCTCATACCCCTGCTCAAGCGCGATCTGCGCCTTGACCAGCTGTTGTTGCGTTTCGGCAATCGGTCTCAGGTCACGCCCCAGCAGCAGTGCTGCGTTCTCATGCCCGAACCGGTGAAACGTATAACGGACCGGATACTGCCAGACCGCATTGTCGCTGTGATTAAGTTCCAGCGGCTTTTCAGGCACCTCGCCGGCGAGATAGGCGTCATGCGCCTTTTCGAACTTCGGCACGGACTCACTGGTCAGAAAATCCGCGACCGGACGCCCCTCCCAATGCTTCAGATTACCGAAGGATTCGATATGCGTATTCAGAACCACCGACAGAATGATGCCTTCGGCGGAAACCACGAGGGCGATATCCGACGCGGCCCCGATGATGCTGCTGAGAAACTCAGGTTCGATCAGGGGAACAGCACCGCTGCTCCAGAATGTATTTTCTCCGGTCGTCATGAGCGGCTGGCCGCGAACTCAGATGCGCAAAAAGAAACAGCCTCCGCGGCCTTGCTGGTCACGATATCGACGCCGGTATCTGCTTTGAGATCCTTGTCACAGACTGTCACCAGACCGCCAAGCGCGATGACACAGCTTTCGGGGGCGGCACTTCGGATGGTCTGTACCGTCCGGCGCACAGTGTCGAGGTTTTCAGTGCGGGAACAGGTCACCAGTGCAAGATCCGGGGATTCCAGCATCACCCGCGCCGCAAGCGATCCTTCGTCTTCGTCAAAAGATGTGCCCACATCGCAACCCAGGCGTCTGAGTTGTGCGGAAAGCACGCTGGCGCCGAGGAAATGCTGCTCATTGGCCGGCACAACGACAAGCCCGGTCAGCCGGGTACGGTCCGTGACCACATCCGGTACGCTGCCGGCTGCCGCCTCGCCCACAAGCGACTGCAACCGCATCGATCCGATCGTCACCTGGGCAAAGCTGGCGTCATCATCGACCCACATCTGTCCGAGCACGATCGCCGCCTGAGGAATATAAATGTCAATGATCTCATCGACCGACAAACGGTGCCCGCGCAGCTCAGCGATAAGTGCTGCTGGCTCAAACCCACCCGGGCAGAGCGCGGCGCGCAACAGATGATCCAGAACGAACTGACGCATGCCACCCGGAGAGATGGCCTGTCTGCTGCTCAGTACGGAAATCACCCGTGTTGCCAGCGCATCGACATAAACCGGTCGGCTGCGCTCCGTGCGAGGCGTTTCTCTTTGATCATCGGTCGGCATTGCATTTCCCGGAAAGGGCCAGGCTCCGGCCCGGACACGTTTGCGCGTACAGAGTCCGCCTTCACCACCAAAATGTCAAATCAAATTGACATATTCATGGGGATTGACCGGATTCAATTCAGTAAAAATCACCTGTAAACCGTTATTAATCGCAAAAGCGGGCAAAATTCAGCCACCTCAATGTCAGATCAGATTGTCATTTCACCACTTTCAATGTGTAAGTTACAGTTGACACTTTTCGCAAACAAACGCTACTTTCAAAAGGTAACAGGCGCGAAAGGCCTTCATGGGGATGGACTCCGGAACAACAGCCAGAACGGACCGCGCGGGCCTCTATTCGCCGGCCGAACGCGCCCGTCGCGATGCCACTGTCTGGACCACGGTTCAGGGGGTTCTGGCGCCGCTGCAGTTTGCCGTTTTTCTGGTCTCTTTGGTGCTGGTGCTGCGCTATCTCTGGACGGGTGACGGCTATATCGCCGCGACGGTTTCTGTCCTGCTCAAAACGCTCGCACTCTACGTGATCATGGTCACCGGTGCGATCTGGGAAAAAATCGTTTTCGGTCAGTACCTTTTTGCCCCCGCCTTCTTCTGGGAAGACGTCTTTTCCTTTGCCGTTATCGCGCTGCACACTGCCTATATCTGGGCGCTTTTCAGTGGCGCGCTTGATCCCCGCGCGCTGATGTTTCTGGCGCTCGCGGCCTATGCGGCCTACGTGATCAACGCAGTCCAGTTCGTGCTCAAACTCCGGGCCGCAAGGCTGCAGGCGACAGCGCCCTCCCCGACCCGGACGGAGGTCGCAGCATGAACGATCTGCCGCGCCTTCCCACCTCCGGCGGATGCCGCGATGAACCGATTCTGAAGCAGCGTGGCCAGCGCGAGGTGTTCTGTGGTCTGACGGGAATCATCTGGCTTCACCGCAAAATGCAGGACGCCTTTTTTCTGGTCATCGGCAGCCGGACCTGCGCCCACCTGCTGCAATCCGCCGCCGGCGTAATGATTTTTGCAGAACCGCGTTTCGGGACGGCGATTCTCGAAGAAACGGACCTGGCGGGCCTTGCTGATGCGCAGACCGAGCTCGACAAAGTAGTTGATCAGCTGCTGGAGCGCCGCACAGACATCCGCCAGCTTTTTCTGGTGGGCTCCTGCCCGTCCGAAGTGATCAAGCTGGATCTGTCGCGCGCCGCCGAGCGCATGACGGAGAAATACGCGCCCTCTGTGCGCGTGCTGAATTTCTCAGGCTCCGGCATCGAGACAACCTTTACGCAAGGCGAAGATGCCTGCCTTGCCTCTATGGTCCCCGTGCTGCCGGAAACAGACGAACGCCAGTTGCTCCTTGTCGGCGCCCTGCCGGATGTGGTCGAGGAACAGGCGGTCTCCCTGCTCACGCAGATGGGCATCGGGCCGGTCCGCGTCCTGCCCGCGCCACGTGCCGACAGTGACCTGGGCGTTGGTACAGACACTGTCTTCGCCCTGACGCAGCCTTTCCTCGGTGACACCCATGCAGAACTCGAGCGCCGCGGCGCCCGCCACATCGCGGCCCCCTTCCCTTTCGGCGAAGAAGGCACCACCGCCTGGCTGCGCACCATCGCCGATGAATTCGGTGTGGATGACGAGATTTTTGAACGTGTAACCGCCGCCCCGCGCGCCCGTGCCCGCAAAGCCATCGCACAGGCCTCGGAAAGCCTGCGCGGCAAATCGGTGTTTTTCTTTCCCGACAGCCAGCTCGAAATTCCGCTGGCCCGCTTTCTGACCCGCGAATGCGGCATGCAGGCCATCGAGGTCGGCGCGCCCTTCATCCACAAAGGCATCATCGGCCCCGATCTCGACATGCTGGCTCAGGGTCCCGTGCTTTCCGAAGGTCAGGACGTCGACCTGCAGCTTGATCGCTGCCGCGCCGCCCGCCCCGATCTCACGGTCTGCGGGCTTGGCCTCGCCAACCCGCTCGAAGCCGAAGGCCTCTCCACAAAATGGGCTATCGAGCTTGTCTTCACACCGGTTCATTTCTACGAACAGGCAGGCGATCTGGCCGGTCTCTTTTCGCGCCCGCTACGCCGCTCTGACCTGCTGCAACTGGGGGTCCGTGCATGACCCCCCTTCTCTGGCTTAAAAATATCCCGGGGAGTGTGAGGGGCCGGCCCCTCACGGACCCCGCCGCATGAAACTCACGGTCTGGACATACGAAGGCCCGCCCCATGTCGGCGCGATGCGCGTCGCCACCGGCATGACCGGGCTGCATTATGTGCTGCATGCGCCTCAGGGCGACACCTATGCGGATCTGCTCTTCACCATGATCGAGCGGCGCGACCACCGTCCGCCGGTTACCTACACAACCTTTCAGGCCCGCGATCTCGGCTCCGACACGGCCAATCTTTTCAAAAAATCGCTCGAAGACGCCTATGCCCGCTATCAGCCCGAAGCGCTGATCGTGGGCGCTTCCTGCACAGCAGAGCTCATCCAGGACGACCCCGGCGGCATGTCCGAGACCATGGGCATTCCGGTGCCCGTTATACCGCTTGAACTGCCGAGTTATCAGCGCAAAGAGAACTTCGGCGCCGATGAGACTTTCTTTCAGATCGTGCGCACACTGGCAAAACCGGTGGCGCGCACACAGCAGATCACCTGTAACCTGATCGGGCCGACGGCTCTGGGCTTCCGGCATCGCGATGACATCACCGAGATGACGGCCCTGCTGTCGGACATGGGCATCAGCATCAATGTCGTGGCCCCGATGACATCTTCCCCCTCGGACATCGCCCGCATGGGGGCCGCGCACTTTAACGTGCTGATGTATCCTGAGACCGCTGAGAGCGCCGCGCGCTGGATGGAGCGGGAACTCGGCCAGCCCTTTACAAAAACCGTGCCCATCGGCGTGGGTGCCACCCGCGATTTCGTGCGCGAAGTGGCAGAAATCACCGGTCTCGATCCTTATCTGGACGAAAGCCGGCTGCGCCTGCCATGGTACTCGAAAAGCGTCGACAGCACCTATCTGACCGGCAAGCGCGTGTTCATCTTCGGGGACGGCAGCCATGTTGCCGCTGCCGCCCGTGTCGCGCGCGATGAAATGGGGTTCGAGGTCGTGGGCCTTGGCTGTTACAACCGCGAAATGGCGCGGCCGGTCCGCAGTCTCGCCAAAGATTACGGTGTAGAGGCACTGATCACCGACGATTATCTCGAAGTCGAGCGCAGCATCGAAGCCCTGCAGCCCGAAATGATCCTCGGCACCCAGATGGAGCGGCACATCGGCAAACGCCTCGGCATTCCCTGTGCTGTGATTTCCGCCCCGGTGCACGTGCAGGATTTCCCGGCGCGCTATTCCCCGCAAATGGGCATCGAAGGCGCCAATGTGCTTTTTGACACGTGGGTGCATCCGCTGGTCATGGGGCTCGAAGAGCACCTTCTGCACATGTTCCGCGATGATTTTGAGTTTCACGATGCGGCAGGTCCCTCGCATCACGGCGGCCACGCGCCAAAGGCCGCCAACGCGGCAACACCTGCGCCTGCGCCCGCCGCCGCAGAGGCGAAAACGGCCGGGGACGGCAATGTGATCTGGCTCGACGATGCCGAGCGCGAGTTAAAGAAGATTCCGTTTTTTGTGCGCGGCAAGGCGCGGCGCAACACCGAAACCTTCGCCACGGAGCGCGGCGTCTCCGAAATCAGCGTCGATACCCTTTACGAGGCAAAGGCCCATTATGCGCGATGACCGTGGCATCACAGGGCGTCTGCCCGGGTATCGCGTCGTGATCCTGACGCTGGACAGCCACGCGGCGGGTCCGGCCATGCGTGCGATGGACAAACTCGGCGCGGATTATCCGGGCCTCTCGGTCTCGGTCCATGCGGCAGCAGAATGGGGCGAGACGCCCGGTGCTTTTGAAGCCGCCCGCGAGGCTGTGCTCACAGGCGATATCATCGTCGCCAATCTGCTCTTCCTCGAAGAACACATCGCCCGGATCCTGCCCGCGCTGCAGGCACGCCGCGATCATTGCGACGCCATGATCGGCGTCATTGCCGATGCGTCGATCGTGAAACTGACCCGCATGGGCTCACTTGATATGATGGCCCCGCAGTCAGGCACCATGAAGCTGATGAAAAAGCTGCGGGGCTCGTCAAAACCCTCCAGCTCCTCGGGTGCGGATAAGATGGCGCTGCTGCGCCGGTTGCCGAAAATCCTGCGCTTTATTCCGGGCAAGAGCCAGGATCTGCGCGCGTGGTTTTTGTGCATGCAGTACTGGCTTGGCGGCTCGGACGATAATGTCGAGGCAATGGTCCGCTTCCTCGTCAACCGCTATGCGCGCGACACAGGCTGGCCAGCCGCTGATGAGGCCCCTGCCCCGATTGAGTATCCGGATGCGGGGCTTTATCACCCTGATCTCGCCGGGCGGATCACCACCGGTATCGACCAGCTTCCAGTCCCCGAAGGATATTCCGCCACCGTCGGTCTTCTGATGATGCGCTCTTATGTGCTGTCATCGGATACGGCACATTATGATGCGGTGATCCGGGCCTTTGAAGCACGCGGTATCCGGGTGGTGGCGGCTTTTGCCGGCGGGCTCGATGGCCGCCCCGCGATCGATGCCTGGTTCCGCGATGAAAACGGCGCAAAGATTGACGCCATGGTATCGCTGACCGGGTTCTCGCTGGTTGGCGGCCCTGCCTATAACGACAATGCCTCGGCGATTGAGGTGCTTGAGCATCTCGATATCCCATATGTCGCGGCTCATCCGCTGGAGTTTCAGACGCTCGCGCAATGGGCAGGCTCCGGTCAGGGTCTCGGACCTATCGAGACCACGATGCTGATCGCACTGCCGGAGCTTGACGGTGCAACCAACCCCACCGTTTTTGCCGGCCGGCACGGGCAGGACGGCTGTGACGGGTGCGCACATATGTGCACCTCGCGATCTGATGCCAAGGCCATGGCCCCCTGTCCTGAGCGGGTGGACAGCCTGGTGGAAAAGACCATCCGGCTGGCACATCTGCGCCGCCGCGAAAACGCCGCCAAAAAGGTTGGTGTTGTTCTCTTCGGGTTCCCGCCCAACGCGGGCGCTGTTGGCACAGCTGCCTATCTGAGTGTTTTTGAAAGCCTTTTCAATACGTTGAACCGCCTGAAGGCAGACGGCTATGACGTTGAGGTTCCGGCGGATGTGGATGCGCTGCGGGCCGCAGTGCTCAGAGGAAATGCCGCGCAATACGGCCAGGAAGCAAATGTCGCGGATCACGTCAGCGCGGATGAGATCGTCCGCACTTCCGCTCACCTGAGTGAGATCGAAGACGTCTGGGGCCCTGCCCCGGGTCGTGTGCAGTCCGACGGACGCGGTGTTTTCGTGCTTGGCGCGCATTTCGGCAACGTCTTTGTCGGGGTGCAGCCCGCATTCGGTTATGAAGGCGACCCGATGCGGCTTCTGTTTGAAAAAGGTTTCGCGCCCACCCATGCCTTTGCAACCTTCTATCTGTGGCTGCGCAATACGCTGAAAGCGGATGTGCTGCTGCATTTCGGCATGCATGGCGCGCTGGAATTCATGCCCGGAAAACAGGCAGGCCCCGGTGCCCGCGACTGGCCCGACCGGCTGATCGGCGAGATGCCGAATGTGTATCTTTATGCCTCCAACAATCCGTCTGAAGCGACACTGGCCAAGCGCCGGTCCGGTGCGGTCACGGTCACCCATCTGACGCCACCGCTGGCCACGTCCGGTCTCTATAAAGGGCTTATCGATCTCAAAGACAGCCTCACGCGCTGGCGCGGCCTTGATCCTGAAGCCCAGGAGCGCGCGGACCTCGAAGCGCTGATCGCGGATCAGGCCATGGCTGTGGATATGGGCGGCATCGCGCCCGATGCGCTCTGGCTGAAACTGCTGGAGACCGAAGACGCGCTCATTCCGGACGGTTTGCATATTGTCGGCCAGCCGCTGAGTGACGCCGCGCGCGCCGAATACATCAGCATCATGGACAACGCTGACGCCGAGACGCGGGCGCGGGTCGATCACCTGCTGCGTCAGGAAACAGAGCTTGATGCGATCTGTCGCGCGCTCTCAGGACGGTATATCGCACCGGTGCCGGGCGGCGATCTGATCCGCTCTGCGGACGTGCTGCCCACGGGGCGCAACATCCACGCATTTGATCCTTTCCGGATGCCCACGGCCTTTGCCTGCAAAGACGGTGCGGCCCAGGCGAGGCTGCTGCTGGAAACCCATGACAGCCTGCCGCGCACGGTGGCGCTGGTGCTCTGGGGCAGCGACAATATCAAATCCGACGGTGGTCCGGTTGCCCAGGCCCTGGCTCTCATGGGCTGCACCCCGCGCTTTGACAGTTTTGGCCGCCTCGCTGGTGCCGATCTGGTGCCGCTGGCGGAACTGGGCCGGCCGCGCGTCGATGTTATTATGACGCTGTCGGGGATTTTCCGCGATCTGCTGCCATTGCAGACCCGGATGCTGGCCGAAGCGGCGCTGAAATGCGCAAGCGCCGACGAACCGGTGGAACAGAACTTTATCCGCGCCCATGCGCTGGCCTATATGGAAAAAACCGGCTGCGCGATTGAAGAGGCCGCGCTGCGGGTCTTCTCCAATGCCGAAGGCGCTTACGGATCGAATGTCAATCAGCTGGTGGACAGCTCGGCCTTTGGTGATGAGGACGAGCTTGCCGATGCCTATGAGGCGCGCAAAAGTTTTGCCTACGGGACCGATGGCAAGGCCGCGGCAAATGCCGCCCTTCTGCAGGCGCAGCTTGCTGAGGTCGATGTGGCCTATCAGAACCTCGAATCCGTAGAACTCGGTGTGACGACGGTCGATCATTATTTCGATACGCTGGGCGGCATTGCCCGCGCCGTGAAACGCGCGAAAGGGTCGGACGCGGCCGTCTATATCGGCGATCAGACCCGGGGTGCCGGCAAGGTGCGCACCCTGAAAGACCAGGTCGCACTTGAGACCCGCGCGCGCGCTCTGAACCCGAAATTTTTCGAGGGCCTTCTGAAGCATGGCGCCGAAGGGGTGCGCCAGATCGAAGCAACGGTGACCAATACGCTCGGCTGGTCGGCCACAACCGGTCAGGTGGAGCCCTGGGTCTATCAGCGGATCTCTGAGACCTTTGTGCTTGATGAGGCAATGCGGCAGCGGCTGGCGGATCTGAACCCCACCGCGTCGAGCCGGATGGCGAACCGGCTGCTTGAGGCCCATGACAGAAACTACTGGTCGCCCGATGAGGCGACGCTGGCCGCGCTGCAGGATGCAGCGGATGCGCTGGAAGACCGGATGGAAGGGGTGGCTGCACAATGACCCCGATGTATCAGATCTGCCTGACGGACCGGGGCGCTGCCCCGGACCCCGGGATATTTGACAGCCAGAGAAGCCGGGGTGTGCGCCCCTTTGAAAGGAACGAACCATGAGCCCGTTGGACAGAACACCTCCCGCATTGCGCGGCGCAGACGGCGAGGGATCGGTGCAGGTGCATCAGGACGAAAGCGCGAAGATTGAAGGGGCGAAGGTCTTTTCGGTCTATGGCAAGGGCGGGATCGGCAAATCCACAACCTCCAGCAACCTGTCGGCAGCGTTTTCAATGCTGGGCAAGCGGGTGTTGCAGATCGGTTGTGACCCCAAGCATGACAGCACCTTTACCCTGACCGGCACGCTGGTGCCGACGGTAATTGATATTCTGAAAGAGGTTGATTTTCATCCTGAGGAGCTGCGCGCGGAAGATTTCGTTTTCGACGGCTTCAACGGCGTGAAATGTGTGGAGGCGGGCGGGCCGCCTGCCGGGACCGGTTGTGGTGGTTATGTGGTGGGCCAGACGGTGAAGCTGCTGAAGCAGCACCATCTGCTCGATGACACCGACGTGGTGATTTTCGACGTATTGGGCGATGTGGTTTGTGGTGGCTTTGCAGCGCCTTTGCAGCACGCGGACCGGGCGCTGATTGTGACAGCCAATGATTTCGACAGCATTTACGCGATGAACCGGATCATCGCCGCGGTGCAGGCCAAATCAGCCAATTACAAGGTGCGGCTGGCCGGCTGTGTCGCCAACCGCAGCAAGGATACCGATGAGGTAGATCGTTACTGCAAAACCGTGGGCTTTAACCGGATTGCCCATATGCCCGATCTGGATGCGATCCGCCGCTCGCGGCTGAAAAAGAAAACGCTCTTTGAGATGCCCGATGACGAAGAGGTCGTTCAGGTGCGCAAAGAGTATATCCGTCTGGCGGAAACGCTGTGGAACGGGACGGAGCCCCTGGCCCCTGCCCCGCTGCCCGACCGTGAGATTTTTGAGCTGCTTGGATTTGACTGATGCGTGACGACGTGACCTTTCCTGAGACGATGGCGACGCCCCCGACCGGCAAAAGGCCGGACGCGGGCTATGGTGCCACGCTCGGGCGGGTAGAGGAGTATTTCGATCAGACCGCGACCGGGACCTGGGCGCGGCTCACGTCGGATGCGCCCGTCTCGAAGATCCGTCAGACCGTGCGCGAGGGGCGCGATGCGATGCGCGCGCTGATGCTGAGCCGGCTGCCCGAAGACCTGCGCGGCGCACGGGTGCTGGATGCCGGCTGCGGTGCGGGGCAGATGACGGTCGAGCTGGCCGCCCGGGGTGCCGCGGTCGTAGCTGTAGATATATCCCCGCAACTCGTTGACATTGCAGAGATACGTCTGCCACCAGAGTATCGTCGCAAGGTCACCTTCACCGCCGGCGACATGCTGAGCCCGGCGCTGGGACAGTTCGATTACGTCGTCGCGATGGACAGTCTCATCTATTACACCGCCGAGGATATCGGCACCGCGCTCGCCGGTCTGGAAAAGCGCACCAATGGCGCGATTGTCTTTACCGTTGCGCCGCGCACGCGGCTGCTGATGACCATGTGGTACGCCGGCAAGCTCTTTCCGCGCAGCGATCGCAGCCCGGTGATGGTGCCGCATGCGCATGAACCGCTGGCCCGTGTCGCGCGGGCACAGGGGTTGCGCCGCACACTGCGCCCTGTGGACCGGATCACGTCCGGCTTTTACATCAGCCAGGCCCTGGAGGTGCGCGCATGAGCAGCCGCCTGCAGAACCTGTCGCTCAGGGCCATGCCCTTTGCCGATGCCGCCAGCCCCGATCTGCCGATGGCACAGCTTTTGCGGTTGTCGCTCTTCCAGGTTTCGGTCGGGATGGCCTCGGTCCTGCTTCTGGGCACGCTGAACCGGGTGATGATTGTAGAGCTTTCGGTGCCGGCGATGGTTGTGGCGCTGATGATTGCGCTGCCGGTGCTGATTGCGCCCTTCCGTGCGTTGCTGGGCTTCCGGTCGGATACACATCGTTCGGCGATTGGCTGGAAACGGGTACCCTACATCTGGTTCGGCTCGCTCTGGCAGTTTGGCGGGCTGGCGGTGATGCCCTTTGCGCTGCTGGTGCTGGGCGGCGATGTGGTGCACGAAATCCCCTTCGCCGTCGAGGTGCTGGCGGGTCTGGCCTTTCTGATGACCGGTCTGGAAATGCTCACCGCGGCGACCCGGTCTCTGCCG
>CBDUCB010000015.1:0-29146 GCA_965365545.1 uncultured Roseobacter sp. | reverse complement strand
CTGCGCGACAGGATTTACGCGCGTGTGACGCAGGAGCGCGCGCGCGCGGAGGCGGCTGCCTCTGCTACACGCGCCGCAGCGGGCAGACGGTTGTCAGCGCTCGACGGTGTTCCGGTGAGCTGGAAAGATCTTTTTGACACGGCAGGCACGGCAACCGAAGCGGGCTCCGGTCTGCTCACGGGCCGGGTGCCTGACCGGGACGCGCGCGTTCTGGCCAATGCCACGGCCGCCGGTCTTGTATGTCTGGGCAAGACACATATGAGCGAGCTTGCCTTTTCCGGTCTGGGGCATAACCCGAGCACCGCAACACCGCCCTGCATCAATGATCCCGCTGCCGTGCCTGGCGGATCGTCATCGGGTGCCGCCGCATCGGTTGCCTTTGACCTCGCCGCAGCGGGAGCAGGCTCTGATACGGGCGGATCCGTGCGTATTCCGTCTGCCTGGAATGACCTCGTGGGGCTGAAAACGACCGTGGGGCGGCTCAGCCTCGAAGGCGTCGTGCCTCTCGCACTGAAATTCGACACCGTCGGTCCGCTTTGCCGCTCGGTTTCTGACGCGGCGCTGATGCTTGCAGCGTTTGAAGGCGGCAAACCCGCTGACCTCACCGGGGTCAGTCTGAAAGGGCGTCGCATTGCCGTGCTGGAAACTGTCGCATTCGACGATATCCGCGATGAGCCTCTGGCGGCCTTTCAGGATGCCGTGATCCGGCTCAGTGCTGCCGGGGCGAAAATTTCGCGCATCTCTGTGCCGGAGCTGGAAGAGGCGATGGCACTGACGACATGTCTCTATACATCAGAGGCTTACGGGCTCTGGAAAGAGGTGATCGAGGCGCATCCGGAAAAAATGTATCCCGAAATCCTGCAGCGTTTCCGGCTGGGTAAAAACCATTCTGCCCCGGATTATGTTGCCGCCTGGGCCACCCTTGAAAAGGTGCGCGGGATATATGACGCGGCAACCGCCGGGTTCGATGCTGTGATATTGCCGACCGCTCCCATCCTGCCGCCAAATCTGGAACGTCTGAACGCGGATCACGAGTATTACGTCACTGAAAACCTGCTGTCGCTGCGCAATACCAGGATCGGCAATCTGATGGGGCTTTGTGCGCTCAGCCTGCCCACCGGGGTGCCGTCCTGCGGGCTCATGATGATGGCGCCACCGGATCAGGAAGCGGCGCTGCTGCGCATGGGTGCTGCCGCCGAAGCGGCACTGGCCTAAAAGCCACAAATCACCAGAAAGCTGCGCGTTTTTGTGGACGCACGCCCGCGCGTTGAGTACCTTGGGCAAAACGGGACGTGAATGATCCCGACCTGAGGCAGTTTTTGATGGTGTACCCTGAGCGGTTTTCGAACCTTCCGGCTCATGTATGGCCGCGTTTGCGCGCATTGCTTGATGTGCACGAGGGTGGTGGTGAGCCCGTAAACATGACAATCGGTGAGCCGAAACACGCGTTCCCGTCATGGGTAACGGACCGGATTGTCGAGCATTCGAAAGGGTTTAACCAGTATCCACCGAATGACGCAGCGCCTGAGTTGCGCGCCGCGATCACCGGTTTTGTCAAACGTCGTTACGGCGTGCCGCTTGACCCTGACACGCAGGTGATGGCGCTCAACGGCACCCGCGAGGGGCTTTACAACGCAGTGATGACGCTTTGCCCCGAGACGAAAAATGGTCAGCGACCCGCGATCCTGATGCCCAATCCGTTCTATCCGGTCTATATGATCGGTGCACTTTCCGTGTCAGCAGAGCCGGTTATGGTGCCTGCAACCGGTGAGACCGGCCACCTTCCCGATTACCGGAGCCTGCCCGAAGAGGTTCTGAACCGCACGACTGCCGCCTATATCTGCTCGCCGGCCAATCCGCAGGGCGCCGTGGCGGATTACGATTACTGGCGCGACCTGATCGCGCTGGCAGAAGAGTACGATTTCGTGATCCTCGCCGATGAGTGCTATTCCGAGATTTACCGTGAAACGCCGCCCGTCGGGGCGCTTCAGGTCGCTTATGAAACCGGTGCGGATATGAACCGTGTGGTGGTGTTTCATTCGCTCTCCAAACGGTCAAACCTGCCGGGGCTGCGCTCGGGGTTTGTTGCGGGCAGCGCTGATAACATCCGCGAGATCAAACAGTTGCGCAATTATGCGGGCGCGCCTTTGCCGCTGCCGATACAACTGGCTTCGGCTGATGTCTGGAACGACGAAGAGCACGTCGTCGAAAACCGCGCACTTTACCGGGAGAAATACGACCTCGCCGACAGGCTCCTCGGCAATGTGCCCGGGTACCTGAGCCCCGAGGCCGGGTTTTTCCTCTGGCTGCCGGTTGAGAATGACGAAAAAGCAGCTGTAAAGCTGTGGCGCGAGACAGGAGTACGGGTTCTGCCCGGCGGCTATCTGGCGCATGAACGGGGCGGGGTGAACCCCGGACAAGGATATATCAGGGCCGCCATGGTGGCCCCAAAAGCGGAAACGGCGCGCGGGATCGAACTGATCCGTGACTGCCTTTATCCGCAATAATTTCGAGGGATCAGAGTAATGGCATATCAGACACGTGGACGCGACCCGCTGCTGGACAGCAATATGGCTGAGGCGATGGAGAAACGCGGCAAAGAGCTTTTCGGCCTGGTGCTGATTGTGCTCGGGCTGATGGCCTGTGCGATGATTGCGTCTTACTCACCGGATGATCCAAACTGGATGGTTTCCACCGATGAGCCGACGCAGAACTGGATGGGACGGATGGGCGCGGCGATCGCGGCGCCGCTCTTTATGATCGTGGGCTGGGGCTCCTGGGGGCTTGGCGTCGTGCTTGTGGCCTGGGGTCTGCGCTTTGCGCTGCATGCGGGTGCTGAACGCGCCATCGGGCGGCTGATTTTTGCGCCGATCGCGATTGCGGCCTGTTCGATCTATGCCGCGACACTGACGCCCGACGGCAACTGGCTTGATACCCACAGCTTTGGTCTCGGCGGGCTTTTCGGCGACACGGTGATGGGTGCGTTGCTGACGCTGTTGCCGGTGGGGTCCGTTGTCACGATCAAGCTGATGTCCTTTCTGATGGCGCTGGGAATAGTTGCGCTCGGTGGTTTTGTGCTCGGGTTTACCCGACCCGAAGTCACGAAAGTCGCGCGTTTTCTGCTGCTGGGTCTGGTGATGGTCTATGCGGTGATCATGTCGCTGCTTGGGCGCGGTGCCAGCCGCACATTGCAGGCCGCGCAATCGGCGTCTGCCAGCTTTGCCGATCGACGTGAACAGACCCGGGCTGCTGCTGCCGGGCCTGCCCTGACCACCGAAGTGGCACCGGCGACCGGTGCCCCCGCATTCCACAACCCCGAGGAAACAAAGCCCGGTCTCTTTTCGCGGATGCCCGGGATGATGCGTCGCCAGGAGCCGTTGGTTGAGACTGACCAGGATGGCTATGACGGTGCAGATTACGACGCGGATGCGCCCGGCGAGGACCGTATCAAGGCACGGATTGCCGATGTAATCCGCTCGCGTGTGCGGTCGGGCACAGCCATCCACACACCTGTTACCGCGCCGCTGACGCAGGGGCGTGGTCGCGGTCCCGACCCGCTGGTGCTGGATACGTCCGGTGCGCGGGCAGAGCCGCCGCTGACAGCGCGGGGGGCGAGCGTTCCGCCGGCCCCGGTGATCGCCGCAGAAGAGGACACTGCCCTTTTTGAGGAGCCGGTGACAGAAGCCCCGCATGTGCCGGTCGCAGAGCCACGCCGCGTGGTTCAGCAACCGGTCCGCAAACCCGTGCAGCCCTCGCGTCGCGCCCAGGCCGAAGCACAGCCCGGATTGTCGTTTGACGACAGCCACCCGGGATTTGAACTGCCGCCGCTGAACCTGCTGGAGAACCCGGTTGAAGTGCCACGTCTGCATCTGAGTGATGAGGCGCTGGAGGAAAACGCGCGGATGCTGGAAACCGTGCTGGATGATTATGGCGTCAAAGGCGAGATTGTCGCGGTGCGCCCGGGCCCGGTCGTGACCATGTACGAGCTTGAGCCTGCGCCGGGCCTGAAAGCCAGCCGTGTGATCGGGCTGGCGGATGATATCGCGCGCTCCATGGCGGCGCTGTCGGCGCGGGTTTCGACCGTGCCGGGACGCTCGGTCATTGGCATCGAACTGCCCAACGAAAGCCGTGAAAAGGTGGTGCTGCGGGAGATACTTTCGACACGCGATTTTGGCGACGGCAATCAGCGCCTGCCGCTTGCACTTGGCAAAGACATCGGCGGCGACCCGATTGTGGCCAATCTTGCCAAGATGCCACACCTGCTGATCGCGGGAACAACAGGCTCGGGCAAATCCGTGGCGATCAACACGATGATCCTGTCGCTGCTTTATAAGCTGACGCCCGAAGAATGCCGGATGATCATGATCGACCCAAAGATGCTGGAACTGAGCGTCTATGACGGCATTCCACATCTTCTGTCGCCGGTTGTAACAGACCCTAAAAAGGCGGTTGTGGCTCTGAAATGGGTCGTGGGCGAGATGGAAGAGCGCTATCGCAAGATGTCCAAAATGGGCGTGCGCAACATCGAAGGTTACAACGGCCGGGTCCGTGAGGCCCTGTCCAAAGGTGAGCTCTTCAGCCGCACTGTGCAGACCGGGTTTGACGAGGACACCGGCGAGCCGGTTTTCGAGACCGAAGAGAACACGCCCGTCGCGCTGCCTTATATCGTCGTCATCGTCGATGAGATGGCCGATCTGATGATGGTTGCGGGCAAAGAGATCGAAGCCTGTATTCAGCGTCTGGCACAGATGGCGCGTGCCTCCGGTATTCACCTGATAATGGCCACGCAGCGTCCGTCGGTGGATGTGATCACCGGTACGATCAAGGCGAACTTCCCAACGCGGATATCCTTTCAGGTGACATCGAAAATCGACAGCCGCACGATTCTGGGCGAGATGGGTGCTGAGCAGCTTCTGGGCATGGGCGATATGCTTTATATGGCCGGTGGCGCCAAAATCACCCGCTGTCACGGACCGTTTGTATCCGACGAGGAAGTTGAGGAGATCGTGAACCACCTCAAACAGTTCGGCGAGCCGGATTATGTCTCAGGCGTGGTTGAAGGCCCGGCCGATGACAAAGAGAGCGATATCGACGCGGTCCTGGGTCTTGGCGGCAATACCGACGGTGAAGATGCGCTTTATGACACCGCGGTGCAGGTGGTCATCAATGACCGTAAATGCTCGACCAGCTATATTCAGCGCAAACTGGCTATCGGCTATAACAAGGCGGCACGCCTGGTGGAGCAGATGGAGGACCAGGGACTGGTCTCGCCCGCAAACCACGTCGGCAAACGGGATATTCTGGTGCCTGAACAGGGCTGAAATCCGCAGAGCGGCGGCGATCTTCAGGTTTGATATCGCATATCAGGCCACCGCACCCTATGTGGCATATCAGACAACAGTTATCTAAAGGTGCTTCGGCTATGTTTCGTTTCCGTCCTGTCTTTCTGGCCATCGGTTTTTTCTGTGCAGGTGCGGTGTCTGCCGCGGCGGACCAGCTCTCGCTCAATGCGATCTCGGCCTATCTCAACGATCTCAAGACCGCGCAGGGTGCTTTTACGCAGATCAATGACGACGGCTCGATCAGCACGGGAAAGCTCTATATCAGCCGGCCCGGACGCATGCGGTTCGAGTATGACCCGCCTGAGCAGGCGCTGGTGATTGCCGAAGCCTCGGCCGTGGTCATTATCGACAAAAAGTCGAACCAGCCGCCGGAAACCTATCCGCTGAACCGCACGCCGCTGTCGCTCATTCTGGCCCGGAATATCAATCTGGCGCGCGCGCGGATGGTGACAGATCACCGGTTTGACGGCACTGCAACAATCGTCACAGCACAGGATCCGGAGAATCCGGAATACGGAAATATTCAGATGAGTTTCACCGATAATCCGGTGGAGCTGCGCCAGTGGATCGTGAACGACGCCAACGGCAGCACGACAACCGTGATTCTGGGTGAATTCGAGACCGGCATGAGCCTGTCATCGACGCTTTTTGATGCAGGCCGCGCGGTTTCAACGCGCGACCGCTGAGATTCAGCGCCGCGCGCTGCAGGCAACAAGCTGCGCCTGGTAGGTATCCGCGCGCGCATCCACACGGTCTGCAACACTGAGCAGCCAGGATTTGCGGTTGTAAGACCCGCGTGAATACCCCGTGTGTCCCTCGTGATAGGCAAGATACTGGCGACGCGCGTCATCGAGCCGGATGCCGTTTTTCGACCGGCTGGTGACCATGTACCACCCCATGAAATCGGACGCATCTCGGATCCGGTCGCGGCGGGCGAACCGTTTGCCGGTGGCTTTCTTGTAGTCGTCCCAGGTACCATCGAGCGCCTGAGCATAGCCATATGCGCTGGACTGCCGGCCCATCGGAATGACCCCCAGCGCATATTTATGCGGGGTGCGCGCGTTCGAGATGAATTTGCTTTCCTGATGCATCGTCGCCATCTGGACATGCACCGGCACCCCCCATTTGCGTTCCGTGGCCTGAAAAGCCTTCATGTATTGCGGGCGCTCCTGGGCAATGCGGCAGGCATCATCAAGGTGACGCGGTGCCGTTCCCTGGCCGCCTCCGCAGGACGCAACCAGTAAAACCAATGCCATAGCGCGAAGAGTTCTGCTCATATGCCTCTCGCTTTTTATTTTATATTTTCACGCAGTTTAACTGAAAAAACCTGGCTTGGGAATTGGCGATTTTCACAGAACTGCCGCCAGCAGCAGCGGCAGGGCCGCGACCGACATCAGTGTGGACGCGACGACCAGTCCTGCGACATCTTCGGACCGGGCGCCGTATTTTTCCGCGAGCATATAGGAGGTGACCGCAACCGGTGTCGCGACCTGTACGACCAGTACGCCAAAAGCAACCTGCCCGAGCTCAAAGTAATCTGCCGCAGCCCAGGCAATGGCTGTGCAGAGAATAAGTTTCACAGCGCTCAGCAGGACTGCGCGCACCATGCCGCCCGCCTGGAGACGGGCCACCGCCACGCCCAGAGTGATCAGCATCAGCGGGATGCCAAGCTGCCCCACAAGACTGAGCGTATTGGTGAGAAAGACCGGTGTCTGCCAGCCTTGCCACATAAACAGAAGGCCCAGAAAAGCGCCCCCGAAGAGTGGCTCACGCAGGATTTTTGTCAGTGACCCCTGTCCTGCCACCATCCAGATCCCGAACGTAAAGTTCCAGATCAGCATGATCGCGAAAACAATGATGGCGTAACTCAGGCCCGTGTCGCCAAAGGCGAAAAACGCCAGCGGCAGGCCCAGATTACCGGTATTCCCGAAAATCAGCGGACTGGTGAAGGTGCGGTTGTCGAGCCGCATCAGTTTCACGAGGATCAGGATGGCAATCGTTACCGCACCGTAGGCGGCGATGGTCGCGAGCGAGAGGGCCGTCAGGGCGCCCACATCAATTTCTGTTTCCATAAGGGAAACAAAAATGAGACAGGGCATGGATAATGTCATCGCGAGCTGCGTGACAAACTGCAACCGGTATTCAAACCCGGTTTTAACCCATACATAGCCTATCGCTGCGAGCAGGAAGACCGGCGCCACAATTTCGAGCACTGTCAGCGCCAGGTTCACAATCTGTTTCCTGTTTTACGAGTCCGATGGTTGGACATTTGCCCCGAAAACCGTTTACTAACAGAGCGTGGGAGCTGCAACGTAATGATCAGAACGCGTGCAAAATATAACCTTGGGCAGGTTGTCCGCCATAAGAAACACCCCTTTCGGGGTGTGATCTTTGACGTCGACCCGGAATTTGCCAATACCGAAGAGTGGTATGAAGCGATTCCCGAAGACAGCCGCCCGATCAAAGACCAGCCGTTTTATCACCTGCTCGCTGAGAATGATCAGAGCTATTACGTGGCCTATGTGTCTGAGCAGAACCTGGTGGCGGATTATTCCGGGGAGCCGGTAGATCACCCCGACATCCCCGATCTGTTCGGTCCGTTTCAGAATGGCACCTATCCGCTGCACTTTCAGCTGAACTGACCGGCGACACCGCGAGCGCTCAGTATCCCAGAGCGCAGCCGTCCTTGCGCGGGTCACTGCCACCTTCCAGCACACCGTCATCGCGGATCAGGATTGCCTGAGCGCCGCCGATTGCGGTTGCGGGCTCTACAACGTTGTGACCGAGATCGGACAACTCCTGACGCACTTTCTGCGAATAGCTGTGCTCAACCCGCATCTCGTTTTCGATCGCAAATGCGCGGGGCCCGTCGATCGCGGTCTGAGGGTCCATGCCAAAGTCGGTCAGATTGGAGACGAACCGGGCATGACCGTTGGGCTGATATGCACCGCCCATCACCCCGAACGGCATAATCACCTTGCCGTCTTTACGCAGCATACCGGGTATAATCGTATGCATCGGCCGTTTGCCGCCCTTAAGTTCGTTTGCGTGACCTTCTTCGAGCGTAAAACCGGCGCCACGGTTCTGCAGCAGGATTCCGAACTTTTCAGAGGCGATCCCCGATCCGAACCCGTTGAAAATAGAATAGATCAGAGACACGGACATCCCGTCACGGTCGATGACGGTGATGTAGATCGTGTCCTTATGTACGGTTTCGGACAGTTTCGTAGCGCTTTGCATTGCTTTTTTCGGATCAATCAGCGCGGCAAGGTCTTTGGCGGTGTCCATGCTCAGCATGTGATCGAGACGGGTCATATGGCCCGCGTCGCCCAGAAAACGGTTGCGTGTGTCATAGGCAAGTTTGGTGGCTTCGGCCTCGATATGCGTGCGCTCAGTGCCAAAGGGATCCATCGCCGCGATGTCGAACTGAGCGAGGATATTCATCAGCAGATGGGCGGTCACTCCGTGACCGTTCGGCGGATGCTCAACAACTTCAAGGTCATTGTAAAATCCGCTGATGGGGTCCGTTGGCGTGGCAGCCACGTTCGCAAAATCATCGGCGGTGTGCAGACCACCCTGAGCGCTGAGGGCCGCGAGCATGTCTTCCGCGATCTCGCCGGTGTAAAAAGCGTCGCGGCCATGTTTCGCGACACGGCGCAGCACTTCGGCCTGGCCCGGCGCCCGGAAAATTTCGCCACCCGACGGAATTTTGCCGTTGATCAGATAGTGATCACGCCCATGACCCTGCAGCGCGGGCGCATCCTGTGCCCAGTCTGAAGCAACCCGTGCCGCGACGGGCACACCTGCGTCGGCGTAGTGAATGGCCGGCGCCAGAATGTCGGCAAGCCCGAGACGGCCGGCGGTGTCTGAGAGATAACAAAAAGCATCGACAGCACCCGGCATCGAGACCGCATGAGCGCTCAGCGGGGGAACTTTTGCGTGGCCATCAGCCCGAAGCATTGCGGCATCAAGGGCGGCCGGCGCCCTGCCGGATCCGTTGACTGCTTTGACCGGGCTGTCAGGGCTTTCCGACCAGAGTACAAAACAGTCGCCACCAATACCTGTCATCTGAGGCTCACAGATCCCGAGCAGGACGGCACCGGCAATCGCCGCATCCATGGCGTTTCCGCCGGACTGCAGAATATCGATGGCAGTTTTTGCGGCCAGCGGATGCGAGGTTGCGCACATCCCGTTTGTGGCGAGAACCGGTGACCGGCCCGGAAAATGAAAATCGCGCACCGCGTCTCTCCCGTCAGTTTTCAGCAGTCGTTTATTTAACACCGGAAAATCCGATGTCCATCGCAACTGTGATTTCAGGGGAGAGAAGTCCTCGACGCCGCGCACTGGGTGGGGGCTATAACACGCAGCGCCGAGGGAAGCTATATGCAGCTACAAGAACAGGTATGCCCTTTGAACAAGGCGGCAATATGATCTCAATTGGATCGTTTAAGGAAATTACACGGAATAATTAAGGCGCCGCGTCACAGGAATTAAGAACCGGTGTATGCCGGAATACCGACCGGCAGACGCATGCTCAGGCGGTTCTGTTCACCCACGCGGGCGTATTCCACATCCTTTGCGAGATCCTGGATAAGAAACCAGCCGAACCCACCTTCAGGAAGTTCGCTGAAATCTACGTCTACCTCAACCGCTCTGCCAAGCGGCAGATGTCCTTCTGGCATCGCTGCGCCGCAGTCGGTGATACGCACATGCAGCCCGTCCTGTGCCGGCTGGCAGAAAATTCTGATCGGCCCACCGTCAGCTTCTGTCGGATAGGCATGCTCAACGATGTTGTTGAGGACCTCGGCCAGAACAAGTTCCACCGTGCCCGTTTCCTCGACATCGAGGCTGAGCGGGTCGAGTTCCCGGAGAATACGCGCCAGGGCCTCGCGCACAGCCAGATCGCTGCTCAGCAGCGACACCTCAAAGGATGGGAAAGTCTGTGCGCCCGCTGACCGGGACGGTACGTTCCGGCTCATCAGTTTCCAAGCTCCTCGAGCGCACCGTCGAGGGTCGGAAAAACGCTGAAAACAGAATCCATACGAGTGAGCTGGAACACGCGTTCCACCTTTGGTGTGAGCCCCGCCAGGGCCAGTTTCCGGTCAGCCCCCATGTGTTTCATAGCAGCGACAATCGCACCAAGGCCGCTGGAATCAATGAATTCCACCCGGCTGAGATCCAGAACCACAACATCCGGACCACCATCCGTTTCACTGCGCATCGCGTCTTTGAATTCGATGGCACAGGCCGCGTCGATCCGGGCATCCTGCACAGACACAATGCGCAACTGCTCTTCTGTTTTGGCGGAAATTTCCATGATATGTTCCCGGACACTGGTTATCCCGCATCTCTAAGGGGTAAGTCTTACAAATCTCTTTAAGAGCTCAAGGAGGACAGGATATGGCAGAGGTTGTGATCGCAGGTGCTGCGCGCACCCCGATGGGCGGATTTCAGGGCGATTTCGCATCGATGAGTGCCGCTGAACTGGGGGGCACTGCCATACGCGCCGCCCTTGAGGGGGCCGGCCCCGCGAGGATCAAAGAGGTGCTGATGGGATGCGTCCTGCCCGCGGGTCAGGGCCAGGCACCTGCCCGCCAGGCCGGGTTTCACGCAGGTCTGGGCGAAGAGGTTCCTGCGACGACGCTCAATAAGATGTGCGGCTCCGGTATGAAAGCCGCGATGATCGCTTTTGACCAGATCGCTCTGGGACAGACGGATGTGATGGTCGCGGGCGGTATGGAAAGCATGACCAACGCGCCTTACATGCTGCCGAAAATGCGTGGTGGCGCGCGTCTTGGGCACGGTCAGGTCATCGACCATATGTTTCTGGACGGGCTTGAGGATGCCTATGACAAGGGCCGGCTGATGGGCACCTTTGCCGAAGACTGTGCAGAGACCTATCAGTTTACCCGCGATGTGCAGGATGCCTATGCTCTGGCGTCTTTGTCGCGGGCGCTTGAAGCAGAAAACTCAGGCGCTTTTTCAGATGAGATTTCGCCGGTAGAAGTCGCGGGCAGAAAAGGCTCTGTTACTGTGCGTAGTGACGAACAACCGGCCTCCGCGCGACCGGAAAAGATCCCGCATCTGAAACCGGCTTTCCGTGACGGCGGTACGGTTACAGCGGCGAATTCCTCGTCGATTTCGGATGGTGCGGCGGCGCTCGTACTGGCCTCCGCCGAAGCGGCAAAAGCGCAGGGTCTGACCCGGCGCGCACGCATCGTAGGTCATGCCAGTCACGCCCAGGCGCCGGGGCTCTTTACCACTGCGCCGGTGCCGGCGGCGCAAAAGCTGCTGGACCGTATCGGTTGGGACAAATCCAGCGTTGATCTCTGGGAGGTGAACGAGGCTTTTGCGGTGGTGCCGCTCGCATTCATGCGCGAGATGGGCCTTGATCATGAGATCGTTAATGTGAACGGCGGTGCCTGTGCGCTGGGGCATCCCATCGGCGCCTCGGGCGCGCGGATCATGGTGACGCTGCTGAATGCGCTGGAAAAACGCAGTCTGAAACGCGGTGTTGCGGCGATCTGTATCGGTGGCGGCGAAGGCACGGCCATCGCCATCGAGCGCGACTGACGGAGCGGTTCATGCAGGTTGATTACGGCGATCTGGCGCAGACAATCGGCGCTCTTACCGAGGATGAGACCGATGAGGTGGCGCTCATGGCGACAGTTGTCTGCGAGGTGCACCACGCAGACACGCGCTTTGACTGGACCGGGTTTTACCGCGTAACAGAGCCTGAATTGCTGAAAATCGGCCCCTATCAGGGCGGGCATGGCTGTCTGGTGATCCCGTTTTCCCGTGGCGTCTGCGGGGCGGCGGCGCGCAGCGGTGAAGTGCAGCTTGTGGCAGACGTGGAGGCCTTCCCGGATCACATCGCCTGTGCCAGTTCCACGCGATCGGAACTGGTGCTGCCGGTGCGCAACGCGGCAGGGGACCTGATCGCGGTTTTCGACATCGACAGCGACCAGGTGGACGCTTTTACTCCACGGGATGCCACCGCACTGGCGGATATCCTGAAATCGGTTTTTGCACGAACCTGATCGCCTGGGTCACAGCCCGGGCACACGCAAAAAACGCTTCAGCCCGTGAAAATTCTCTGGATTTTTTCACCAAACTCACGCAGGGTGAAAAATGCGACGAGATTTTCACGACGGGACAGATGCGCCACAGCCTGCCAGATCAACCAGCCACTCTCGGTGCGGACCTGCGTGCCCTGCGCAAGGCGCGCGGGCTGACGCTGTCCGGTCTCTCCGGCGTTCTGGGGCGGTCCGTCGGTTGGCTGAGCCAGGTTGAGCGGGATAAATCCGAGCCATCGATCACCGATCTGCGCCAGATTGCCTCGGTGCTGGAAGTGCCGGTCTCGATGTTGTTCCGGCACGCGGCGGCGCCGGCGCATGAGGCGGGCCATATCGTGCGCTCGGACGCGCGCCGGCCCATCGGATCAAAGATTGCGGGCCTTGTCGAAGAGCTTTTGTCGCCTGATCTGACAGATGACTTTGAGATGGTGCATTCCACGTTTGAACCGAAAAGCTGCATCACCACACCGGTGACACGGCCAACTCAGGAGGTGGGGTATATGGTCTCGGGACAGCTTGATCTGTGGATCGCGGGCGCTGAACACTCGGTAAAGGCCGGCGACAGTTTCCGCATCCGGGGCGAGGCTTTTCGCTGGTCCAACCCGTCCTCAGAACCCGCTGTGGCCATCTGGGTCATCGCGCCGCCGGTCTACTGACATGAGTTTCGAGGCCTGGAGCATATTCGCGCTGTTCTGGATCGTCTTTGTGACGACGCCTGGCCCTAATGCGGTGAACTGTATCAATAACGGCATGACGCTCGGGTTGCGCCGGTCGCTGCCAGGGATTCTGGCGATCCTGACACAGGCGAGCCTTTTCCTGATGCTTTCTGCCCTCGGTGTCACGGCGCTGATCGCGGCCTCGCCGACAGGGTTCCTTGTGGCAAAGCTGGTCGGCGCGGGGTTTCTGATCTGGATGGGTGTTCGCGGCTGGATGAATGCGCGCAAACCGGTTGTGCTGGCGGATCGCCCGGCGTCTTCGGTCTTTCTGCGCGCGTTTGCCATTGCCACGATAAATCCCAAAAGCGTCGCTGGCTATCTCGCGGCCTTTTCGCAGTTTGTGCAGCCCGACGTGCCGGTAACGGATCAGATGGTCGTGATTGTGCCCACCGCGCTGACGCTCACGGCGATCAGCTATACCGGCTTTACGCTGCTGGGTGCGGGGCTGGGCCGTGCGGCCCTGGGCGCGGTCTTTAACGTCTGGGTGCGCAGGCTGCTGGCGGGCTGTTTCATACTCTACGGGGTGCTGCTTGGTGCATCGGCCACACCGGAACGTGCGTCATGATCAAAGGGTCCTGTAACTGCGGTGCAATCAGCTTTGAGGTCACCGGCCCGGTGCGCAGCATTTCGCACTGCCATTGCGGCCAGTGCCGCAGACAAGCGGGCAATTTCTGGGCCGCAGCCGTCACGGAAGACAGCGATATACGCATCAGCGGCCCTGTAACGTGGTATGCCTCAAGCGATTTCGCAAAGCGCGGGTTCTGCGCGACCTGCGGCAGTTTTCTGTTCTGGAAACACAATGCGGAAAGCTCGGTCAGCTTTGGCCTGGGGACGCTCGACGCAGGCTCGGGGCTGAAAATCGAAAAGCACATCTTTGTCGCCGATAAGGGCGATTATTACGACATCGCGGATGATCTTCCGCAGCACGACACTTAGGGAGCACGGGACATGGCAGAATTTCCAACGACGGCACGGGTCGTCATTATCGGCGGCGGGGTTGTGGGCACCTCGACACTTTATCATCTGGCGAAAGCGGGCTGGAAAGACTGCGTGCTGCTTGAGAAAAACGAACTGACCGCAGGGTCAACCTGGCACGCGGCGGGCAATGTGCCGAACTTTGCCGGCTCCTGGGCAGTGATGAACATGCAGCGGTATTCGGCTGAAATGTACCGCACCCTGGGCGAGGACGTCGGCTATCCCATGAATTATCATGTCAGCGGCTCGGTGCGGCTGGCGCACAGCAAAGAGCGCATGCTGGAGTTCGAAAGGGTCGCGGGCATGGGCCGGTATCAGGGTCTGCAAATGGACATCTGCACGCCTGAAGAATTGCTGCAGTACAACCCCTTCATGGAAACGCATGACCTTGAAGGCGGCATGTGGGACCCGCTGGACGGGGATATCGACCCTGCACAGCTGACCCAGGCGCTGGCTAAGGGCGCGCGGGATGCCGGTGGCCGGATCGAACGCTTCTGCCCGGTGACGGGGATGGAGCGCGATGGCGATGAATGGATCGTAAAGACTGACAAGGGCGATATTCGCTGCGAATATGTGGTGAACTGCGCGGGCTATTACGCGCAGCGCATCGGCGAGATGTTCAAACCTTTCGGCGGGCGGACGGTGCCGATGGTTGTGATGTCGCACCAGTATTTCCTGACTGAACCGGTGCCGGAGCTTGAAGCCTGGACCAAAGAAAACGGCCGCAAGATCGCGCTGCTGCGTGACGTTGATGTCTCGTACTATCTGCGGCAGGAGAAAAACGGTCTGAACCTCGGCCCCTATGAGCGTAACTGCAAAGCGCACTGGGTCACGCCCGACGATCCGATGCCGGAGGATTTCAGCTTCCAGCTTTATCCCGACGATCTGGAGCGGCTTGAGTACTATATCGAGGACGCCATGGCACGGCTGCCGCTGCTGGCCGAAGCCGGTGTGGGGCGCAACATCAACGGGCCCATCGCCTATGCCCCGGACGGCTTGCCGATGATCGGCCCGATGCCGGGGGTGAAAAACGCCTTTGAGGGACATTCCTTTACCTTCGGGATTGCCCAGGGCGGCGGTGCGGGCAAGGTACTGTCGGAATGGATCATGCATGGCGAGACCGAGCTTGATATGTGGGCCTGTGATCCGCGTCGTTATACCGACTACACCGATCACGATTATTGCCTGTCCAAGGCGCTGGAAACCTACGGACACGAATACGCCATGCATTTCCCGCATCACGAATGGCCTGCGGGGCGTAACAAAAAACTCTCGCCGGTGGATGCGAAAATCCGCGAACTGGGCGGTCAGATGGGTGCCTATAATGGCTGGGAACGCGCAAACTGGTTCGCGAAACCGGGTGATGATACCTCCGAAGAGGCCACACAGACCTGGGACCGCAATGGCCCCTGGGCACCGCGTGTTAAAGAAGAGGTCGAGGCCGTGCGCGACGGGGTCGGTGTGCTGGACCTGCCTGGTTTTTCACGGTTTAACCTCTCGGGCGAAGGGGCTGCAGAGTATCTCAGCGGCCTGATCGCCGGCGCGCTGCCGCAGACCGGGCGCATGAACCTTGCCTATTTCCCGGACAGCCGCGGGCGCGTGCTGACCGAAATGTCGGTGATGCGGCATGGTGAGGACGAATTCACGCTGATCACGGCCGCGACCGCACAGTGGCACGATTACGATGTGCTGGGCCGCAATCTGCCTGAAGGTCTGTCCCTCACGGACCATACAACAGAGTACAGTACGCTGATCGTCACGGGCCCTGAGGCGCGCACCCTGTTTGAGAAGATCGGGACCAAAGCCGATCTGAGCGCGCGCTGGCTCTCGGTGCAGCCTGCGACCGTTTCCGGCATTGATTGCGCCCTGGCGCGGGTCTCCTTTGCCGGAGAGCTTGGCTGGGAAATCCATGCGGCCAATGCCGATATCCCGGCGCTTTATGATGCGGTTCTGGGGGCGGGTGCGGTGCCCTTTGGCATGTATGCGCTCAATTCCATGCGGATTGAGAAGGGATACCGCGCCTGGAAGGGCGATCTCTCGACGGATTATTCGCTGCTCGAAGCAGGAATGGAACGCTTCATCCGCTTTGACAAACCTCAGGATTTCCCGGGCAAACAGGCGCTGTTGAACGAAAAGCAACAGGGCAGTAAAAAGCAGTTCGTGACGCTGGTGGTCGATGCCGGTGATCAGGATGCGCCCTATATGGCGCCGCTTTTCCATGACGGCGAGGTTGTCGGGGAAACAACCTCGGGTGACTGGGGCTACCGGGTCGGGAAATCGGTGGCGCTGGGCATGCTGCGCAAAGAGCTGACTGTGCCGGGCACCGAGGTTGAGGTTGAGATTTTTGGCCAGCGCCGTCGTGCGGTGGTGCAGGATGATCAGCCGCTCTGGGATCCGGCGAATGAACGGATCCGGGCATGACCGCGATTACCCTTCTGGACGGCGGCATGGGTCAGGAACTGGTGCACCGTACCGGCGACAGGCCGACGGCGCTCTGGTCCACCCAGGTCATGTCGGATCACCCCGGCCTCGTGCAGCAGGTGCATGAGGATTACTTTGCCGCCGGCGCGACAGTGGCGACCACCAACAGCTATGCGGTGCACCATGATCGTCTCGCGGGTACCGGCATGGAAGGCAGGTTTGCCGAACTGCACGGGCTGGCGATTACCGAAGCCAAAGCGGCCCGCGACGCCCATGGCAGCGGACGGATTGCAGGCTCGATCGGTCCGCTCCGTGCCAGCTACCGGCCGGACCTGCACCCGGTTTCGCAAACCGCGGTGCCGCTTTTCGCCGAGGTGGCGCATCTGCTGGCCCCGCATTGTGATTTTCTGCTGCTGGAGACGGTCGCTTCCGTGGCAATGGCGCGGGACGCGCTGAAAGGCGCCCGCGAAACCGGGCTGCCCGTGTGGATGTCACTGACCGTATCGGACAGCGACGGGACCCTGCTGCGCTCGGGCGAGCCGCTTGAGGCGGCACTTGAAGTGGCCAGCGAGGCGGATGCCGTGCTGATCAACTGCTCTGCACCCGAGGCCATCACAAAGGGTCTGCCCGTGGTGGCGCAGACGGGCAAACCCTATGGCGGGTATGCCAACGGATTTGTGCAGATCACGCAGGACTTTCTGAAAGATAAGCCAACGGTCGACTCACTGGAGATGCGCAGGGATATGGGGCCGCGCGCCTATGCCGGCTATGTCATGGAATGGGTCAGCGGCGGGGCCACGATTGTCGGCGGGTGCTGCGAGGTCAGCCCTGCGCATATCGCCGAAATCGCACACCGGCTGAAAGCGGCCGGACACACAATCGTTTAAAGGAAACCGTATATGGCATTGCCTCCCTCTCAGGCCCGGGTCGTCATCATCGGTGGTGGCGTCATCGGGTGTTCCGTGGCCTATCATCTGACAAAGCTGGGATGGAAAGATGTGGTTTTGCTGGAGCGCAAACAGCTGACTTCCGGTACAACATGGCATGCGGCCGGGCTGATCGCACAGCTGCGCGCGACGGCCAACATGACAAAGCTCGCGAAATACAGCCAGGAGCTGTACGGCAGCCTTGAAGAAGAAACGGGCGTGGCGACCGGGTTCCGACGTGTGGGCTCGATCACCGTGGCGCTGACCGAAGAACGCCGCGAGGAGATCAACCGCCAGGCGGCCATGGCGCGGGCTTTTGGTGTCGCGGTCGAGGAGATCTCCCCTGCTGAGGTTAAAGACCGCTACGCACACCTGAATATCGAAGGCGTCACGGGTGGGGTCTATCTGGAAAAGGACGGGCAGGGAGATCCTGCGAATATCGCGCTGGCGCTGGCCAAAGGGGCACGTCAGAGGGGCGCGCAGGTTCTGGAACGCACATGCGTGACCGGTATTCTCCGCGCGGGCCGCCGCGTGACCGGTGTTGACTGGGAGCAGGGCGGCGAGACCGGCTTTACCGCTGCTGATATGGTTGTGAACTGCGGTGGCATGTGGGGCCATGAAGTCGGACGCATGGCCGGTGTGAATGTGCCCCTGCATGCCTGCGAGCATTTTTATATCGTCACCGAAGCCATTGCCGGGCTGAGCCAGATGCCTGTCCTGCGGGTACCGGATGAATGCGCCTATTACAAAGAAGACGCGGGAAAAATGTTGCTCGGGGCCTTTGAGCCCAACGCCAAACCCTGGGCGATGAACGGCATCCCGCCGGAGTTTGAATTTGACCAGCTGCCGGAGGATTTTGACCACTTTGAACCCATCCTCGAAGCGGCGGTCGAGCGGATGCCGATGCTGGCCGAGGCGGGCATCCATACGTTTTTCAACGGGCCGGAAAGCTTTACGCCGGATGACGCCTATCATCTGGGTCTGGCACCGGAGCTTGATAACTTCTGGGTCGCGGCGGGGTTCAACTCTATCGGGATACAGTCTGCGGGCGGGGCCGGGATGGCGCTGGCGCAGTGGATGGAGGACGGGGACAAGCCCTTTGATCTGGGCGATGTGGACATCACCCGGATGCAGCCTTTCCAGGGCAATAAAACCTATCTTTTCGAGCGCTCCAAAGAGACACTTGGCCTGCTTTACGCGGATCACTACCCCTACCGGCAGAAGGCGACCGCGCGGGGCGTCCGGCGCACACCCTTCCATCAGCAACTGCTGAACGAGGGAGCCGTAATGGGTGAACTCGCGGGCTGGGAGCGTGCTAACTGGTTCGCTGCACCTGGTCAGTCAGCGGAATATGCCTATTCATGGAAGCGGCAAAACTTTTTTGAAAACGTGGCCTCTGAGCTCACAGCGATCCGTACCAACGTTGGCATGTATGATATGTCGTCCTTCGGTAAAATCCGGGTAGAAGGGCGCGACGCCACGGCCTTTATGAACCACGTCGGGGGCGGGCAATATGACGTGCCGTCGGGCAAAATCGTCTATACGCAGTTTCTGAACGCGCGCGGCGGGATCGAAGCGGATGTCACGGTCACGCGCCTCTCTGAGACCGCCTATCTGGTGGTGACGCCTGCCGCGACGCGGCTGGCGGATCAGACCTGGATGATGCGGCACGCAGGCGACTTCAATGTGGTGATCACCGATGTGACAGCGGGCGAAGGCGTACTGGCGGTCATGGGCCCTAATGCGCGCAACCTGCTGCAGGCGGTGTCACCCGCGGATTTCTCCAATGACACCAACCCCTTTGGCACGGCGCAGGAGATTGAGCTCGGGCTGGGCCTCGCGCGGGTGCACCGCGTGACCTATGTGGGGGAGCTGGGCTGGGAGGTCTATGTCAGTGCGGATATGGCGGCCCATGTCTTTGAGGTGCTGCATTCGGCAGGGCAGGAAATGGATCTGAAACTTTGCGGTATGCACATGATGGATTGCGCGCGGATTGAGAAAGGCTTCCGGCATTTCGGGCATGACATTACCTGTGAGGATCACGTGCTGGAGGCCGGTCTCGGATTTGCCGTGAAAACCGACAAACCGGACTTCATCGGGCGCGATGCCGTCCTGCGCAAAAAGGAAGCGGGGCTCGAAAAGCGCCTGCTGCAGTTCCGCCTGACGGATCCGGAGCCGCTGCTCTATCACAACGAGCCGGTAATACGCGACGGAGAGATCGTGGGCTATCTGTCGTCCGGTGCCTACGGGCACAGCCTCGGCGGGGCTATGGGGCTCGGCTATGTGCCCTGCGCGGGTGAGGCGGCGGCGGATGTTCTGGCCTCGGAGTATCATATCGACGTGGCCGGCACGCGGGTGAAGGCCGAAGCCTCGCTAAAGCCAATGTATGACCCGAAATCGGAGCGGGTGAAGGCCTGAGCGCGCCAGGACGCTTGAAACCCTCGCGGTCTTCTGCAACGAGGCGGCATGGATAGCCGATACCGACCGCCGCAGGACCCGCTTGTCATCCTGCACGAAGACGCTGAAGTTCTGCTGGTGGACAAGCCTGCGGGCCTGTTGTCGGTGCCGGGCAAGGGGCCGGAGCTTGCAGATTGCCTGATGGCGCGCATCCGGGCGGCCTTTCCGGATGCGTTGCTGGTGCACAGGCTGGACCGGGACACGTCGGGCGTGATGATCTTTGCGCTCACACCTCATGCGCAGCGACATCTTGGGCTGCAGTTCGAAAAGCGTATGACGCAGAAAACCTACGTCGCGCGGGTCTGGGGCGTGCCTGAAGAAAAGACCGGCGAGGTGGATCTGCCGCTTATCGTGGACTGGCCCAACCGGCCCCGGCAGATGGTGGATCATGAGAACGGCAAGCCTGCGCAAACCGCCTGGCGGGTGCTGAAGAACGAAGGCAACACCGCCCGTATGCGCCTGCACCCAAAGACCGGACGCAGCCATCAGCTGCGCGTGCATATGCTCAGCCTCGGTCACCCGATTCTGGGAGATCCCTTCTATGCCACCGGTCCCGCGCGCGATTTTCCGCGCCTTATGCTGCACAGCGAAGAGCTGCGGTTCAAACACCCTCAGGGCGGCCGGTCCATGAAAATAAGGGCGAAAACCCCCTTCTGACCCACCGCGCCGGTACAAAGAAAAGTACCATCCTTGACATGATACCAATTGGTTTCATATAAAGGATACCAATTGGTATCATTTGAGGACGCTTCATGCCGGACACACCCACATCACAGTCAGTTTTTCGCGCGCTCGCCGATCCGACCCGCCGGGATATTCTGGTGATGCTGCGCGGCCGGGATCTGACCATCGCGGAGGTCGCTGAAAACTTCGATATGACACGCGCTGCGGTGAAAAAGCATCTCACGGTCCTTTCGGACGGCGGGCTCATTCATACGACGACCCGGGGACGTGAACGGGTGAACAGCCTTAATCCGGCTGGAATCGGCCCTGTCAGAGACTGGTTTTCTTATTTCGACGGGTTCTGGGATGACCGGCTGAGTGCGCTGAAAGACGCAATTGAAAAGGACAGACAATGACGGAACGTATCCTGAAAAAGACAATTTTCCTCAGAGCGCCGCGCGAGCAGGTATGGGACTATCTCACCAGACCCGAGCATCTCGCGAAGTGGTTCCATGCCCCGAAGGCACCGCTGAAGACCGGGCAAAAGCTGGAATTGTTCGGAACCACGAGTGGTGATCTGCTGATATGGGGTGAGGTTACAGAGGCGCGTGCGCCGGAGTATCTGGAATACACCTTCACCGTCAAACCGATGGAGGATGCGGTAAGTGTCGTGAAATGGTGGCTGGAAGCAGTGCCCGGCGGAACGCAGCTCAGTCTGGCGCATTCAGGTCTTGCTGCAACAGAAGATGCCTTTGGCCTGACGCTGGCGCTCGACAAGGGGTGGGACGAACACTTTATGCAGTTGCGCGCGGCACTGCACCCCGCAGAATGAGAAACGGGCCGCCCCGTGAGAGGCGGCCCGGAGCCCCTTTTGTCCGCGCGGGTTACTCTGCGGCCCAGCCCGACACGGCTTTGATCTCAAGGAACTCATCAAGACCGAAAACACCGCCTTCGCGCCCGTTACCTGACTGCTTGTAGCCGCCGAAAGGCGAGCCCATCGCAAAACCCTGACCATTGGTTTCGACCATGCCTGACCGAAGCCGGCGCGCCACACGACGGCGTTTTTCATCGTCTTCGGTCTGGACATAGTTGGTCAGTCCGTAAGGCGTGTCATTGGCGATCGTCACGGCCTCTTCCTCCGTTTCGAAGGGGATGATCGACAGCACCGGGCCAAAAATCTCTTCGCGCGCGATGGTCATATCGTTGGTCACATCGGCAAAGACCGTGGGCTTTACATAGTAGCCGCGGTTCAGACCATCCGGCCTTCCGGTACCACCGGCAACCAGACGCGCCTCGCCCATGCCCACCTCGATGAGCTTCTGGATTTTGTCGAACTGCACCTGAGAGACCACAGGGCCGATATGCCGTCCCTCTTCGGACGCCGGGCCCACATGCGTGTTCTTCGCCACATCTGCGGCCATTTCCACCGCTTCGTCATAGCGCGATTTGTGCACCAGCATCCGTGTGGGCGCGTTGCAGGACTGTCCGGAGTTGCGGAAACAGCGGATTGCGCCCTGTTTGGCGGCTTTGGGGTCGGCATCCTCAAAGATGATATTGGCACCCTTGCCCCCAAGTTCCAGGCTCACACGCTTCAGCGTATCGGCGGCGGCCTTTGAGATGGCGATCCCTGCACGGGTGGAGCCGGTAAAGCTGACCATGTCCACATCCGGGTGCGACGACAGCTGGCTGCCGACACCGGTACCGTCGCCGTTCACCAGGTTGAAAACACCCGGCGGGAAACCTGCCTGGTCGACGAATTCGGCAAAAAGCAGACCGGAGAGTGGTGCGATCTCGGAGGGTTTAAGGATCATCGTGCAACCGGTCGCAAGGGCCGGGATGGTTTTGAGGATGATCTGGTTCATCGGCCAGTTCCAGGGCGTGATCAGCGCGCAGACACCGATAGGTTCAAGCAGCGTCTTTTCGGTACTGGTGAAATCGCGCTCAAAGCTGAAGTCTTTGAATGCCTTGAGAAAGCCGTTGATATGCCAGGAGCCGGCACCGACCTGCTGCTGGCGGCTGAGCTCAATCGGCGCGCCCATCTCTTTGGACATCGCCTGCGCCATTTCCTCGGCCCGGTCGTTATAGATCTCAAGCAGGCGTTCAATGAGGCCTGCGCGCGCCTCTTTGGAGGTCTGCGACCAGGCAGGAAACGCGGCCCGTGCGGCAGCGACAGCGGCATCCGTATCCGCCTGGTCGCCCAGCGATATCACGGCACATTCTTCTTCGGTGGAGGGGTCGATCACCGGGAAATCGTGCGTTTTTGCAGGCGCGACCCACTGACCGTTGATGTAAAACTTCTTATGTTCCGACACAGGACTCTCCCTTATTCAGACGCCACACGGGCGTGTTCGGCGGCACTCTGTCACTCCGGCGGGGCAGGGACAAGAGAGGGGATGAAAGCAGAGCCGTTAAGGTTTAGAATTGCCGCAGAACAGGATTCCCACAGGAGGACGACATGAGCTTGCGCATCAACGACACGGTTCCGGATTTCACCGCAGAAACCGATCAGGGAACGATTACATTTCACGACTGGATCGGCGACAGCTGGGCCATTCTGTTCTCTCACCCCAAGGATTTTACGCCCGTCTGCACCACGGAATTCGGCGCTGTCGCTCAGCTGTCGGATGAATGGGAAAAACGTGGCACCAAAGTGATCGGCGTCTCGGTCGATGGTGTTGAGGACCACAAAAAGTGGAAAGGCGATATCGAAAAGGTCGGCGGTGCAAAAGCAGGCTTTCCGATCATCGCGGATGAGGGCCTTGCGGTCTCCAAAGCCTTCGACATGCTGCCCGCCGAAGCCTATCTGCCCGACGGGCGCACCCCCGCCGACAGCGCCACGGTGCGCTCGGTCTTCATCATCGGGCCGGATAAACAGCTTAAGCTGTCGATGACATATCCGATGACGGTAGGGCGCAACTTTGCCGAAGTGTTGCGCGCGCTCGACGGGTTGCAGATGTCTCTGGGGCACGGCGTGGCGACACCCGCCAACTGGGTGCCGGGCGAGGATGTCATTATCCCGCCCACGGTCTCCAACGACGATGCCAAAGCCAAATTCGGTGACTTCGAAACGGTGCTGCCCTATCTGCGCAAGACCAAAGCGCCGGGATAAGTACCTGGTCAGATCGGCAGCTCGGTTGTCGATTTGATCTCTTTCAGCACAAAACTGCTGTGCACCTCTTTTACGAAGGGGCTGCGCAGCAGCACGTGGGTAAGGAAGGCTTCATAGGCCTCCACATCCCCGATACGGATCTTGAGCCGGTAATCCGATCCGCCCGATGTCGAGAGACATTCCACGATTTCAGGATGACGGCGCGCGAGCTCAACAAACCCGGCTACGACCTTTTCGGAGTGATCGGTCAGGGTGATTGCCGCCAGAACGGTCAGTTTACAGTCAAGCTGCGCCGGTGAGAGCAGTGCGACCCGCCGCAGAATGGTGCCACGCGCCTCGAACTCCTGAATTTTCCGCCAGACGGTGCTTTGTGCCATCGCGCAGTTCTTTGCGATGCGCGCAAGCGGCTGATTCCCGTCGCGCTGCAATTCCCGCAAAAGCTTTTTGTCGGAGGCATTAAATTTCATAATATGTCAATCGGTGAGATATTTTGGTCAATATATCTCAAGATATTAGAAAACAGAAATAATTTCTCCCGAAATTCGGACGATCATGGTTTCAACTCTCCAAAGGAGCCGGAAAATGCCGTTGCGTACAGATTACACCTCCAAAATACCCGATGCGTCGGGCAGGTTTTCCTACACAGCAGAAGAGAATGACGTCTGGCAGCGGCTTTATTCGCGTCAGATGGCCTCCCTCGGCGATCATGCCTGTGCCGCCTGGCTCGACGGGCGCGCAGCTCTGGGGATTTTGGGCGATGCTGTTCCTCAGGTGACAGATATTGACCGGCGGCTCTTTGAACTCACCGGTGCCGGTGCGGAGCCGGTTGACGCACTGATCCCGCAGAACGCTTTTTCCACGCTGCTAAGTCGCCGCCGCTTTCCGGTGGCAACGTTCATCCGGCGCCCGGAGCATTTTGATTATATTGAAGAGCCGGATATCTTTCACGAATGTTTCGGCCATTGCCCGATGATGGCGAATGAGCATTTCTGCCGGTTTGTCGAAGGGTTCGGACGTGCGGCTCTGGCGCTTGGCAACAGGCACTCTGCGCGCTTTTTCCGGCTTTTCTGGTTCACCGTCGAATTCGGCCTGATCCGTGAGCAGGGCAAACGCAAAGCATTCGGTGCCGGCATCATGTCGAGCCCGGGTGAGCTTGCCCATGCGATGTCGGGGCGGGCCCGGGTTGTGCCCTTTGATCTGATGACTGTGCTGCGGACCCCCTACCGGATCGACATTCTGCAACCTGTGTACTTTGAGATCAGCAGCTTTGCAGACCTCGCCGCCTGCCTTGAACAAAACCCTGTGGCGGCGCTGGAAGAAGCACAAATGCAGGGAGACCTGGAACCGCTTTTTGACGTTGCAGTCTGACGAAAAACTCCGGCGCAGAGTGCGCCGGAGTATGATGCGCAGGTGTGGTCAGACCGACGTGCGGGTCGTCTTTTTGCGGCGGGCCATGACAGCAAACCCGGCAAGACCGGCGAGCATCAGTGGCATACCGGCGGGCAGCGGGACGGGTGAAACAGACTGCCGTGCAATCTCACCTGCTGCGAATTCCGCAAAATCAGCCTGAACGACGCGGTTGGGATGTACCGGATCAACGAAGAGGAAAAGATCGGCGATCTCCTCCACGACTATGGGCTCTCCGGTCGCGGGGTTGACGCCGACCACAATGCAGTCCCCCGGAGCAGGGTCCGTGCGCAAGCTGAGCGTGCAGGGCAGTGTCCCGGTGAGCAGCCCGAGGCGGGACGGATCTGCCAGCAGATCTTTGAAGTACGTGAACTGGTCGATCAGATAGATGGAAGCATCGGCGCGCAACGCGTCCAGTTCAGTAGACAGCGCTGCGTTGAAAACACCGGTTAGCGCGCTCGCAGCGGCCTGATTGGCCACTGCTGCGTTGAGAGCTTGCTGAGCGGTTGCGACCTGTTCGGCCGGTGCGCCGGTGGCATTCAGAAGGGCCAGTTCGCCCTGAGCCGCCAGCACGGGCAGGTTAAATGCGGGGATCGCACCGATGTCGGGCAGGTTAGCCACAGCAAAATCATCAAACTGCGCGCCACCAAGTGTTTGAATATCACGGATGCCGTCGGCAACGGCCGCTGCTACGGCACGGACGCCGTCTGCTGTCAGCGTGCCGCCGGTGAGACCCTGAAAAATGTCGTTTGCCCCAAAGAGCACTGAGACCAGCGGATTGTCACCAGAGGCGCCGGCAAATGCGCTTAGCACCTGTGCCTGATTTCCGAATGTTGACAGCGTCACCAGCTGTGACAGCTGCGGGTCGGTAACCGTGCCGCCAGCGCTGTAGTCGGTTGCGTTGAAATCGCCCGCAGTCGCCCCGCCGAGCGCAAAGTTGAAGCTGACGAGAAAGTTTTCTGCGATGACCTCGCTCCAGACGGGGCCATTGGAAAAACGGCCGTCAACGCTGGGCGCTTTGAGTGCGTCGCCAAGCTTGCCGTCGTCGCTGAGGCTGTCGCCCGTTGCATAAAAGGAGGTGAAGGCATCAAAAACACTGGCGGCGGGGGCCGCGGTGCCGAGCGCGGCAAAACAAGCCGCAGAAAGTAACAGTTTACGCATGGTTTCCTCCCGGGTTTCAGCGGTGACCTGCGCCGGCCATCGCTGCGCGGCGTCAGACCAGGCGCCGCATTTTCAGGAGAAACTAACGGTGGTTTGCAGGTCAGCAAGAAGCAGCGCCGCATTACTCAGCGGCACTTTCCGTGGGGTAATCGGCGATAGCCGTCATCCTCAGGTTGCAGCCTGTTCAGATTTGGAAACAATTCAACGAAAAAGGCCCCGCTGTTTCCAGCGGGGCCTTCAGATCGTTATGCGCGGGCTTATTCGTCAGCCGGTGCTTCTTCTTTTTTGATCTCTTCGCCGGTTTCCTGATCGACGACTTTCATCGACAGACGCACCTTACCGCGGTCATCAAAGCCCAGAAGTTTCACTTTCACTTCCTGACCTTCTTTGAGTACGTCGGAGGGGTGGTTCAGGCGGCGGTTCTCGATCTGAGACACGTGCACCAGACCGTCACGCTTGCCAAAGAAGTTCACGAAGGCGCCGAAATCGACGATCTTCACGACTGTCCCGGTGTAAACCATGCCTTCTTCCGGCTCGGCCACGATGGCGTGGATCATGTCATAGGCTTTCTTGATCGAGTCGCCGTTGGGGCTCGCGATCTTGATGATGCCTTCGTCGTTGATGTCGACCTTGGCGCCGGAAACTTCGACGATCTCGCGGATCACTTTGCCGCCCGATCCGATGACTTCCCGGATTTTGTCGGTCGGCACCTGCATTGTCTCAATGCGCGGCGCGTGGATCGAGAAGTCTGCCGCACCTGTCAGCGCTTTGTTCATCTCGCCCAGGATATGCAGACGGCCCTCTTTGGCCTGTGCCAGCGCTTTTTCCATGATCTCGGGCGTGATGCCCGCGATCTTGATGTCCATCTGCAGCGAGGTGATACCAGCTTCGGTACCCGCCACTTTGAAGTCCATATCGCCCAGGTGGTCTTCGTCGCCGAGGATGTCCGACAGGATTGCGTATTCGCCATCGTCCTCAAGGATCAGACCCATCGCAACACCGGCCACTGCGGATTTCAGCGGAACGCCCGCGTCCATCATGCTGAGCGAGCCGCCACAGACCGAAGCCATCGACGACGAGCCGTTGGATTCGGTGATCTCGGAAACCACGCGGATGGTGTAGGGGAAGTCGGTCGAGGCCGGCAGAACCGCCTGAAGCGCGCGCCACGCCAGCTTGCCGTGACCGATTTCGCGGCGTCCCGGAGGGCCCACACGACCGGCTTCACCCACCGAGTAGGGCGGAAAGTTATAGTGCAGCAGGAAGTTGGATTTGAAATTACCGTGCAGCGCGTCGATAAACTGCTCGTCATCGCCGGTTCCAAGGGTGGTCACCACGAGACCCTGTGTCTCACCGCGGGTGAAGAGTGCGGAGCCGTGTGTCCGGGGCAGCAGGCCCGTTTCACAGACGATATCGCGGATCTCATCGGTCGCACGGCCATCGATACGCTTGCCGGTTTTCACCACGTCGCCGCGCAGGATGGAGGCCTCAAGACCTTTCAGCGCAGAGCCCAGATTGGGATCTGCCTGCTCTTCTTCTGACAGCTTCGCAAGAATCTCATCACGTGCCTGGCTGACAGCGGCAGTTCGTTCCTGCTTGTCTGTCAGTGCAAAAGCCGCGCGCATCGCGGCCTCACCGTTCAGTCTGACCTTTGCCGAAAGTTCCGAGTAATCGGCAGGCTGGAAATCGAAGGGCTCTTTGGCCGCAGCTTCCGCGAGACTGATGATCAGATCGACCACGGGCTGAATCTGCTCATGGGCGAATTTCACCGCACCGAGCATCTCTTCTTCGGTCAGCTCATAGGCTTCGGATTCAACCATCATCACGGCGTCTTTGGTGCCGGCGACAACGAGATCAAGACGCTGCTCAGGGTTGAGGCGCAGGTCCTGCATATCGTCCACGGTCGGGTTCAGGATATATTCGCCATCCTCAAACCCAACGCGGCAACCGCCGATCGGGCCCATGAAAGGCGCGCCCGAGATGGTCAGCGCCGCAGAGGCCGCGATCATCGCAACCATATCCGGATCGTTAACCAGATCGTGCGAGAGAACGGTACACATCACCAGCACTTCGTTTTTGAAGCCAGGGACGAAAAGCGGGCGCAGAGGCCGGTCGATCAGGCGCGCAGTCAGCGTCTCTTTTTCGGTCGGGCGTGCCTCACGCTTGAAAAAACCGCCAGGCACTTTGCCGGCGGCGTAATATTTTTCCTGATAGTGTACGGTCAGCGGAAAGAAATCCTGACCGGGTTTTTGTTTCTTGGCAAAGGTGACGTTTGCCATAACGCTGGTCTCGCCAAGCGTTGCAATCACCGACCCGTCCGCCTGACGGGCCACTTTTCCTGTTTCCAGTGTGAGCGTTTCCTCGCCCCACTGCATGGATTTTTTCACTTCGTTGAACATCTGTGTTTCCTGTTTTGGCCCATTGGCCATTGCATAGGGGGCGAATTCCCCCTGACCCCGGTATCTTCTTTTGGCGGCGCTGAGGTCCGGGCGCCGGCTTTCAGATTGCGCGTACGTACACGAGAAACGGGCCTTTGGAAAGGGATGCTTTGACGCGGTCAGCCCTTGCGCACGGGCTTTGCGGGCGGCGTTCTGTACGACGGTTCCGCATCCGGGAAAAGCGGCAGGGTACGCCCGTCACCCTGGTTGAGATCAAAGCGCTTCATCCAGGGTTTAGCGGGGGCGATACTGCCGCCTGGCTGCCACTCGAAGTACCCCAGAGCACCCGATGCAGCGATCGGTCCCGCAGGCTGCGGACTGGCCAGAACCAGTCCGGCGGATCCGCCGAACCATTCGCTGTCAGAGGCGGTGACGATGTCGGTGACCTCCACCGCGCCGATGAGTGCGGAACGGACCAGATCGTCCGGGCGCGGGCAGGACACGCCGTGACGGCCAAG
>CBDUCB010000014.1:0-30423 GCA_965365545.1 uncultured Roseobacter sp. | reverse complement strand
CGCGACCAGTCGCTTGGGCGATTCGTAAAACGCGAGCGTCCCGGGGATATCCCTGAGAGTGGCCAGAGTGGCCCGCCGCGCCGCTCGGGTGTTCGGCAGAAACCCGGCAAAGAAAAACGCATCCGTCGGCAGCCCGGCCAGCGCAAGTGCGGTCAGAACCGCCGACGGACCGGGCGCGGCTGTCACCATCAGCCCGTTTTCGCGCGCCGCACGGGCAAGCTCAAATCCGGGATCCGCAATGAGCGGCATGCCCGCCTCGGAGGCATAAACGACCGACTGTCCGCTTGGGACCGCCTCAAGCACCCTGCGGATGACCCCCTCACCACTGTGATCATGCAGTGCAATAAGCGGTCGCCCGCCCAGAGGCACCGCGTGGATGTCCATCAGGTGGCGCAGGCTGCGCGTGTCCTCGGCAACCAGCATATCCGCAGACGCAAGCACATCAAGCGCCCTGAGCGTGATGTCGCGCGCCGTTCCGATCGGCACACCGACAAACCACAGTCCGGCCGCCAGTGGCACATTTTGGAAATTCAAAGCTGGACCCGCCTTTCGTGACGTCTATGATTGCGGTCAGATCTGCGCGACCGCGCAAAGACCGGAGTATTTCTTATGTTTGCCGTTTTCCCCTCTCCCCGCAAGTTGCTGACCCGTACGCTGATGGCGCTGACCGGCCTGGCCCTTGCGGCCTGTAACACGGTCACCGGCACCGGATTAAACACCGGTGCTCCGATCAATACCTCCGATCCGGTGCCCGTCGCGTTGCTTGTTCCGGCCGGCTCCGGCAATTCGACCAATGACATCCTCGCACGAAATCTTGAGAACGCGGCGCGTCTGGCAATGCGGGACCTGACCGGCGCAACAATTGATCTGCGCGTCTATTCCACTGCGGGCCAGCCCGCAACAGCAGCAGCCAGCGCCCGTCAGGCCGTGGATGAAGGCGCGAAAATCATTCTGGGTCCGGTCTTCGCTTCCTCGGCGGCTGCTGTCAGCGTCGAGGTTGCGCGCGACAATGTGAATGTCCTGTCGTTCTCAAACAATGCCGCCATCGCCGGCGGAAATCTGTTTGTGCTTGGACCGACGTTTCAGAATACCGCCGACAGGATGGTGAGCTATGCGATGTCGCAGGGCAAAAGCACCATGGTCATCGTGCACGGCACGGATGTGGCTGGCAGCCAGGGACGCGATGCGATCCAGCGCGCGGCAACGCGTCAGGGTGCAGGCGTTGTCGGCACCGTTGGCTATGCGCTGTCCCAGCAGGACGTGATCGCCGCGATCCCGCGCATTAAATCAGCTGTGGAAAGCTCTGCTGCGGATGCAATTTTCATGACCAGCGACACGGCATCGGCACTGCCGCTTCTGTCACAGTTGCTGCCTGAGACCGGAATTTCCTCAGAAGTTGCGCAGTTCATGGGCCTCACGCGCTGGGATATCCCGCCACAGACCATGAGCCTGCCCGGTGTGCAGGGCGGCTGGTTTGCTGTACCCGATCCCGGCGCTTCGTCACGCTACAGCGGGCAGTATCAGGCAGCCTATGGCGCCTCACCGCACCCGATCGGCGGCCTTGCCTTTGATGGGATCGCGGCCATTGGCGCGCTGATCAGCCAGGGCGACAGCGGCGCACTGACCCGCGGTTCGCTGACGCAATCCGCCGGGTTCCGGGGGGCCAGCGGTGTCTTCCGCCTTTTGCCCGATGGCACCAATCAACGCGGTCTCGCTGTTGCAACGATTCGCAACGCGCAGCTCAGCATCCTGAGCCCGGCACCTACAAGCTTCGGCCGCGCAGGGTTTTAAGGCAACCTGAATGACCCTCTCTGATCAGCAGACCAGCGATGTCGGACCCGACAGCCTGATCTGCCCGCCCGACGTGATCTTTGACAGCGCGCAGGTCGATGATCTGCTGCGCGACGCCCGAAAGGCCGGTCAGCCTGCACAGGAGACACGCGATGCGGCGGTCGCGCTGCTACGCAGGTTGCAGAAAGAAGGACGCGCGGCGATTGAAACCGCGTTCCGCGAAAAGCCGTTTGAGGCCCGCCCGATGACCCGGGCCTATACCTGGCTCACCGATCAGCTTGTGCGCGCAACCCTGCGTGTCGCGACTGATGTTTTGCATCACAAACCCAATCCGACCTCCGGTGAGCATCTGTCTGTGATCGCGGTTGGGGGCTACGGACGCGGAGAAATGGCGCCTTTCTCGGACGTCGATCTGCTCTTTCTGACGCCCTATAAGATGACCTCCTGGACAGAGAGCGTGATCGAAAGCATGCTCTATATGCTCTGGGATCTGAAGCTCAAAGTCGGACACGCCAGCCGCACGGTCAAAGAATGCATCCGTCTCGGTTCCGATGATTTTACCATCCGGACAGCGCTGCTGGAAAACCGCTATCTGGCGGGTGATATGGCACTGGCGCGTAAACTTTCTGAACGGCTGCGCAAGGATCTTTTTGCCGGTTCCGGTCGTGAATTCGTCGAGGCAAAGCTCGCAGAACGCGAAACCCGACACAACAAATACGGCCAGCGCTATGTGGTCGAACCCAATGTCAAAGAAGGCAAGGGCGGGTTGCGCGATCTGCAGTCGCTCTTCTGGATCGCGAAATACGTGCATGACGTGAACGATCCCGCCGATCTTGTGGATCTGGGTGTTTTCAGGCCCGAAGAATACCAGGATTTTATTTCAGCGGGTGACTTTCTGTGGGCAGTGCGCGGGCATCTGCACCTGCTGAGCGGCCGGCCGACCGAACAGCTTACGTTTGATATGCAGGCATCCGTGGCCGAGGCCATGGGATATGAAGACACCGAAGGCCGGCGCGGCGTCGAGATCTTCATGCAGGAATACTTTTTGCATGCCACCGAAGTGGGCGACCTGACCCGCATCTTCCTGACCAAGATGGAGGCGGATCACGTCAAGGCCGACCCGCTTCTGGAGCGCATCTTCCGTCGCAAGCGCAAGGTACGCGACGGCTATGTTGTCGTGCACAACCGGCTGGCACTGCAGGATGACGAAGAATTTCTGTCCGACAAGCTTAACCTTCTGCGCCTGTTCGAAGAGGCTCTGCGCACCGGCATGCTGATCCACCCTGATGCTATGCGCACGATCAAGGCCAATCTCGATCTGATCGACGACGATATGCGCCGCGACCCCGAAGCGCAGCGCATCTTCTTTGACCTGCTGCTCAAACACGGCAACCCCGAGCGGGCGCTGCGGCGGATGAACGAACTGGGCGTGCTGGCGGCGTTTATCCCGGAATTTGAGCCTGTTATCGCGATGATGCAGTTCAATATGTACCACTCCTACACCGTGGACGAGCACATCATTCAGTGCATCCGGACGCTGAGCAAAATCGAACGCGGCAAGCTGACCGAAGACCTGCCGGTTGTCTCTTCAATCCTCAAACGCGGCTTAAACCGCAAGGTGCTTTATACTGCTCTGCTGCTGCATGACATCGCTAAGGGCCGGCCCGAAGATCACTCTATCCTGGGCGCTCAGATGGCGCGGAAAATCGCGCCGCGCATGGGGCTGAACAAAGCTGACTCCGAAACCGTGGAATGGCTGGTACGCTATCACCTGCTGATGTCTGATATGGCCCAGAAACGAGATATCGCAGACCCGCGCACCGTGCGCGAATTTGCCAAAGCGGTGCAGACTGTCAAACGGCTTGATCTCCTTTGTGTGCTGACGGTCTGTGATATCCGTGGTGTGGGGCCGAACACCTGGAACAACTGGAAAGCCGTGCTGATCCGTGCGCTCTACCGCCAGACAAAGCGTGCGCTTGAAACCGGGCTCGAAGATCTCAACCGCGAAAACCGCGGGGCCGAAGCCAAACGCGCTCTGCGCGAGGCGCTCAGCGACTGGCCGCGCAAGGACCTGCAAACCGAGACCGCCCGGCATTACGAGCCCTACTGGCAGGGCCTGCATGTCACGGCGCATGTCACCTTTGCCGAAATGCTGCGTGATATCAGCAAACAGGAGACCGGCGAGGGTGAAATTCTGATCGACCTGCACCCCGATGAGGACCGCGACGCCACGCGCGCGTGTTTCGTGATGGAAGACCATCCGGGCATCTTTACACGCCTTGCCGGTGCGCTGGCCCTTGTCGGGGCGAACGTGGTCGATGCGCGCAGCTATACCACCAAAGACGGTTATGTAACGGATGCCTACTGGATCCAGGATGCCGACCGGAACCCCTATGATGCTGCCCGTCTGCCCCGTCTGCGCCGGATGATCGAACGCACGCTGAAGGGCGAAGTGGTCGCCCGCGAGGCCTTCAAAGACCGCGACAAGGTCAAAAAACGCGAGCGCGCTTTCCGGGTGCCGACGCATATCACCTTCGACAACGAGGGTTCGGAAATCTACACGATCATCGAGGTGGATACACGCGATCGCCCGGGCCTGCTCTATGATCTGGCGCGTACGCTTGCGGCCTCCAACGTCTATATCGCCAATGCGGTGATCGCGACTTATGGAGAGCAGGTGGTCGATACTTTCTACGTCAAGGATATGTTCGGGCTGAAATACCACTCCGAGAGCAAACAACGCAGCCTCGAAAAGCGCCTGCGCGCCGCCATTGACGAAGGCGTTGAAAGGGCGAAGACTTGAAACCCATCCGCCTGATGTCGGGTTTTTTCACGGTCGGCGGATGGACACTGATGAGCCGGGTGCTGGGTTTTGTGCGCGACGCGATGATCCTCGCGTTTCTGGGCACCGGGCCGCTTTATCAGGCTTACGTGGTGGCCTTCCGGCTGCCCAATATGTTCCGCCGGTTCTTTGCCGAGGGCGCTTTCAACATGGCCTTTGTGCCGATGTTCTCCAAGCGCCTTGAAGGGGACGAAAACCCCGAAGGCTTTGCCTCTGAAGCCTTTGCCGGGCTGGCCAGCATCCTGATAGCGCTGACGCTGCTGGCGATGGCCTTCATGCCCTGGCTGATCTATGCGCTGGCTTCGGGTTTTGCCGGGCAGGAACAGTTCGGTCTCTCGGTCGAATTCGGTCGCATCGCCTTTCCCTATATCCTCTTTATCTCGCTCGCAGCGCTTCTTTCAGGCATGCTGAACGCGTCGGGGCGTTTTGCGGCAGCGGCGGCCGCTCCGGTTCTGCTCAACATTCTGCTGATCGGCGCGATGGGTGTCGCTGCCTGGATCGGGGGCGATGTTGCGCGGGCGCTGATCTGGACAATTCCCGTCGCCGGCGTGGCGCAGATGGCCCTGCTCTGGGTCGCCGTCAGGCGCGCGGGCTTCACCCTTCGGATCAGACGACCGCGGCTGACGCCGGACATGCGCCGCCTGATACGCGTGGCCGTGCCCGCCGCAATGGCCGGCGGTGTGGTACAGATCAACCTGCTTGTCGGCCAGCAGGTCGCAAGTTACTTCGACAAGGCTGTGGGCTGGCTCTTTGCCGCCGACAGGCTCTATCAGATGCCGCTTGGCGTCGTGGGCATCGCTGTGGGGGTAGTGTTGCTGCCGGACCTGTCGCGCCGTCTGAAAGCGCGCGATGACACAGGCGCCCGCAACGCGCTGAGCCGGGCTGCCGAGATTTCGCTGGCGCTTACGATCCCTTCCGCCGTGGCTCTGGTGATTATCCCGCTGCCGCTGGTTTCCGTGCTGTTCGAGCGTGGTGCTGCCACCGCTGATGATACGGCCGCCATTGCACTGGCTGTCGCAATCTATGGGCTGGGCCTGCCGGCCTTCGTGCTGCAGAAAATCCTGCAACCGCTGTTTTTTGCGCGCGAAGATACGCGGCGACCTTTTCACTATGCCGTGGCCTCAATGATCGTGAACGCCGGTCTGGCCATTGGCCTCGCACCTGTCATCGGCTGGATCGCACCGGCGATCGCCACGACCCTCGCTGCCTGGGTCATGGTCGCGTTGCTGCGCACCGGCACGCGCTCGTTCGGCGAGGTGGCGACATTTGACACCCGCCTGCGCCGGCGCATCTGGCGCATGGTTCTGGCGTCGGCGATCATGGGCGCTGTGCTCTGGATCGCGACGGCAGTGCTGAACCCGTTTCTGGGCATCCCGTGGTGGCGCGGTCTGGCACTCACTGTGCTTGTCGGCACCGGGATGCTGGCCTACGGCCTCGCGGGTCAGGCCCTTGGCGCCTTCCGCATGGCCGAGTTCAAAGCAGCCTTCCGCCGGAGCTGATCACTCCCGGCGCAGAGCGCGGATAAGCCGCGTCATGCCGCCGGGGACCAGAAGAGCCGAGGCGGCAAATCCGAACACGAACCCGGCCAGATCTGCCACCCATTGTGTGGTCGGGCCGAAAAAGACACCAAAGATCAGTTGCAGCCCCATCAGCATCGCAATCAGGCTGAAGGCACGCAATTGCTGCTCTCCCGTGGCGCCAAGCCGGACCCACATAACAAACGAATACCCGCCAATAAGCCCGTAAACCGCCGGAAAGCCCCCGAGCAGCCATTCCGGGTCATTAAGCAGCAGCGCATAGACCAGCGCACCGAAAATGCTGCCTCCGAGAAAGAGAACCAGCACAGCGATCTGCCCGAGGGTCTCGCCCACCATCTTGCCGAGCGCGAGCGTCAGGACGGCCGCAAAAAGCGTTGCCGTGAATCCGGAATGTACAAAGCTGTAGGTGACAAAGCGGATCATTTCGCCGGGGATCCAGCGCCCGTTGAGCATCATCCAGTCAAAGAGATCTCCTGAAAAACCATACCGCTCAGCCGCCGCAAGACGCCAGCCGATGGCCTCAGGCCCACCGATGAGCCCCTGTCCGCCCAGCATGAACGCAAGCTCCGGCAGGATCAGCGCTGCAAAGAGCAGGGTCACGACCGGTGGCAGCGGATTAAAGGGGGGTGCTTCGCGGTGATCTTCCATGCCTCTGGGGTTCCTTGACGATGCTCTGCCCTATGGGTAAGGCAGGCGCGACCCTATTGCCAGCCGGGAACGGAGCCCAGCGATGACTACCCCGACTTTCACACCGCGCGTATTTTCCGGCATCAAGCCTTCGGGCGGCCTGACGCTCGGCAATTACCTTGGTGCCATCAAGCGTTTCGTGCAGATGCAGGAAGAAGACTTTGAGACCATTTATTGCATGGTTGACCTGCATGCGATCACGGTCTGGCAGGACCCCGCAGATCTGCGCAGGAACACCCGCGAACTGGCAGCCGGGTTTATCGCTTCCGGCATCAGCCCCGAAAAATCCATACTGATCAATCAGAGCCAGGTGCCGGAACATGCGCAGCTTGGCTGGGTCTTTTCCTGCGTCGCCCGAATGGGCTGGATGCAGCGCATGACGCAGTTCAAGGACAAGGCCGGCAAGAACGCGCAGAACGTGTCGCTTGGCCTTTTCGGCTATCCCGCGCTGATGGCGGCGGATATTCTGGTTTATCACGCCACGCATGTGCCGGTGGGCGAGGATCAGAAGCAGCATCTCGAGCTCACCCGCGACATCGCGCTCAAGTTCAATCATGACTACGGGGTGGATTTCTTCCCGGTTACCGAACCGGTGATCGAGGGAGCGGCGACGCGGGTAATGAGCCTGAGAGACGGCTCTAAAAAGATGTCCAAGTCCGATCCGTCTGACGCGAGCCGGATCAATATGACTGACGATGCCGATGCTATTGCGAAAAAGATCCGCAAAGCCAAAACAGACCCGGATGCCCTGCCTTCAGAGGCCGCAGGGCTGGAGGACAGGCCGGAAGCGCGCAACCTGGTCAACATATACGCAGCTCTGAGCGACAAGTCGGTGGATCAGGTGCTCAAAGAGGTCGGCGGCCAGCAGTTCGGCGCGTTCAAACCGCTGCTTGCGGATCTGGCGGTGTCAAAGCTTTCGCCCATCTCTCAGGAGATGGCGCGTCTGATGAACGACCCAGCCGAGATCGATAAGATCCTGGCCCGCGGGACAGAACAGGCGCGTGAAATCACCGCGCCGATCCTGAAAAAAACATATGATATCATCGGGATGGTAGGCTGATCGGAGTAATTCCGGCGATCTGTACGCCGTGATGCACAGATGTTGCGCGCTCCTGCCTCTGGCGGTGAACGCAAACCCGCGCTTACAGTGACAGCACCGGGTCACAGGAGTTTACTTCATGCAGAACGCAGCACATGCCTCCGTAGGTCACGTTCATCTCAAAGTCGCCGATCTTGAACGGGCAATTGTGTTTTACCGCGATGTCCTCGGCTTTGATCTCACTGCGCGATACGGGCGCGATGCTGCGTTTCTGGGCGCGGGCGGATACCACCATCACATCGGCCTGAACACCTGGCACTCCAAAGGTGGCACGCCGCCCGCCGGGAATCACACCGGGCTTTATCACAGCGCGTTTCTCTATCCCGACCGTGCGGCGCTGGCGGCCGTGATCCGCCGGGTTCTCGATGCGGGCTACACTCTCGACGGGGCCGCCGATCACGGCGTGAGCGAGGCTGTGTATCTGCGCGACCCGGACGGCAATGGCGTCGAGCTTTACCGCGACCGTGCGCCCGGGGACTGGCCGCGCAACACCGATGGCAGCCTTGCGATGGTCAATGACCCGTTGGATGTGGATGCGCTGATCGCTGACGCCTGAGTGATGGACAATCGCCGGTGCGCAGTTCAGTTTCGCCAGGCGCAGCAGCGAGAGACACCAATATGACCACAGGATTTTTCTGGGACGAGACGTGCTTCTGGCACGCCGGTGGCAACTATGCTTTCACCGTGCCTGTGGGCGGATTGGTGCAGCCCATGGCCGCCGGCGGGCTGCCGGAAAACCCCGAGACGAAACGCCGGCTGAAGAACCTGCTGGAAGTCACGGGTCTCATGCGCGAGCTCGAGGTACGCGGTGCTCCTGCCGCCACCCGTGACGATCTTCTGCGCGTGCATCCGGAAAGTTACCTGGACCGGTTCAAAGCCCTGTCCGACGCAGGTGGCGGCGAAATCACCCGCGCGGCCCCTTTTGCCGCCGGCGGATATGAGATTGCTGCCCAAAGCGCAGGCCTCGCGGTTGCGGCCGTTGACGCGGTCATGAGCGGCGCGGTCACCAACGCCTATGCGCTCTCTCGCCCGCCCGGGCACCACTGTCTGCCCGATCATCCGAACGGGTTCTGCCTGATGGCCAATATCGCCATCGCAATCGAGGCGGCCCTGGCAAAAGGCACCACACAACGCGTCGTCGTTCTGGACTGGGATGTACATCACGGCAACGGTACCGAAGCAATTTATTACGCACGTGACGATGTACTGACCATTTCGGTACATCAGGAGGGCAACTTCCCGCTGGATACAGGTGCAGTGGAGGACCGGGGCACGGGTAAGGGAACCGGTTTCAACGTCAATCTGCCTCTGCCCGCGGGTGCGGGTCACACCGCCTATCTGCACGCGATGGATACTGTGATCCTGCCGCAGATTGCAGCATTTCAGCCTGATCTGATCATCGTCGCCTGCGGGTTTGATGCCGCCGCGATTGATCCTCTTGCGCGGATGCTCGCCACGACCGACCCCTTCCGCGAGATGCCCCTGCGCATAAAAGCCGCCGCTGAAACCCACTGCGACGGGCGGCTTGTTCTGGTGCACGAGGGCGGCTATTCGGAGTTCTACGTACCGTTTTGCGGCCACGCCACAATCGCCGCACTGAGCGGCAGCAGTATCACCGCCCCGGACCCGATTGCGAAAAACCTTGCCGTTCGCCAGCCCGGACCGCGTTTTGATGCTTTTCTCCGGGCCGAGATTGATTATCTCGCGGGTAAGCTCTGAATGAAGGAGGCATCCGATGCCCGCACCCAACCCTGCTGCATCTGAATTTCTGCAGACACGTCGCTCACCACCCGCGAAAAATCTGCACCCGCCGGTGCACGATGCCGGTGCTCTGCGCCCGCTGCTGGTGGCCGCCGCGCGCACGCCTGATCATGGAAAGCTGGAACCCTGGCGGTTCATCGTGATTGAAAAGCCCGCGATGGCGCGGCTGTCTCAGGTTGTCGCTGACCGCGGCAGTGCACTCGGTCTGGATGCCGAACAGATCAGCAAGGGGCGCAGCCAGTTTGATCAGGGGCACCTCGCCGTCGCCGTGATCGAAGTGCAAAAACCCTCGCCGAAAATTCCGGCGCTTGAGCAGACCTATTCCGCCGGTGCCGTCTGTCTTGCGCTGCTCAACGCCGCCCTCGCGGCCGGCTGGGGCGCCAACTGGCTTTCGGGCTGGCCCAGCCACGACCGCGGATTTATGGAGCAGGCGCTTGGTCTCGGGCCCGCCGAACGCATCGCGGGCTTCATCCACATCGGCACTGAAACGGCCATCCCGCCCGAGCGGCCCCGACCAGACCCCGATGCCATTACAAGCTGGGTTTCCTTATGATCCTTGCATCCTTCTTTGCAGCACTCGGTCAGCTGACCGATGCGCGGTTTCGCGGCGTGCTGCTCACCGGTGTCGGCCTGACGCTGGCGCTGCTGATCGCCTTTTCCGTGGCCTTTGTGTGGTTCATCGGCTGGGCCGTGGGCGATGCGGTCACACTGCCCCTGATCGGCGAGGTCACCTGGGTGAACGACATCGCCAGCTGGGGCGGCGCACTGGTGGTGATCGTACTCTCGACGTTCCTGATGGTGCCCGTGGCCTCGGGTGTCACATCGATGTTTCTCGATCAGGTGGCTCAGGCCGTCGAGGACGAGCATTACCCGCAACTCGGGCCCGCCCTGCCCGTGCCGTTTCTCGATGCCATGAAAGACAGTATCGGATTTCTGGCCGTTCTTATCGGCGCAAACCTGCTGGCGCTGGTCCTCTATATCATGTTCGCGCCATTTGCGCCGCTGATATTCTGGGGACTGAACGGGTTCCTGCTCGGCCGGGAATATTTCACGCTTGCTGCAATGCGCCGGATCGGCCGCAAGGAAGCAAAAGCGCTCAGGTCCCGTTATACGTTTCGTGTCTGGATGGCCGGCATTCTGATGGCCATCCCGCTGTCAGTGCCGGTCCTGAACCTGCTTGTTCCGATCGTGGGGGCCGCAACCTTTACCCATCTGTTTCACCGGCTGGCGCCACAGGGGCCATATGACCGGACCAGTCCAGATCCCGCACGCTGATCACGCCCGACAGGATAATGCCCGAGATAATCGCCCAGAGCACGAGGCTGATCACAGTTGTCCAGCGCGCTTTTTTACCCAGATTGTGTACCTCGGGTGCGCCGGCATGTGTGCCCGGAACGATGTCACCCAGATCGCCCTGAGTTTTCACCCGGATCGGCAGCACGATCAGAAAAGTCATCGACCAGATGACCGCAAAAAGCACAAGAGCGGAAGTAATACCCATGACGTCAGTTCCTTTCGGGCTCAGACCTGCTCAAGTTCGACGAGACAGCCGTTGAAGTCTTTGGGATGCAAAAAGAGAACCGGTTTGCCGTGCGCGCCGGTTTTCGGCTCGCCGGTGCCCAGAACCCTCGCACCGCTCTGCACCAGATGATCGCGCGCGGCGAGGATATCCTCGACCTCATAACAGACGTGGTGGATCCCGCCTGAGGGGTTTTTATCGAGAAACCCCTGAATGGGGCTCTCTTCGCCCAGTGGATACAGCAGCTCGATCTTGGTGTTCGGCAGTTCAATGAAAACCACCGTGACGCCATGATCGGGCTCGTCCTGCGGAGCACCGACATTCGCGCCAAGAGCTGTCCTGTATTGCTCCGACGCGGCCTCCAGATCAGGTACTGCGATCGCAACGTGATTAAGCCGGCCAATCATATTTGTCTCCTGACGATCATCCGGTTTCTGTATGCGCCGTGCGCGGCAGGCCTGCAAGTGACGTGCCGCCGCAGGGAGGTCTGATGCGGGAATTAACCGGCTGTTAGCCTTCAATTGCCATGGTGAGTCGGGTAGCGATTCACCCCACTGGAGGCGGACATGGACAAAACTGACCCTTTCGCGCCGACGATCCCGGCCCCGACGGCAATGCGCCCTCTGCTCGGACTGACGGTCCTTGTGATCGAAGATTCCCGTTTCGCCTGCGAGGCCATGCGCCTTTTGTGCCTGCGCAGTGGCGCCCGGATCCGACGCGCCGACAGCCTGCGATCGGCCCGCCGCCATCTGCAGGTGTACCGTCCCTCTGTTGTGATTGTCGATATCGGGCTGCCCGATGGCAACGGCATGGATCTGATCCGGGAGCTGACCTCGTGTGACCCGCGCGTGGATGTGGTCCTTGGCACATCCGGCGACCCGGACAGCGAAGCACAGGCGATGTCAGCCGGCGCCGACGGGTTCCTTGCAAAACCCATCACGTCACTTGCGCTTTTTCAGCAGGAAGTACTCTCAAACCTGCCCCCGGACCGGCAACCAACCGGCCTGCGCGAGTTGCCCGATGACAGTATCAGCCCCGATCCGATGGCGTTTCAGGATGACATGGAACATATCGCCGGTGTGCTCGATGATCAGTCAGACGGCACAACGCTGGACTATGTGGCGCAGTTTCTCGGCGGTGTGGCCCGGTCTGCCCATGATGTCGGCCTTGAGAAAGCAGCAGCAGCTCTCGCCGCAAAGCGGGCCAGCGGGCAGCCGGCGGTTCAGGAAGCGACCGACCTTTCCGGGCTGATCCGCCAGCGGCTCACACAAAAACTGGCCATCTGAGCCGCGTTATCGGCTGAGTACCGGATCCGCAGCGGCCAGCACCGGTGCGGTAAGTGCCCCGAGGGCCTGCCGCTGGACGCCTCTGACATCGAAATTCGACGGGTCCAGCCAGGCGGAAAATGCCTCCCGCAACCGCGGCCATTCGCTGTCGATAGCGGCAAACCAGGCCGTATCGCGATTACGCCCTTTAATGACCGCAGCCTGCCTGAACACCCCTTCATAGCTCAGTCCGAGACGTTGTGCGGCCCGGCGTGACGGGGTATTGAGCGCATTGCACTTCCATTCATATCGCCGGTAACCGGCCTCGAACGCCCACTGCATCATCAGAAACATCGCCTCAGTCGCCGCGGGTGTCTGCTGAAGCGCGGGGCTGAAGCAGATGTGACCGACTTCCACCGATCCCGCGCCCGGATTGATCCGGAGATAGCTTGCCACGCCTTCCGCACGCCCGGTCGCAAGGTTTCGGATGGCATAGAAAAGATGCGCATCATCCGCGACCGTCTCGCTGATCCACTGCGCATAGGCCTGCTTGCCGGCAAACGGGCCATAGGGCATGTAGTCCCACAGCCGGTCGTGGCCTTCCATCTCGTTAAAAAGCTCCGTTACGTGTTCGTTCGCATTCAGGGCTTCAAGCCGGACGCGCGCACCGGTCAGCGTGTCACCCGCAGGTCGCGGCGGTGGCGACCAGCCCGGTACAGGCGCACCGGTTTGAGGCGCTTTCGTCACGCGCCTGCAGCCTGGATACAGCACTGTCCGGTCCCTTGCATCGCAGCCTATTCCTGCGGAATGACCCGCAAACCGAGTTCCATCAGCTGATCACTCAGCGGCTCGGAGGGCGCAGACATCATCAGGTCTTCGGCACGCTGGTTCATCGGAAAGAGAATGACCTCTCGGATGTTACTCTCATCGGCCAGCAGCATCACGATCCGGTCGATGCCCGCAGCACACCCGCCGTGGGGCGGTGCGCCGTACTGAAAGGCGTTAACCATACCACCGAAGCGCTTGCGCACCTCATCCTCACCGTACCCCGCAATCTCAAAGGCTTTGAACATTATCTCAGGCCGGTGGTTCCGGATGGCACCCGACACCAGTTCATAGCCGTTGCACGCGAGATCATACTGGTACCCCAGCACATCCAGCGGGTCGCCTTCCAGCGCCGCCATCCCGCCCTGAGGCATGGAAAACGGATTGTGCTCGAAATCAATCTTTCCGCTCTCAGCATCCTTTTCGTAGATCGGGAAGTCCACGATCCAGGCAAAGGCGAAACGATCCTTCTCCGTCAGACCAAGCTCTTCGCCGATGACCGTCCGGGCTTTGCCCGCGACACCTTCAAAGCTCTTCGGCTTGCCACCAAGGAAAAACGCAGCATCGCCAACCTCCAGGCCCAGCTGCTGACGGATCGCCTCTGTTCGCTCCGGACCGATGTTCTTGGCCAGCGGACCTGCAGCTTCCATCCCCTGCCCCTGATCGCGCCAGAAGATGTAACCCATCCCGGGCAACCCTTCCTTCTGCGCAAAAGCATTCATGCGGTCACAGAATTTCCGGCTGCCGCCGCCCGGAGCCGGAATGGCGCGGATCTGCGTGCCTTCCTGTTCCAGAAGCTTTGCAAAGATCGCAAACCCGGACCCTGCAAAATGCTCAGACACAATCTGCATTCTGATCGGGTTGCGCAGGTCAGGCTTGTCCGTGCCATACCACAGCGCCGCATCCTTATAGGAGATCTGCGGCCATTCCTGATCCACCGGACGACCGCCGCCGAACTCCTCGAAAATGCCCGTGATAACGGGCTGAATTGTGTCGAATACATCCTGCTGTTCGACAAAGCTCATTTCCATATCAAGCTGATAGAAGTCGGTCGGCGAGCGGTCCGCGCGCGGGTCCTCATCGCGGAAACAGGGCGCGATCTGGAAGTATTTATCAAAGCCGGACACCATCAGCAGCTGTTTAAACTGCTGCGGTGCCTGTGGAAGAGCGTAGAATTTGCCCGGATGCAGACGGCTCGGCACCAGAAAATCGCGCGCGCCCTCGGGGGAGGAGGCGGTGATGATCGGCGTCTGAAACTCGCGGAAATCCGCATCCCACATGCGCCGCCTGACAGAGGCAACAACATCAGAACGCAGCTTCATATTGGCCTGCATTTTCTCGCGCCGCAGATCCAGATAGCGGTACCGCAGACGCGTTTCTTCCGGGTATTCCTGATCACCGAAGACCTGCAGCGGCAATTCACCGGCACCCCCAAGCACTTCGATGTCGCGCACGAACACCTCTATCTCTCCGGTCGGAATTTTCGCGTTCACGAGCGACGCATCCCGGGCCTTCACCTCGCCGTCGATCCGGATGCACCATTCCGCGCGCACCTTCTCAACTTCAGCAAAAACCGCGCTGTCAGGATCACAGAGCACCTGGGTCATTCCATAGTGGTCGCGCAGGTCGATAAACAGAACGCCGCCGTGATCGCGGACCCGGTGCACCCAGCCCGACAGACGGACGGTTTCGCCGACATTCGCGGCGGTCAGATCAGCACAGGTGTGGCTGCGATAGGCGTGCATATTGATTTCCCTTCAGGGGGTTCAGATTTCGGGCCAGATACACCTTTTGGCGCTCAGGAAGTCAAGGTGCGCAACCCGCTGCCCGTCCCGAAAGACGCAGCGAAATGCGCATACTGCCCGGGGTACTGTGCCGGTACAGTGAATCTCAGCTTTGCGTGGCGTTCACAGGGTTGCTCACGGCCTTATCCGCATCCGGCACGTTCAGCGTACCCCATGTGTCATCCTTTGGCGGCTCGGGCGGCGTTTCGCAGGAGCGGCGGTGGATGTTTACCTTGGCAATAAAATTCGCCGAAATCGGCGCTGTGACGAAAAGAAATGCCATGATCAGGATCTCATGTGCGGATCCGTAGTTGTAGGTGAGCGAATAGAGCATTGATGCCAGCAAAAGCGCACCTACTCCCACGGTGCCCACCTTGGTCGGCGCGTGCAGCCGCGTCATGGAATCATTGAATTTCACCAACCCGATGGCACCGACAAGCGTGAAGCCCGCGCCAACGAGAAGACATATTGCGGTTGCGATTGCGCCAATAACTTCGATCGTCATTCGATGATATCCCCCCGCAGGATGAACCGGGCGTAGGCAACGGTCGAAACAAAACCAAGCATCGCGATAATCATTGCCACTTCGAAATAAATGTTGGAGCCCTGCGAGATCCCCAGCAGCACAATCAGGCCGATGGCATTCACAACCATGGTGTCGAGCGCCAGAATGCGCGTACCGGTATCAGGACCGATCACCAGCCGCACCATCGACAGAACCTGCGACACAGCAACGGACACAAAGGCGATCACCAGGGCGATGTTCAGAAAATCACTGGCAAAACTCATGAGAAGATCTCCTTGAGACGGCGCTGATAGCGTATGTTAATCTCGTCGCGTACGGCATCAGGGTCATCCGTGTGCAGGACGTGGACGAGAAGGCTGTGGCCCTCATCCGACAAATCGGCCGAGACGGTGCCGGGCGTCAGCGTGATGGTCCCGGCCAGCACTGTGATCGCCTCAGGCTGGCGCAGCTCAAGCGGAACAACGATCCACGCGGGTTTAAGCTTTTCGTTGGAAACCGTCAGAACGATCCATGCGACCTCGATATTGGCCACGAGGATATCCCAGAGGACCATGATCGAATAGGAAATCATCTTGCCCATCCTGAAGCCCTTGGGTGTATCGGGCCACCAGGCGGACGTGGACCAGGGAATGATGATGCCAAGGATTAACCCGAAAACCACCATGCCCGCCGACACGTCATTCTGAAGCAGGGTCCAGACCAGCGCCAGCAGCAGCGTCAGCATCGGGTGGGGCAATAGCCAGTAGAATGCGTTTCTGATCATATCAGTGTGCCTCCTCTTTCGCGCCGTCACTCAGCTTGCCCGGCGTGCCAAGCACGGTTGATATGTAGGGCTCGGGCGCGAAAAGCCCCGCAGCGATACTGCCGGTATAGCGGTGAACGATACCGCCAAAGACAGTGTGCAGCACCAGAAGGATCAGCAGAACACCGACCGCCCCGTAAGACAGGATCGTCGGCCGGGCGTAGGTTTCAGCGTTGTCCGGCACCACGACGCTTGTGGCTTTCCAGAAGATTACGCTGCCCGCGCGGGCAAAGCCTACAATGCTGACAAGGCTGGAGATCAGGATGACCGCCCAGACCCAGGATGCATGGGGCGTCTCAAAGGCAGCATCGAGGATCAGCAGCTTACCGAGGAACCCCGAGAGCGGCGGCAGCCCGGCCATCGCGATTGCGGCCGCAAAGAACAGGATCGATGTCGCCGTCGCCCCTGCCGCAGGGGGCTGTGCCGTCAGCATCAGGTTACCGCGCCCCGTGCGCACCAGATCTGTGATCAGGAAAAGCGCGCCCGCTGCCAGCGTGGAGTGCACGATGTAATAAAGTGCTGCTGAGATGCTGGTCGGCGTAAAGAGCGCGATTGAGATCAGCACCATTCCCATCGAGCCGATCACCGAAAAGGCGACAAGCCTGTTCAGCTCGCGCGCAGCCAGCACGCCGATCATCCCGATGGCCAGCGATATAAGCGCCGCCGGCAGCAGCCAGACATCAAAGAGCCCCGCAGTGACCTCAAGATCCGGTGGAAAGATGATCGTATAGACCCGGATGATCGCGTAGGCGCCCACCTTGGTCATAATCGCAAAGAGTGCTGCCACCGGCGCAGGGGCCTCCGCATAGCTCGACGGCAGCCAGAAATGCAACGGCACAAGGGCTGCTTTGATCGCAAAGACCATCAGAAGCAGCACCGCCGCAACCCGGATCCCCACTGTCGCCTCTGGCCCGATCAGCGTCACCCGCTCTGCCAGATCGGCCATGTTGAGTGTTCCGGTTTCAGCATAGATGGAGCCCAGGGCAAAGAGAAAGAGCGTGGAGCCCAGAAGGTTGAACAGAACATACTGTACGCCCGCCCGCAGCCTCTCGTTGCCACCTGCATGGATCATCAGCCCGTAGGAGGCGATCAGCAGAACTTCGAAGAACACAAAGAGGTTAAACAGGTCACCGGTGAGAAACGCACCCATAATCCCCATCAGCTGAAACTGATAAAGCGCATGGAAATGCCGCCCCCGGTCATCCCAGCCGGATCCGATCGCATAGAGCAGCACAAAGAGCGCCAGCACCGAGGTCAGCAGAACCATCAGCGTTGAGAGCCTGTCACCAACCACCACGATGCCAAAAGGCGCCGCCCAGTCACCAAGCTGATAAAGCGTGACCGTCCCGTCGGATGCCTGCCAGGCCAGACCGGCAGCCACGGCGATCAGCGCCAGCACGCCCGCCACCGAGAAAACCCGCTGGATCCCAAGGTGGTAGCGCGCGGCCAGTACGATAAAGGGTGCAAGGATTGCCGGCAGAATGACAGGAACGATAATCCAGTGAATCATGTCACATCCCTCCCGCCGTCTTTTTCAGGCAGGAGCGGATCGTCCACGCTGTCGTCGTCGGAGCCGAGATAAGCGCCCAGAGAGATCATCACGACAACAGCCGTCATCCCGAAAGAGATCACGATTGCCGTCAGCACCAGCGCCTGAGGCAAAGGATCGGTATAGGTCTCGACCCCTTTTTGCAGGATCGGCGGCGCGCCCACGGTCAGACGACCGGAGGCAAAGAGAAACACATTGACCGCATAGGTCAGCAGCGACACCCCGAGGATGACCGGAAAGGTGCGCAGACGCAGCACCAGATAAAGCCCGGCCGCGGTGAGAATGCCGATGGCGGAAGCGACAAGCAGTTCCATATTATGCCTCCCCCCCTGCCGGCTGCGGGTCATCACGCGACGGGTCAATGTCCATGGGGTGTTCGCTGTCCTTCACATGGGCGCGGCGCGCGAGGCGCGAGAAGCTTTCCAGCGAGAGCATCACCGCACCGACCACCGCCAGAAACACGCCCAGATCAAACAGCGCCGCCGTGGCCAGTTCGAACTCATTAAAGGGCGGAATACGCACGTAGGTAAAATCCGATGTCAGGAAGGGTTTGGCAAAGAACCAGGACCCGATACCCGTGAGCCCGGCGATCAGAACACCCGCCCCGATCACCCCGTGATAGGGGTATCTCAGGCGCGCCGAGGTCCAGCTGAACCCGCTGGCCATATACTGCATCACCACGCCGATTGACACGATCAGACCCGCGATGAAGCCGCCGCCCGGCTCATTGTGGCCCCGCAGGAAGATGTAAAAGCCGACCATCACCACAACGGGCATGATCACCCGGGTCAGAACGACCATCATCGTCGGGTGCATGTCACCCGCAAGTGGCTGGTCAGGCTTGCGGTTCAGCAGCCTTGCCCGTACCGGCCCTGACAGCAGCGTCTCTGTCAGCGCATAGATCAGCAGCGCCGCGATCCCCAGAACAATAATTTCGCCATAGGTATCAAAGCCCCGGAAATCCACGAGGATCACGTTTACGACGTTGGTACCGCCACCGCCTTTGTAAGAGTTCGCGAGGTGGAATTCCGAAATCGGCGTCGCGACCGCATCACGCATGAGATAGTGATAAGACAGCGCCATGGTACCAAGGCCGCCGGCGATGCCGACCGCTGCGTCACGGGTGCGGCGCAGCACACTGCTTTCCACCGGTGTTTGATTGGGCAGGAAGTTCAGCGCCAGCAACAGCAGAATGATGGTGACCACTTCGACCGTGATCTGTGTCATCGCGAGATCCGGCGCACTGAAAAACACAAAGCCCACCGAGACCATAAGCCCCGCGATCCCGATCAGAATTAGCGCCAGCAACCGGTTGCGATGCTGGAACACCAGCGCCACAGTTGCAGCCACCAGCATCAGCCAGCCTGCGATCGGCACCGCCTCCGCAGGTTGCATGCTGCGGGTTGCCGGACCTGTCACACCTGTGCTCCACGCATGGGCACCGACCGCGACAACAGTTACGGCAAAGATTGCCGCATAGCGGGTAAAGGCACCATTATGCAGACCGTGCGAGAACGTGCGCGCGCCTGAAACAGCCGCAGCGATCACGGCCTCGAATATGGTTTTCGCCTCGGGGCGCGGTGCGGTATCCCAGAGTTTCAGCGCTGGTCTGAAGAGCGACAGAAGGATCAGACCGCCGACGGTCGCGGCGATCGACATATAAAGCGCCGGCACCAGGCCATGCCAGATTTTGAAATAGGCCTTGGGCACATCGGCCGCGTCTCCCAGCACTGATGCCGTCACCATTTTCACGAAGGGCTCTGCTAGAAACGGCGCAAGACCGATGACCACGACCAGCACGGTCAGAATCGCAGGGGGCATCCACATGCCCGCACCCGGATCGTGTGGTTTAGCCGGATAATCGTCGCGTACAGGTCCAAGGAAGGTATGCGCAATCAGCCGGAAGCTGTAGGCCGCCGAAAAGAGAGACCCGAGAACGGCAAGCCCGGGCACCAGCCAGTGCGAACCGAAAAGCACCGTGTGATACGCTTCTTCCAGCATCATCTCCTTGGAGAGGAACCCGTTCAGCAGCGGAATACCGGCCATCGACAGCGCCGCAATCGTGACGATCACAAATGTCACCGGCATCAGCGTCCGCAGCCCGCCCAGCCTGCGGATATCGCGGGTATGCGCCTCGTGATCGACAATGCCCGCTGACATGAAAAGCGCCGCCTTGAACGTTGCATGGTTCAGAATGTGGAAAACCGCGGCCATCGCGCCGAACGCCGTGCCGGTGCCGAGCAACATGGTGATCAGCCCCAGATGGCTGACGGTCGAGAATGCCAGAAGGGCTTTGAGATCATGTTTAAAGAGCGCAATAACCGCCCCGATGACCATGGTCACAAGACCCGCCGTGGTCACGATCACGAACCATTCCGGCGTGCCCGAAAGCACCGGCCACATGCGCGCCATCAGGAAAATGCCGGCTTTTACCATCGTGGCCGAGTGCAGATAGGCCGATACCGGGGTCGGTGCAGCCATGGCATGCGGCAGCCAGAAGTGGAACGGGAACTGCGCCGATTTGGTGAAACAGCCCGCCAGGATCAGGAGCAGCGCCGGCAGATAAAGCGGGCTTTCCTGAATGACATCGCGGTTCTGCAGGATCACGCTGAGGTCATAGCTGCCGACGATCTGGCCGAGGATCAGCATGCCCGCGATCATCGCAAGCCCGCCCATACCCGTGACGGTCAGTGCCATGCGCGCGCCCTGCCGGCCTTCGGGCAGATGTTTCCAGTAACCAATGAGCAGGAAGGATGACAGCGAGGTCAGCTCCCAGAAAACCAGCAAGAGCAGGATGTTATCACTCAGAACGATTCCCACCATCGCGCCCTGAAAGAGCAGCAGATAGGTGAAAAATTCGCCCATATTGTCTTCGCGCGAGAGGTAAAACCGCCCGTATGTGATGATAAGAAGGCCAATTCCCAGGATCAGCAGCGCAAAGAAAAAGCCCAGCCCGTCGAGCATCAGCGTGAAATTCATCCCCAGCGCCGGCATCCAGTCGACCCCGGCCTGAACCACTTCGCCCGCCAGCACCGCAGGCAGGTTGGTCAGCAGCCCGATGAAGGCCATCAGCGACACCATAAAGGTGACACCGGCGCAGGCCGCGCGACCGGCCGAGTTCATCAGCCCTGGCAAAAGTGCGCCAAGGAAGGGCAGGGCAACGATAAGGAAGAGGGACACGCGAACTCCTGATCTCAGGGCCTGAAAAAAGTTCCACAATGTGTGTGCCACTTTGGCGCTGACCTCAAGAGAAACCGACATCCTTGCGATCAAAACCGCACGTCTGTGCGGAACAAAACAGAACCATTGCAGCCACATGGGCTGGATATACCTTATTTGCTGCGGGTTCTGTCCGGCTGGACGGTGCCTCTGGCGGGCCTTTGATGCGAAAGCTCCCTCCGGCGCAGAACACCGGTGCTTCGGGGCGATGCAGCGCCCGTGCAGGCGTTGATCCCCCCACCGGACCGGGGAAAGCAGGGTCGGACAGGGAACCAGGTCGCGATCCCGGCGGTTGCCATTGCACGACGCGAACCCAAAAAAGACGTCACAGACCGGCCGCGGCCAGGAGAGCAGAACTTCATACAGGAGATGTCATATGGCGCGAGCGCCCCGCATTCTGATCCACAGCGATCAGACCGCCCCGCAAAAAGCCAGCCTGCTGGCCGCCTGTCCCGGTGCTCAGGTCGGCACCTGTGACACCAATGCCGGCCTGCCCGCAGCGATTTCAACACACAGGCCCGATGTCGTTTATTCGGTCAGGTTTGATCCCGCGCCAGGATTTCCTGCCAAAGCCCTTTTCGCCGAAGGAGGCCCGGTCTGGGTGGCCAACGGCGGGGCCGGAACTGACCATCTGGGGCATTGGAACACGGACCGCGTGACAGTCACCAACGCAGCCGGGGTCGCCGCCGATATGATCGCCGAATATGTGATGGGCTGCATTCTGCACTTTACGCTCGATGTGCCGGGCTTTGTTCAGGACAAAGCACTCAGACGCTGGCAGATGCGATCTGTTGAGCCGGTGAAAGATAAAACCATGCTGATTGTGGGTCTCGGGCATACCGGACGCGCGGTCGCGGCGCGCGCAAAAGCCTTTGGCATGCAGGTGACCGGCACACGTGCCAGCCCTGAGGCGATGGAGAACGTTGACGATGTGCGCCCTTCCGGGGACCTTTTGCAGTTGCTGCCGCAGGCAGATGTGGTCGTGGTCTGCACCCCGCTTACAGATGATACCCGCGATATGCTTAGTGCGAATGCGATCGGGGTGATCAAAGAAGGAGCTGTTTTCGTCGATGTGTCCCGCGGTGGGGTCACCGATCAGGATGCTCTGTGCGCAGCACTGAATTCAGGCCGGATTGCAGGAGCGGCCCTGGATGTGTTCCCCGTCGAACCCCTGCCCCCGTCGAGCCCGCTCTGGAACACCGCCAACCTGCTGATCTCGCCGCATTGCTCTGCCGTGCACAAAGACTGGGACGAAGCTTCCTTTGCGCTTTTCCTGCGCAATCTGGACAACTGGCTGAACGGACGACCGCTGTTTAATGTGGTTGATCCGGACCGGGGTTACTGAACCACATTCTGGCGCTCAGAACAGCAGACCCGGGAATGTCGCGACGCTCCCCACCGCCAAAAGCCCGGCGCGGATCACCAGGTGCGACCGCCCGATCAGCGCATAAGAGAAACAGGATAACCCGACGGCGACATGCGCGAATGCGAGGACTGCCGCCGCGGGTTCGCTTCCGATCCGGATCAGACTTTCGTTGGCAATCATGCCGAGCGGAATGACGTAGAGCCCGACGCCCAGCGCCATTGCGGTCAGCGCCACGCGCAGCCAGTTCTCTCCGATCATCCCGGCCGCAATGAACACCGCGCCACAAACGGGCGGTGTGATGGTCGACAAAAGAGCGAACCAGAAAACAAACAGATGTGTCTGCAAAGGTTCAAGGCCAAGCTCGATCAGCGCCGGTCCTGCGACCGAAACGCAGATCACATAGGCCGCCGTTGTCGGCACCTCCATGCCCAGAAGCAGACAGGCCGCTGCCGTCAGCAGAAGCGCCGGCCAGAGTTCACCTCCCGATCCTGACAGAATAACCGAGGTCGTCTTGACGCCGAGGCCCGTGATGCCGAGCACACCGATGATGATGGAAGCGCAGAGAATAATGATCGCGATCATGGCAACCTGCCGCCCGGCGCTGAGCATCGCGTCCCCCGTCCGCGTAAGTCCCTGCCGCAGATTAAAGCCGGGCGTCGCGTCAAACAGCAGCGCAGCAGCCCCGGCAAAGATCGCAAGTGCCGCAGCATACTGCGCCGTGAAACCAAGCGCAAACATGGCGAACAGCAGCACGGAGAAAGGAACAAGGAAGAACCCCGAGGTGATGATCACGGCGCGCCTGCCCGGCCGCTCATCCTCGGGCACCGCGCGCAGTTCAAAACGCTGCGCATAGGCGTTAATGCCCATCCAGACTGTCAGAAAATAGAGGATGGCAGGCAGCAGCGCCGCAATCATGATTTCCACATAGGGCACGCCGGTCAACTCAACCATCACAAAGGCCCCCGCCCCCATCAGCGGCGGCATGATCTGTCCGCCCGAGGACGCCACCGCCTCGACGGCGGCCGCGAGGCGTTTCGGATAGCCGAGCTTTGTCATAGCAGGCAGCGTGATCGCCCCGGTAGAGGCCACATTCGCCGATGCAGAGCCCGAAATAGAGCCGAAAAGTGCCGAGGAGAGCACAGACACTTTCGCTGCTCCGCCGGTCAGACGCCCGGCGGCCGCCGAAGCCACATTCATGAACCCCTGCCCGGCCTCGCCCGCGTTTAGCACCGCGCCAAAAATCACGAATATCGCGACGACGCCGACAGAAACACCTGTCAGGCTGCCCCAGAGCCCGCCTTCAGCGACAATCAGCGTGCCCAGAAAGCTGCGCAGAGGTGTTCCGGCGTGCCCGAACTCGCCGGGGATATGCTGTCCGAAAAGCCCGTAAAGCAAGGCGGCGCAGGCGACCAGAGGCAGCGGCCAGCCGATCATCCGCCGCGCACCCTCCATCACGATCAGCAGCAGCACAAGAGCGAGACCCACCTGAAAGAGGTCTTCGAGAAACCCGTACTGGTTGCGCAGGGCTGCATGGTTGAGCGCAATCCACAGACATCCGGCAACCCCGACTGCCGCAATAATGGCCCCCCTGAGGGCTGCACCACGTGTCGCAGCACCAAAAACAAACACCCACGGCAGGACCAGCGCCATGTGCAGAGGACGCGCCACGAGGTTCGGCACCAGCCCGAAGAAAATCAGCCCGATGTGAAAGGCACAGGTCAGCGCGCCGAGGGCAATCCAGAGCGCGCGCAGGGGTATCGGGCCGGTTTCATTCTGCATGGATGGCCCGTGCCCCGCGTAAGGGCCCGGGAGTGCGATTACATCTGCGCGTCACTTAAAGGTGCACCGATTTCCTTGTAATAGCGGATCGCGCCGGGGTGAATCTGGCTGGTGATATTGCTCAGCATATCGGTCGACACACCCGCCCACCATGCAGCATCTCCGGCCATATCCTCGCGCGTTTCCCAATAGGTTTTTGTCAGCAGATAGGCGGTGTCATCATCCATCTTTGACGTGGTGTAAGCGACCACGGGAAGAGAAGTTGTCGTGATATCTTCGCTCTGACCCGCATAGGTACCGGCGGGAATGGTCAGCCGCGTGCGCTTAGACATATCGATCTGCGCATCATCGAGTGAGAGCACCTTCACACCGGTTGAGGCGGCAGCTTCGATCACGTTGGGCGCAGGCCAGGAGCCGGCGGTGACAAAGCCGTCGATCTGTCCGTTCTTAAGAGCGTTCACAGCGTTTGAAAGTTCAGAATCCGCAACTGTCACTTTGCCTTCCAGTCCGAAAAGTTCGATATATTTCGCACCTTCCCGCGCCCCGAAAGACCCGCTGCCAAGCAGGATGGTTTTGCCTTCCAGATCCGCAAAGCTCTGCACGCCGCTGTCTTCAGACATAACAAAATGCATAGTCAGCGAGGGGATCGGGAAAAGCGCTCTGATTTCATCAAAGGCCGGATCGCCCTTGCCTTCAAACATCGCCTTGCCCTCCTGCGCAAGACCGATGAGAGCCGGTGGCGTGGTAAAGACATAATCACCTCCACGGGCGCGCACTTCCATCACGTTCTGCACCGAGCCCTGACTTTCCTCGACCGTGACGGAGACGTCCCCGCCGGTGCCTTCCTTCATCGCCTCGGCGATCTGTACCGCCATCTGAAAGTATGACGACCCTGCCTTGGCCGACTTATAGGTGACACGGGTTTCTGCCGCCGCGCCGGAGCCCAGTGCAATTGCCGTCGCGGCGATGACTGAGACTGATCTGAGAAATGTCATGGTTACCCTCCCGGTTTCATTCCCGGAAACCATCTCCTGGCAACACTCAAAGCGCAAGGGCGTGCGTGGCGTCCGGAGTTTTTGACTTCCGGCACAACCTGTTCGCGCCGGTATTCCGCATTGTGCCGCACCGCGACAGAGACCCGCCGCAACTGAACGGTATTCATCACAGATGAGCAAAGCAGGTTGCAAAACAAGGGACCGATAACCGGATCTGTTTCAACGTTTCACCACGGCTTTGCCGGTTGAGCCGGAATGAACGGGTATTTCGGGCCGCAGGTAATCCGCAAATCACCCGGCGGATCCGACGGTTTCGCCGCCGGTGCCGGGTCACCGGATGCAGTCTTTTGAAATTGCGTCGCACGGTTGCACCGCCGTACGTCCCGATGACCCTGAAGTTCTTGCACATTGCGCGGCCGCTCAACATCGGCGAACAGCATCAGAGGGACCCGCAGAATACTACTTTTCAGAACAGGACACGATGAGGCACTGGTCTGTTGTCCACCTCGCGCCCGATAGAAAATGTACGCAACCGGAAGGAATATGGCTTTCGTATTTTTGCCGGTCAGCATCAGATGTACGGGGCCACTCAGCCCGGTCCGGTCTGGCCCGCCCTGCACTTACCGACGCACATTTCCCTTTATCTGAACTTCAGTTTGCATAAGCTGAAAATTCGTTAAAATCAGGTCAAAGTGCATTCAGCAAAGGACGTGATGCCATGCCGTTTACCCGCCTGCGCCTTCCGGAACCTGGTTTGTTCATGCGCATGAAAAGTCTCATTCGCACCGGCTTGCTGGGGTTGGCCACTTTGTTACTCGTGTCCTGTGCATCCGGGCCGGGCGAATACACCAAAACGGTTACGCGCTCGAACGAAAATACAAACGGGACTTTTCTGTCGCGTGTTGCAGCACGCGCGGGCGACCCGCGGGACGGGCGGACAGGTATCTATCTGGTGACGGACGGCCCGGAGGCCCTGGCGCTCCGTCTCGCGATCGCAGAGAAATCCGAGCGCACGATTGACGCACAATACTACCTGTTACACGACGACGAAGCCGGGCACCTCTATGCCCGGAGCCTTGTAGAGGCGGCAGAACGTGGCGTCCGTGTTCGCCTGCTTCTCGATGACATGGACGTCGCCGGCTATGATGCAATGACTGCCGCGCTGGAGAAGCATCCGAACATCGAAATCCGCCTTTTCAACCCGTTTAAGCGCGGCTTCGGTCGGAATGTGGCGTCACTTTTTGAATTCAGTCGCGTGACTCGACGCATGCACAACAAATCCATGACCGGCGACGGCGTTTTCACCATTGTCGGCGGCAGGAATATCGGAAACGAATATTTCGCAGCGCGCGAGGACAGCAATTACAATGACCTCGATGTACTCGCGGCAGGTCCGGTTGCGAAGGAGGTTTCAGGCACCTTCGACACATACTGGAACAGCCCCTATGCGGTGCCTGCAAGTGCGGTGATCCGCGACCAGCAGCAGGACCTGTCGCTTGCAGATGCGATGGCTCGCCTGTCCTCCCTCGCAAGCGCGGCAGCGCAAACACCTTTCGGTCAGGCTTTGACCCACGATGTACGCGAAAAGATAGCCCGGTCGAGGCTTGAGCTTGACTGGGTCCCTGCAACGCTGATCGCCGATCCGCCCGAAAAAGCTGCGGGAGAGCCGGACGCGGAAAGCCTCGTTGCCGGGCAGATGCTACCGTATCTTAATCAGGCATCATCAAGCCTTTATGTTTCTTCGGCCTATTTTGTGCCGGAAGATCAGGGTGTTGAGTACCTGTCCGCGATGAGCGCGCGTGGTGTCAGTGTCAACATCCTCACAAATTCCATGGATTCGACAGATGTGTTGCCGGTCTATGGAAAGTACGCCCGCTCCCGGGAAGAATTGCTGGAAGCCGGTGTCAGTCTGTATGAGCTCAGACCGAATGCAGCGCGTGCGGACCGCGAGCGTCTGGGGCTCGGATTATCGCAGTCGTCGCTGCATACCAAAGCCTTCATTATTGATGAACACTACCTGTTTGTCGGCTCCTTTAACTGGGATCCGCGGTCGGTCTGGCTGAACAATGAAATGGGCGTGCTGATCAGGTCTTCCTCTCTGTCACGTACTGCGTTGAAATTGTTCAAAGAAAACCTCAGAAGAAATGCCTATAAGCTGCAACTGGACGAAAGCGGTGGTATCGACTGGCTGACGTACCGGGAGGAAGACGGGGTTAATGTTCTTTATAAAACCGAACCCCGCTCATCCGCCTGGCGAACGTTCCAAAGCCGTTTTTTCGGTATTCTGCCCTTCGGCAGACAGCTTTAACACCTGATCCCGCCGGGCTTAAGTGCATCAAAGCTGAGTAAGCAGATACAAACAGGGCAAGGGGTCCAACCGCCGGCCTGAGGGCCCACAGGCTGCCGCCTGCTGTTACGCCTCGTTTCACGCGTTGTCCGGCATCCGCTGCGGAATAGTCGGCCATCGGCTCTTGACCGTTGTATGCCTGTATTGCCCGGCGATGGCTTCAGCCGAGAAAAACTTTACCTTCGGGAAAAGTGATTTTGGGCCTCGTTTTTGTGGCGAGGAAGAAGGCAAGTGTAAGGGGGCCGAGGCGCCCGACGAACATGATGAGGATGATCATTGCCCGGCCAAATTCATCCAGTTCTCCGGTTGCGCCACGGGAAAGACCCACAGTGCCAAAGGCCGAACAGACTTCGAAGAGCAGGTCGAGAAAGTCCCCCTGATAGGTGATCGAGGTCAGAAAAAGACCGATCAGAACCAGAAAAATCGACAGCGCCGTCAGCGCGAGTACCTTCATAATCTCTGGCAGACCCAGGCTGCGGCCAAAGATATGGAGCCGTTCCTGCCTGCGGAAAAACGCCAGCGTCGCGAGAGCCAGCACGATCAGCGTCGTGACCTTTATCCCACCTGCTGTCGATGACGGCCCGCCGCCCACCAGCATCAGAGCCAGCGTCATGATGGTCGTGCTGTCTTTCATCTGCGCGTAATCGAGGGTGTTGAACCCCGCCGTGCGCGGTGTCACCGCCTGAAACCAGCTTGCAAGGATGCGTGCACCGTCGCTGTCAAGACCGCCCAGAGTGGCGGGGTTGCGCCATTCGAGGAGGGCAAACATGCCCCAGGCAAACAGGATGAGGACCAGCGTTCCGGACAGCATCAGCTTGCTGTGGAGCGTAAGCTTTGACCAGCGTCGCTGGCGGTTCACATCAGCCAGAACGACAAAGCCCAGCCCGCTCAGAATAAAGAGCAAAGTGATTGTGATGTTAACCACCGGGTCGGCCACATAGCCCGTCAGACTGTCGGGAAAGAGCGAGAAACCCGCATTATTGAAGGCCGATATCGCGTGGAAAATCGCCTGCCAGACTCCCTCCGCCCAGCCGAATTCCGGCACGAAGACAATCATCAGCACGACTGTCGCGATGGCTTCGGCGATGAAAGCAACGAGAACGACCATCCGCACAAGAACGAGCAGTTCGCTTACGCCGGTCTGGCCAAGCTCGTCGCGCAGAACAAGCCGCTGCGGCATCCCGATGGTCAGCCCGAGCATCGTCAGCAAAAGCGCGGCAAAGGTCATCAGCCCGAGCCCACCGATCTGGATCAGCAGGGCCACGATGATCTGCCCGATCAGGGTGAAATCCGAGCCGGTATCCACCACGATGAGCCCCGTCACGGTCACCGCAGAGGCCGCCGTGAAGACGGCATCGCTGAATGTTATGCTCCCGTTATGGCTGAAGGGCATCCGCAGGGCCACTGCACCGATCAGAATAAATGTCGCATAGATCGCAGCGAGGGCAGCCGGGGGGCTGAAACTCTTGCGCCGGATTGAAAGCTGCAGGCCTGACATCGACGCGGCTAAAGCGCGCTTGCGAAATCGCGGAGATCCTGACGGCTGCCCAGCAATAAGAGCAGATCGTCTTTTTCAAGCGTGCAGCTTGTGGAATCGTGGCCGATATAATCCGTGCCGCGCAGCACGCCAATGCAACGCAGGTCATGTTCCTGCCGATAACTGAGGTCCGACAGTGCCTTGCCCTCAAGGCTCTCCGGGACACGGAAATTGACAACGTGCTGCCCGTTGCCAAGGCTCACGTAGTCCCGCACCAATGGATTGTTGAGAACCTGCGCCACCTGCTGGCCCACCTCCCGTTCAGGGTGGATGACCCGATCCACATTGAGCTTTGACAGGATGCGGTGATGGTTCTTTGATGTCGCCTTGGCCCAGACCGATCTGACGCCGATTGTCCTGAGATTGATTGTCGCCAGAACACTCGCCTCGATGTTCGTGCCGATGGCAACAATGCCGACATCAACGGTATCTACACCGGCCTCTTTCAGAGCACCGTCATCACGGGCATCCAGGATGAGCGCCTGACCCAGATCTTCGGCATAAGCGGCAACGACGTTTTCATCCACGTCAATGCCGATCACGTCGTTGCCAAACCGCTGCAAATCCCGCGCCACAGTCGCGCCGAAAGTTCCGAGGCCGATTACGGCAAAACTTCTGCTCTTACTACTCATCAACGCCCTGTCCGTATGAAAAATTATCGTTCGTCTAAAGTAGCTTTTTCATTTACCAGGGCAAAAGAGAAATGGCGACCACGCCCGGGACAGCCGATTTTACACACACGCCGCAGCACAGGTCGGTTCGGATTTAATACGATTACTGGCTTGTGGTTTTAAAAATGTCTGCTGTTGACCGGAAATGGTCCGGTTTGTGAACGCCGTGGCAACGGCGGAAAAGCAAGCATCCCTGTCACGTGACACAAGCTCAGAAAATTTGCCGTCCGCGCTTGTGAGTACTTTCCGCGCAAGTCTCCCGGTTTCCCGGGTATGCGCCCAAAGAAATATCAGCCGAGCTTCAGTATAGAATATAAAATCCCGGACCGAATAATGACGGTGTTGCAGCACCAGTTAAAACTCGTCTCTGTCAGGCTGGCGAAGCTGTCCTGTATCCCGCTCCGGGCTCGCGCTATTCGCAAAGAGCGGCGGCAGAGATCAGCTTAAATCCGGATCGCGGGTAAAGGTGTCCGTCCCTATTGAAGTGGTTACAGATCGGAGAACAGTCGGCGGTACGCGCT
>CBDUCB010000013.1:0-30450 GCA_965365545.1 uncultured Roseobacter sp. | reverse complement strand
AGCCGCTGGGTGCTGATCGGACTTGCGGTGGTGATCTGCGCGGGGGTACTGATCTGGGCGCGGCGCACGGCGCTGCCGCGTATGGCGCAGGCGGGTGCGGGGCTGCTTGTTGGCGGTGCGCTGGCAAATGTGCTTGACCGGCTGCTTTACGGGTATGTGCTGGATTTCCTGAACATGTCCTGTTGCGGGTTCAACAACCCCTTTGTGTTCAACCTCGCCGATGTTTTCATTTTTGCCGGTGCGATCGCGCTGGTGTTCTTTGCGCCCGATCACAAGACCGCGTCCAAAAAAGGTCAGTGACATTTACCGCCCGGCTGTCGTATCACAAGCGGGAGGTCTAGGAGAGTACACATGCGCCGGATTATGGCTCTTGTTCTGATAGCGGGTAGTTTGAGTGCCTGTGCAAATACCGGTCTGCGCCAGCTGAGCCCCAGTTCGCGCGGCCCCGATGAGTTTCTGGTTGAACCCAAGGCGGAGCTTCAGCAACCGGCCGATTATGCCTCGCTGCCGACGCCCACGCCAGGCCAGTCCAACCTGACGGACAACAATCCGGGGGCTGACGCTGTGCTGGCGCTCGGTGGCCGGCCTTCCGACCCGAACGCTGCCGTGCCTTCATCCGACGGCGCGCTGGTGACGGCGGCGTCACGCTTTGGTGTGACACCGGGTATCCGGACGGAGCTTGCTCAGGCAGACGCAGAATTCCGCCGCAAGCAGTCCCGTTTCACCCAGTACCGGATTTTCCCCGAAGACCGGTATAACCGCGCCTATAGCCGCCAGACGCTCGATGCCGAAGAAACAGCACGGCGCTGGCGCCAGGCCGGTGCACGGACGCCAAGCTTTCCGCCCTACAACTGATCCGGGCTGAGGCTTTACCTCACATTCGTGCGGGGATCACTTGAACCGCAGCTTTTCCGGCGTAGGTATCGGTGAGCCGAAACACCGAATTCATCCGGGAGCCTGATGATGATGTTGAGACAAATAGCACTTGTCGCTGTGGCCGTAACGGCGCCGCTGCTGGCCCGGGCGGACAATGAGGCCGTCACCACTTTTGCGCTGGATAACGGAATGCAGGTGGTCGTCGTCGAAGACCACCGCGCGCCAGTTGTGCAGCACATGGTCTGGTACCGGGCCGGGTCTGCGGATGAGCCGCCGGGGTCTTCGGGTGTCGCGCATTTTCTCGAACATCTGCTTTTCAAAGCCACGGATGATCTGGAAGCCGGAGAGTTGTCTTCCACGGTTGCGCGCAATGGCGGCCGTGACAATGCCTTTACCTCATACGATTATACGGCGTATTTTCAGCGGGTTGCCGCCGACCGCCTGGAACTGATGATGCGCATGGAATCAGACCGGATGCGCAATATCCGCCTGACTGAAGAGAACATCGCCACCGAGCGCGACGTAATCATCGAAGAGCGCAACCAGCGCACAGAAAACAACCCGGGTGCCTTGTTCGGTGAGCAGATCTCGGCCGCGCAGTATCTCAATCATCGCTATGGCGCGCCGATCATCGGCTGGATGCACGAGATGGAATCGCTGGATATGGAAGACGCGCTGACCTTCTATGATATCTATTATTCCCCCAACAATGCCATTCTGGTGGTCTCGGGCGATGTGACCCCGGAAGAGGTGCGTTCTCTGGCAGAGACCTATTATGGTGTGATCCCTGCCAACCCGGCGCTGCCGGAACGTGTCCGCTCTCAGGAGCCGCCGCAAACTGCCGCGCGGCGTCTGGTTTTCGAGGACGCACGTGTGGCGCAGCCCTATGTGCGACGGTCCTACCTCGCGCCCGAACGGGACCCCGGGGACCAGGAGAGGGCCGCAGCGCTGACCATTCTGGCGGAGATACTGGGCGGCGGTACGACCTCTTTTATGGCCGAAGAGCTGCAGTTTAACAGCAAGATCGCGACCTATACGGCGGCCTTTTACCGCGGCGTATCGCTGGACGATACGACCTTTAACGTGATCGTTGTGCCGCAGGAGGGTGTGAGCCTTCAGGAAGCGGAAGATGCTATGGATGCCACGCTTGATAAGTTCCTCGCAGAAGGGGTCGACCCTGAGCAGCTTGCGCGTATCAAACTGCAGATCCGGGCCGATCAGATCTATGCGCGGGACGATGTGGACCGCATTGCCAACCGGTACGGACAGGCGCTGTCGTCGGGTCTGACGGTTGAGGACGTGCAGGCCTGGCCGGACATTCTGGAAGCGGTTACGGCCGAGGACATCATCGAAGCCGCGCGCGACGTATTTGACATCCGGGCATCTGTCACCGGCTGGCTTATGCGCGAGGAGGTTACGCAATGATCCGTTTTATTGTGACGTTCTGTGCGGCACTCTTTCTGGCAGTGCCGGCAGGTGCTGCGGTTGAGATCAAAGAAGTAGAATCACCCGGCGGCCTCAAGGCCTGGCTGGTAGAAGATCACTCAATCCCTTTTGCGGCGCTTGAGATCCGGTTTCGCGGTGGTGCCTCCCTCGATATGCCGGGCAAGCGCGGGGCCGTGAGCCTGATGACTTATCTGCTTGAAGAAGGGGCCGCAGACAAAGACGCCCGCGCCTTTGCGCGCGCGGCGGAAGAACTGGCGACAACGCTGAGTTTCGATATCGGCGACGATGCATTGTCGGTATCGGCACGGTTTCTGACCGAAAACCGTGATGCCTCCGTTGCTCTGCTGCGATCAGCACTTCTGGAGCCGCGCTTTGATGAGGATGCGATTGAGCGGGTGCGGGGCCAGGTGATTTCGGGCATCCGGTCAGACGCGCAAGACCCCAATGACATCGCAGGGCGCACGATGGATCAGATTGCTTTCGGCGATCATCCCTATGCGACCTCGTCTGACGGGACGGTGGAAAGCGTAGCGGCGCTGACACGGGATGATCTTATTGCGGCACACAGGGCGGTTCTGGCCCGCGATCGCATCTATATCGGTGCGGTCGGGGACATCACGGAAGAGGAACTCGCCACGCTGATGGATACGCTGCTCGGTGATCTTCCGGAGACCGGCGCTCCGATGCCGGACCGCGCAGAGGTCAGCATTCCGGGCGGTGTGACAGTGGTGCCCTTTGATACCCCGCAGTCTGTTGCGCTTTTCGGCCAGGCGGGCATTGCACAGGACGATCCGGACTATTTCACGGCTATCGTGCTCAACCAGGTTCTGGGCGGCGGATCATTCGAGAGCAGGCTGATGACGGAAGTGCGCGAGAAACGCGGGCTGACCTATGGCGTTTATTCCTATCTGGTGCCCAAGGACCTGGCAGAGGTTTATTTCGGATCGGTCAGTTCAGCCAATGACCGCATCGCGGAAGCCATCGAGGTCATCAGGGACGAATGGCGCAAAGCGGCGACAGAAGGTGTCACGGCGGAGGAACTGGCAGATGCCAAGACCTATATGACCGGGGCCTATCCGCTGAGGTTTGACGGCAACGGTCCGATTGCGCGGATCATGGTTGGTATGCAGATGCTGGGTCTGCCTGTGGATTACATCGCAACGCGCAATGACCGCGTGGAAGCGGTGACTCTCGAGGATGCAAAGCGCGTGGCCGGGGAACTCCTCGACCCGGACGGGCTGCATTTTGTGGTGGTGGGCCAGCCGGTCGGGCTTGAGTCGACACCGGCAAACTGAGCTCCTGTTAAAATGAGGCGCTGACGCGCCACGTCATGTCCCCGGCCCCTTGCGGGCCGGGTGCTGTCGCGCGGTGCCGGTCTTTCGTGGGCGAAAACCGTCGCACCCGGTGCGTCATTCGCCGTAGGGGACCCAGATGTTTTTGATCTCAGTCGCCGCTTCGAGGAATTCGCGGCCCTGACCTTCGGCACCGGACCAGTCGCGGGCACAGCCGTTGTTCACCCAGGTTCGTTTAAGGTTAGAGGCTGAGGCTTTCTCGACGGTTTCAGACAGCGAGCCTGTGCCAAAGGACCAGACCGCATCGACATCCATATGACCGGCGAGCGGTTTTGCGAGGTCTGCCTGCGGGCCGGTCAGGATATTGACCACGCCGGAGGGCACGTCGGAGGTTTCGAGCACCTGTATGAAGTCAGTGGCGGCCAGCGGGAAAGGTTCGGAGGCGCTCAGGATGACGCGGTTGCCCATTGCGATTGCCGGTGCCATGCAGGAGATCAGTCCGAGCAGCGGTGCCTCAGACGGACAGAGAACGCCGATGACTCCGACCGGTTCTTTCATCGCGAGTGCGACGCCCCGGACCGGCACGCCGTGAACCTGGCCGTCGTATTTGTCGGCCCATGCAGCCCAGGTAAACAGCCTTTTGATGGTTGCGCTGACCTCTTTTGCGCCTGATTTACCGCCCTGCATGTCATTCAGTCTGCGGGCGAAATCGTCGCTGCGTGCGGCGAGGTTTTCCGCAATGTAATAGAGTATTTGCGCCCGGAGATGGCCCGTGGTGCCTGACCAGCCTTTCGCCGCGTGAGCGGCTTCGACGGCGTTGCGGACGTCCTTGCGAGCGGCCAGTGAAACATGGCCGAGCAGGGTTCCGGCTTTGCCAAAAACCGGGGCAGAATACCCCCCGTCGGGACGCGCCTGTTTGCCCCCGATGTAGAGCTTGGCGGTGCGGTCAACGGTGTCGCCGGTTGGGCCGCTTCCCTCGAAAGGGGCGATGTCTTTGAGGGGTTTCTGTTTGCCCCTGGGGCGGGTGTAGGAGGCCAGCCCTTCCCAGCCGCCTTCCCGGCCAAAGCCGCTTTCGCGCACGCCGCCGAACCCGGCCGCGGCATCCATCATATTTGTGCCGTTTACCCAGACGATACCTGCAGCAAGCTTTGGCGCGATATCGAGCGCAAGATTGATATTTTCGCTCCAGACCGTCGCGGCCAGCCCGTAGCGGGTGTTGTTGGCAATTGTGACGGCCTCTGCGGGTGTGCGGAAGGTGCTGGAAACCAGAACCGGCCCGAAAATCTCTTCCTGCATCAGCGTATCGGCGGGGTTGAGCCCGGTGATCAGCGTCGGTGGATAGAAACAGCCGTCAGCAGGGACCGGGCCTGTTGCCACATAGGTGTCGCCGGCCGTATTGCCCGCCACCAGAGATGTGATTGTTCTGAGCTGCACCGGATCGACGATCGCACCGACGTCGATGCTTTTGTCGAGCGGGCTGCCGAGGCGCAGTTTGTCCATACGTGCACGCAGTTTGGCGTAAAAGGCATCGGCCACGGGCTCATGCACCAGTAGCCGGGAGCCCGCGCAGCAGACCTGGCCCTGATTGAACCAGATCGCATCCACCAGCCCCTCGACTGCTGAATCAAGATCGGCGTCGTCGAAAACGATGTAGGGGGATTTACCACCGAGTTCGAGTGTCAGTGCCTTACCGCTTCCTGCGGTGGTCTCGCGGATTTTCCGGCCGACGGCAGTGGACCCTGTAAAAGCCACCTTGTCGATCTTTGCGGCCACGATCATTTCGCCGGTGGCACCGTCGCCGGTGACGATATTCACAACGCCTTTCGGCAGGCCCGCCTCGCGGCAGATACCGGCAAAGAGCAGTGCCGTGAGCGGGGTGTATTCTGCGGGTTTCAGCACAACGGTATTGCCCGTCGCAAGCGCCGGCGCGATTTTCCAGGCCAGCATCAGCAACGGGAAATTCCACGGAATGACCTGGCCGCAGACACCCAGTGCGCGACGCTCAGGCAGCTCGTCTTCCATCAGCTGTGCCATACCGGCGTGAAAGTAAAAATGTCTCTGGGCCAGAGGAATATCGATGTCACGGCTTTCCCGGATCGGTTTGCCGTTGTCCATTGTCTCCAGCACGGCAAAAAGCCTGCTGTGTTTTTGCAGAAGCCGGGCGAGCGCATAGAGTGCTTTTGCGCGGGCGTGGCCACCGGCCTTTTCCCAGCCCGGCTGCGCCTGACGGGCGGCGGCCACGGCGGCGTCCACGTCTTTCTGAGTGCCCTGGCTTACGCGCGCCAGGACATCGCCTGTCGCCGGATTGCGGGTCTCGAATGTTTTGCCGGGGCGGGTAAAGTCACCATCGATGAAGTGACCGAATTTGCCTTTGTGCGCGGCAATCCAGGCCAGCGCCTGATCCGGATTTTCCGGGGCTGTGCCATAGTCCATCGTTTCAAAGATCTCGGAGACGGTCATGTGCCGGTCCTTTCGCAGTATGGGTCAGCTTGTGGCGTGGCGGTATCCGGCGGAGTAGTTGCCGGTGACATGGTGTTCGAGCTGGCGTTCGATGTCGTTGAGCAGTGACGAGGCACCGAAACGGAAGAGGTCTGGCATAAGCCATCTGTCGCCAAGCTCTTCTTTCATCATCGCCTGATAGGTGATCGCGTCCTTCGCTTTTGAGATGCCGCCAGCGGGTTTATACCCCACCCGGTATCCGGTGCGTTCGAAATAGTCGCGGATGGCGCGGATCATCACCAGAGTCACGGGCAGGGTGGCGTTGACGCTCTCTTTACCGGTGGAGGTTTTGATGAAATCGGCTCCCGCCATCATACAGACGACGGACGCGCGGGCGACATTGCGCAAAGAGCCAAGCTCTCCTGTGGCCAGGATGGCTTTGACATGGGCCTCGCCGCAGGCTGCCCGCATCTGCTGCATCTCTTCATAGAGTGCGGCCCAGTTGCCGGTCAGGACATGGCGGCGCGAAATAACGATATCAATCTCCGCGGCGCCGGCTTTGACACTTTCGCTGATCTCTGCCAGCCGCAGGTGCAGTGGCGAGAGGCCGGCGGGAAATCCGGTGCTGACGGCCGCCACCGGGATGCCGCTGCCGTCGAGAGCGCGCACGGCGGCCGGGATCATCTCGTGATAGACACAGACCGCCCCGGTCGTGATCGGTGGCATACCAAGTGCATCAAGCAGGTTTTGCGACACCGGGTGGCGCGCTTTGGCGCACAGACGTTCAACGCGGCGCTCGGTGTCGTCGCCCGACAGCGTGGTCAGATCGATGCATGTTATCGCCCGCAACAGCCAGGCGGCCTGATGGTCCTTTTTTACCGACCGGCGGCCAGGCAGCTGTGCCGCACGACGCTCAATGGCCGAGGTGTTTGCCTGCATCCCGCGGATCCAGTCCATATCAAGCGGCATGCCCGGGTTCCGGGCGTTTGCCACCTGGGGCAGCTGATCGCGGACTGTGCCTGTCGTGTGTTCTGTGCTTTGGCTGAGCATGAGCAAATCCCCGTTGGCGGTGCAGGGCAAAGTCGCATGACAACCGGGTCTTGGCAATAAGCCGGACCGGTTGTCACCCGGCGTCACAGGCATGATTCTCGCCCCTCAGAGCGCATGGTGACACAGGTGAAAACGGCCCCTTTTGCCTCAAAAAGGGCGTTCCGGTCCCGTCAGGCGCGAATCCGCCTGTTGTTTTTGCGAATTAGTCGCATTTTCATTGACCTTTTGCGAATGGCTCTCATATTCAATTACATGAGTAACTTCAGGAAACCCCGGATGACACAGGCGCATTCACTTCAGACCCTGACCCGGCGCGGTCTGCTTGGCGGCACTGCGGGCGCGCTCGCTCTGACGGTGACCGCTCCGGTCCTGCGGGCCGCAGCACCGCTGAATATTGTGGCCACGACGGGTATGATTGCCGATACGGCACAGCGCATCGGTGGCGACCTCGTGGCGGTGCGCGGGCTGATGGGCCCGGGCGTTGATCCGCATGGATACCGCCAGACGCGCAGTGATATCGTTGCCATGACGCGCGCGGATGCAGTGCTCTGGCACGGGCTTTACCTCGAAGCGCAGATGGAGAGCTTCCTCGCGGATCTGTCCCGCAAGGTGCCGGTTTTTGCCGTTGCCGAAGCCGTGCCCGCAGAGAAACTGCTGAGCCATGCCGACTATGACGGGCGCTATGATCCGCATGTCTGGATGGACCCTCAGCTCTGGCAGGACGTCACCCGCGAAATTACCAGGGCGCTGTCCTCGCTTCAGCCGGAGAACGCGGATGTGTTCGCGCGAAATGAGGCGGAATTTCTTGGGGAACTGGATGCGCTGAGCGTCTATGCGGTCACACATTTGTCCGCAGTCCCGCAGGAAAAACGCGTTCTGATCACGGCACATGATGCTTTTGGTTACTTCGGTGCGGCCTACGGGTTCGAGGTCGTGGGCATTCAGGGCATCTCGACTGACAGCGAGGCGGGTCTGAACCGCATATCCGAGCTGGTCAGTTTTCTGGTCACGCGCGGCATCGGTGCTGTGTTTGTTGAAACCTCAGTCTCTGACCGCAATATCCGCGCGCTTATCGAAGGTGCGGCGGCACAGGGCCATGATGTAACCATCGCAGGCGCCCTTTTCAGCGATGCAATGGGCCAGGAAGGCACCTATGAAGGGACCTACCCCGGCATGATCGACCACAATGTGACGACAATCGCAGCCGCACTCGGAGCGGAGGTGCCCCTTCGCGGGCGGCTTGGCAAACTGGCGGCAGGAAGCTGATATGAGCCTTCACCTCGCAACACGAAACGGAACACCGGCCACATCGGATGTGCAGCGTAAAAGCCCGCTGGCGATCCGCGGTCTGACGGTTTCCTACGGTCAGAAACCGGCCGTTTTCTCCGTTGATATGACGGTCGTGCGCGGCTCTATGACGGCCATTATCGGCCCCAACGGCGCCGGCAAATCGACCCTGCTTAAGGCCGCTCTTGGCATTCTGAAACCACTGGCGGGCATGACCACGGTCTTTGGCGACCCGGTGAGTGACGCGCGTGACCGGATTGCCTATGTGCCGCAACGTGCCTCTGTCGACTGGGATTTTCCGACGCGGGTCATTGATGTGGTGCTGATGGGGCTTTATCCGAAACTCGGCCTTCTGGGACGGGTACGCAAAACCCACCGCGAGCAGGCGATGGCCTGTCTGGAACGCGTCGGCATGCAGGATTTTGCCTCGCGTCAGATCGGGCAGCTTTCGGGTGGCCAGCAGCAGCGGGTGTTTCTGGCACGTGCTCTGGTTCAGGATGCTGATCTCTATCTGCTGGATGAGCCTTTTGCCGGTGTGGATGCGGCCACTGAAAAAGCCATTATCATCGTGCTGAAGTCTTTGCGGGACGCAGGCAAAACCGTTGTCGCAGTGCATCACGATCTGAGTACCGTGACCGAATATTTCGACCACGTCTTTATGATCAATACGCGGCGGATTGCCGAAGGGACGGTCGAAGATGCCTTTACCTCCGAAAACCTGCAATACACCTATGGCGGACGTCTTGGCGTTGCGCAGACCGAGCAACTGAGCGGGACGCTCGGCTGAGCCATGATCACCGACGCGCTGCTGCTGCAACTGGGGTACAATGCGAGCCTGGTGACGCTGGGCGCGATGCTTCTGGGAATGGCGGCGGGCGTGGGCGGGACGTTTTTGTTCCTGCGCAAACGCGCCCTTGTAAGCGATGCGATTTCGCATGCGACGCTGCCCGGTGTGGCGCTGGCATTTATTGTAATGGTGGGTCTGGGGGGCGACGGGCGCAGCCTTGTCGGTCTGCTGGCCGGGGCTGCGGGGTCTGCCGCACTTGGCCTGCTGATCGTCTCCTGGCTCAGCACCCGGACACGGCTTGCAGAGGATGCAGCAATCGGGGCGGTTCTGTCGGTATTTTTCGGGCTCGGCGTGGTGCTGCTGACCGTGATCCAGAGCATGCGTTCCGGCCAGCAGGCGGGCCTGGAAGGGTTTTTGCTGGGCTCCACTGCCGGGATGCTGCGTTCTGACGCGGTGATTATTGCGGTGTCTGCCGCACTGACGCTGGCGCTTGTCTTGCTGTTGCGCCGCCCGCTGACGCTTGCGTCTTTTGACCCCGGGTTTGCCACGGCAACCGGTCAGAACACGGCGCGTACGGATCTTGCAATGATGGGCATCGTGCTTGCAGTGACAGTGGTCGGGCTCAAGATCGTGGGGCTTATTCTGATCGTCGCATTGCTGATTATCCCACCTGTGACGGCCCGGTTCTGGACCGAGCGCACTGACCGGGTGGTGCTGATTTCCGGCCTTCTGGGCGGGCTTTCTGCTTATATCGGCGCTGCTCTTTCAGCGGCCCTTCCCGATCTGCCCACCGGCCCGATTATCGTGCTGGTTGGCTTTGCGATTTTCATGATCTCTCTGATCCTTGCCCCGCGTCGCGGGGTACTGGCGGCCTGGGTGCACCACCGCGCCTTTCAGAAAAGCGTGCATCTGCGGCAGGGTCTTCTGGCACTGGCGCAGGGGCAACCGATCTACGAGCCGCTGACCCTGCGCCTGTTGCGGCGCGAAGGCTGGGCGCTGCCGGACGGTGTCGCAACAGACGAGGGCCGGGGACGCGCTGCGCGGGCATTGCTGGATGAGACCCGCTGGCAGATTATCCGCCGCGATCCTTCCTTTGAGGCCGCGGCCGCGCATTACGACGGGCTGACCCCGATTGAACGCGTGCTGACCGCTGATCAGATCGCCGAGGTCGATACGCGGTTGCCATCAGCGCGCATGGTTGCCCCATGATCGGCGCCGAATTCGTCTCGCTCTCGCTGCCGCCGGTGATCATCGGTATCTGTGTGGCCGTGGCCTGTGCCCTGCCAGGTAATTTTCTGGTGCTGCGGCGCCAGGCGCTGATCGGCGACGCGATCAGCCATGTTGTTTTGCCGGGAATCGTTGTCGCTTTTTTGCTGACCGGGGCTGTTTCGACCTGGCCCATGCTGCTGGGGGCGGCAGGTGCTGCGCTGCTGGCCGTTGCAGCAATTGAGACCATCCGCCGTCTGGGACGCATTGAACCCGGCGCGGCCATGGGTGTTGTTTTTACAACGATGTTTGCAGGCGGGGTGTTGCTGCTTGAGCAGTCCGATACCTCCTCTGTGCATCTCGATGTGGAACACGCGCTTTACGGTAACCTTGAAAGCCTGATCTGGCTGGATGCCAGTGGCTGGGGCTCACTGCTTGACCCCGTTGCTCTGGCCGGGCTGCCTGTGGAGCTTTTGCGCATGGCCGCGACACTCGCCGGTGTGATCCTCTTTATGTTTGTATTCTGGCGTCCGCTGAAGATCTCGACGTTCGACGAAGGGTTCGCGCAGACCATGGGCATGCGTACCGGCGCTCTGGGTCTCGCGCTTGTCATCGTGTCCGCCATCGCAGCGGTTGCGGCCTTTGATGCGGTTGGCAGCATCATCGTGATTGCGATGTTTATCTGTCCGCCGGCCGCTGCCCGGATGATGACGAACCAGCTTGAACGGCAGGTGGCCTGGTCGGTGCTTTTTGCGGTGATTGCGGCCGTCGCGGGCTACGTAACAGCGGGTTACGGTCCTGTCTGGATGGGCTTTGCCGCCTCTGTCTCGGCAGCAGGCATGATTGCAACTCTCTCGGGCGTGATCCTTGGCCTTGCCGCAGTTTTGGGCCCGCACCGCAAACGCGGGGTCCTGGCTTAGCTGCCGCGATAGGTCGAATACCCGAACGGCGACAAAAGCAGCGGCACATGGTAGTGGCTGTCAGGGTCCGAAATACCGAACCGGATGGGTATTTCAGCCAGAAAGCGCGGCGTTTCCGGCGGCACACCGCAATCGTCCAGATAGCTTTGCGCATCAAAGACCAGCTCATAGGTACCGGTTTCAAACGCATCTTTTGGCAGGATCGGGCCGTCCGTGCGGCCATCAGCGTTCGTTACAGCACTGGCGATCTGCGTGCGCGCATCACCGCTCAGCCGGTAGAGCGTGATGGCAAGCCCCGCCGCCGGGCAACCCCTGCCTGTGTCGAGTACATGCGTTGTCAGATATCCGTCGGGCATGATGCGCTTTTCCGTAAAATGTCTTCGGGACAGCCTGCCTGCGCCAGTTACGAATTGCAACGCGCGTCCGGTGGGTATTGAATGGGCGACGGCTCAGGCAGGAGAGATTGGTGAACCGCTACCCCAGAGATTTCAGAGGCTATGGCGCAGCGCCCCCTGATGCTGCCTGGCCGAACGGCGCGCGGATCGCCGTTCAGTTTGTACTGAACTACGAAGAGGGCGGCGAAAATAATGTGCTGCACGGAGATGCCGCGTCCGAGGCGTTCCTGACGGAGATCGTCGGCGCACAGCCCTGGCCGGGGCAGCGGCACTGGAACATGGAATCGGTCTATGAATACGGCGCGCGGGCGGGGTTCTGGCGATTGCACCGGCTCTTTACCGGTGCTCGTATTCCGCTGACCATATATGGTGTCGCCACAGCCCTGGCGCGTGCGCCCGAGCAGGTCGAAGCGATGCAGCAGGCGGGCTGGGAAATCGCCAGTCACGGTCTGAAATGGATCGACTACAAAGACCACAGCGAAGCCGACGAGCGTGCCGATATGATGGAAGCGATCCGCCTGCACCGGGAGGTTACGGGCGACGGTCCGCGCGGCTGGTACACGGGCCGTTGTTCGGTGAATACGGTGGCGATGGCGGCTGCGACCGGTCAGTTTGATTACATCTCGGACACCTATGACGACGATCTGCCCTACTGGATCCGCGCGGGCAAACGCGACCAGCTGATCATCCCCTACACGCTTGATTGCAACGACATGCGCTTTGCCACGCCTCAGGGGTTCAATTCGGGCGATCAGTTCTTTGCCTATCTGCGCGATACCTTTGATGCGCTTTATGCCGAAGGCGCGGAGGGCGCGGCAAAAATGATGTCCGTGGGCCTGCATTGCCGGCTGATCGGGCGACCTGGCCGGGTGCAGTCGCTGCGCAGGTTTATCGAATACATTCAGGGGTTTGAGGGCGTCTGGTGCCCGCGACGGATTGAAATTGCGGACCATTGGGCCCGGCATCATCCGCCCGTCCGCAAGACCCGCCCGTCGCAGATGCCGAAGGCTGATTTTATCGCGGCCTGGGGCGGCATCTTTGAGCATTCCGAATGGATTGCTGAGCGAGCTTTTGACACTGAGCTTGGCCCGGCCCATGACAGCGCCGCAGGCCTGCATTCAGCGCTGGCGAGGGTGTTCCGCAGTGCAAGCGTGAAAGAGCGCATGGCCGTGCTGAAAGCGCATCCGGATCTGGCTGGAAAACTCGCGGCGGCAAAGCGCCTGACAGAAGACAGCACAGCAGAACAGGCCAGCGCAGGGCTTGATGCGCTGACCGATGCCGAACGGGAAACCTTTGAGACACTGAACAGTGAATATGTGAAAAAGCACGGGTTTCCTTTCATCATTGCGGTTCGCGATCACGACAAAGACGGTATTCTGCGCGCCTTCAGACGCCGTGTCGCCCAGGAGACAGATGACGAATTCACTGAGGCCTGTCGTCAGGTCGAGCGCATTGCGCGGCTTCGGCTGGAGGCGGTTCTGTGAGCTATGCGTTTCCTCCCGGGGGCCTGCCTGACCAGTCGCAAAGCCCTGAAGGCACTGCTGTTTTTACCGAGGCCTACGCCGTCCTCCCGGCGATCACCCAGCGCGATATCGTTACCAGTTTCCTGCCGGGCTGGCAGAATACGCGGGTGTGGATCCTCGCCCGGCCCCTGACCGGGTTTGCTGAAACCTTCTCGCAATATGCGGTCGAGGTTGAACCCGAAGGCGGCAGCGCCACCCCGGAACCTGACGTGCACGCTCAGGCGGTGATTTTTGTGGCCAGCGGGACGGCACGGCTCACGCTCGGGCAGGATTTCTACGATTTGCGGCCGGGCAGCTATGTTTATATCCCGCCGAGCGCTGTCTGGACGTTCTGGAACACCAGCGACGTGCCGTGCCGGTTTCACTGGATCCGCAAACGCTATGAACCTGGCGAGGGTACCAGTGTCCCGGATGCGCTGGTAACCCATGAAACCGACGTGCCGGCGATTTCCATGCCGGGCTGCAACGGTGCCTGGGCGACCCAGCGGTTTCTCGAACCTCTTGATCTGGATTACGATTTCCATGTGAATATCGTGAATTTTCAGCCCGGCGGTCGCATCCCCTTTGCTGAGACACATGTGATGGAACACGGGCTTTATGTGTTGCAGGGCACGGCGGACTATCTGCTCAACAAAGACTGGGTTTCGGTGGGTCCTGGCGATTTCATATGGTTGCGCGCCTTCTGCCCGCAGGCCTGTATCGCGACCGGGGAAGAGCCGTTTCGCTATCTGCTCTACAAGGACGTGAACCGTCACGCAAAACTATGATCCGCGAGATCATCTGCCAGCCCCTGACCGCCGCGGCCTTTTCCCCGTTCGGCGATGTTCTCGACTGTTCGGGCGATCCCGACCGGATGATTAACGCCGGTCTTTGCGGGCGCTATCACGATCGCGCACAGCTTGATTTCGGGGAGGGCGGCCGCGCGGGCATCAGCCTGTTTCATGCGGAGCCCCGCAGTCTGCCTTATGAGTTTGATCTGCTGGAGCGCCATCCGGAGGGCAGCCAGGCCTTCATTCCGATGACCGGGCATCCGTTTCTGGTGATTGCCGCACCCGATGCCGGCGGACGCCCCGGCCCCCCGCAGGCCTTTCTGACGGCCCCCCACCAGGGCATCAATTTTCACGCGGGCACCTGGCACGGTGTTCTGACACCGCTGGCAGCGCCCGGAATATTTGCAGTCGTGGACCGCATTGGCGAAACCGCCAACCTCGAAGAGGTTTTCCTTGATCCGCCCTGCCGGGTGGTTTCATAAAAATACAAAGGCCGGAGCATACCGGCCCACATAACGACCGGGACAGAATATGACAGATACAACCACCAGCGCCTGGAGCGATCCGGATCAGACGCCGCCGCTTTCACAGGCCGTGCCCCTCGGGCTGCAACATGTGCTGGCGATGTTCGCCTCAAATGTAACCCCTTCAATTATCGTGGCGGGGGCTGCAGGCCTTGCCTTTGGCGGACCCGAACAGGTTTATCTCATTCAGATGGCAATGCTCTTTGCAGGGGTTGCCACGCTTTTTCAGACTGTGGGCCTTGGCCCCATAGGTGCACGTCTGCCGATTATGCAGGGCACAAGCTTTGCTTTCGTTGGTGTGCTGGCAGGTGTGGCAGCCACTCAGGGCCTTAGCGTGGCGCTCAGCGCCTGCATCATCGGTGGCGTGCTGCACTTTATTCTGGGCGGCTTTATCCGGCATCTGCGCTGGCTCTTTCCGCCTCTGGTGACCGGCCTCGTGATCCTCGCCATCGGCCTGTATCTGATCCCGGTTGCGATTAAATACGCAGCGGGCGGCGCGGCATCGTTCCAGATGGAAGCCGAAAGCTTCGGGTCCCTGAAACACTGGTCGGTTGCACTTTGCGTGGTCATCGTCGCCCTGGTCCTCAAGTTCTTCACCAAAGGCACACTGTCCAATGCGGCAATCCTTGTGGGTCTCGTTGCCGGCTATATCCTCGCTTTTGTGCTGGGGATGGTCAATTTCGGGGCCGTGGGCAATGCTGCATGGTTCACGGCGATCACCCCGCTGCCTTACGGGTTTGAGTTCTCTCCCGGTGCCGTTATTGCCGTGACGCTGGTTTCAGTCGTTTCAGCCATCGAGACAGTCGGAGACACCTCCGCCACCACCAAAGCCGGTGCAGGACGCGAGGCCACCGATGCAGAAATCTCAGGCGCCACCTATGCCGACGGGCTTGGCACAGCCATCGCGGGCGTTTTCGGGGGTCTGCCGAATACCTCATTCAGCCAGAACGTCGGCATCGTCGGAATGACGGGCATCATGAGCCGCCATGTGGTGACCATCGGGGCGCTTGTCCTGATCCTCTGCGGTCTCGTGCCCAAGATCGGCGCTGTGATCGCTTCGATGCCCCTGCCGGTTCTCGGCGGCGGGGTGATTGTTATGTTTGGTATGGTTGCCGCCGCCGGTCTGAATGTGCTCAGCGAGGTGAACATGAACCGGCGGAACATGGTCATCATCGCGGTGTCGCTTGCGGCCGGCCTTGGTCTCAATCTGGTGCCCACTGCCGTGCAGTACCTGCCGGGTGTCGTCAAAACGCTTGCGACCTCTGCTGTAGCGCCGACAGCCCTGGTGGCTGTCATTCTCAATCAGGTGCTGCCCGAAGAAATCTGACGGTCCGGGGACGTGAGGCGAAAATTACTCCCGCCGGAGGCTCCCGGCCCTGCCGGCAGCATGCTAGAGGAGTGACAGAGCGCCACCTGACTGCAAGGAGAGCAGCACATGTATGATCTCGCCGCAATGGCTGCCTGGATCGAATTCGGGGTCCGCTGGCTGCATGTGATTACTGCCATTGCCTGGATCGGATCGTCTTTTTATTTCATTGCGCTGGATCTGGGGCTGCACCGCGACCGCAATCTTGTGTCTGGTGCTGACGGCGAGGAATGGCAGGTCCACGGCGGTGGTTTTTACCACATCCAGAAATATCTGGTGGCCCCTGATAACATGCCTGACGGGCTGATCTGGCATAAATGGCAGAGCTACTGGACATGGATCAGCGGCTTTATCCTTCTGGTGCTGGTCTATTATCTCGGGGCGGAATTCTACCTTATTGATCCGGCTGTTCTGGATATCGGTACCTCGCAGGCAATCGTGATTTCACTGGCCTCACTGGCCTTCGGCTGGATTGTCTACACGACGCTCTGCAGGGTCTTTGTGGATGCCAATCAGACAACGCTGATGCTGGCGCTGTTTGCGGTGCTGGTGGGTATGTCATGGTTTTACACGCAGGTCTTCACCGGTCGCGCGGCCATGCTGCATCTGGGGGCTTTTACGGCCACTATCATGAGCGCCAATGTCTTTATGGTGATCATCCCGAACCAGAAAATCGTGGTCGATGATCTGATCAACGGGCGCACGCCGGATGCGAAATACGGCAAGATCGCCAAGCAGCGCAGCACGCATAACAACTATCTGACACTGCCGGTGATTTTTCTGATGCTCAGCAATCATTATCCGCTGGCTTTTGCCACCGGCAATACCTGGATCATCGCCAGCCTTGTGTTTCTGATGGGTGTTACAATCCGGCATTATTTCAATTCGATGCACGCGCGTCAGGGCAACCCGCACTGGACCTGGGCTGTGACTGCGCTGATTTTCATTGTGATTATGTGGCTGTCGGTGGCGCCGATGCGTGGGCTTGATGAGCCCGAAGAGGCCACCGGACCCGCGTTGCGCTTTGCACAGGCCGAAGGATTTGAGGATGTGCATGATATTATTCTGGGCCGGTGCTCGATGTGCCACGCAGCAGAGCCGGTCTGGGAGGGGCTGCTCTGGCCACCCGGTGGCGTGCGTCTGGAGACGGAAAACCAGATCGCGCGGCAGGCCCGCGACATCTATCTGCAGGCGGGTCTCAGCCACGCGATGCCCCCGGCCAACCTCTCCTATATCACCATCGAGGAACGCGCACAGATCGTCGCATGGTATCGTGCCGCAACCGGCGGATAGGGCGCGGGGGCGCGACGACACCGATCACAATTCAGCAGAATTCAGGTTTCAGAATCGCAGTATGCCATGCTAAGTATAGCGGTATGGCCACAGCTAACCCCAACATAAGCGACTTTCGCCCGGTAATTCGCCAGCTTGATGAAAGCGCGGTAAACCGGATCGCCGCCGGTGAGGTTGTCGAACGTCCGGCGTCCGCGGTCAAAGAACTCGTCGAAAACGCAATCGACGCGGGGGCCCGCAATATCACCGTCGAATATGCGGACGGCGGCAAGACGCTGGTACGTGTTCAGGACGATGGCTGTGGCATGACGGCGGAAGATCTGCCGCTGGCGCTTTCGCGCCACGCGACCTCCAAGATCGACGGATCCGACCTGTTGAATATCCATACCTTTGGTTTTCGCGGTGAGGCTTTGCCTTCTCTGGGTGCCGTTGGCCGGTTGACGATCTCAAGCCGGACACCGGGCGGCGCGGGGATTGAAATATCGGTGTCCGGCGGGCGGACCTCGCCGGTAAAGCCTGCAGCCCGCAACGCGGGCACGACCGTCACGCTGCGCGACCTCTTTTTCGCAACACCGGCGCGGCTCAAGTTTCTGCGCACAGACCGCGCTGAGGCACAGGCGATCACTGATGTGATCAAACGTCTGGCGATGGCCGAGCCCTTCATCCGTTTTGTACTGCGCGATGTGTCCGGTGACGGCGAAGGCCGAGAGACATTTCAGGCGCCGGCGGAGCAGGGAGATCTTTTTGGCGCGCTGCATGGTCGCCTCACCCGGGTACTGGGGCGGGAGTTTGCTGACAACGCGCTGCCCGTCGACGCGCAGCGCGAAGGGTTGCACCTTACAGGATTTGCCGCGCTGCCGACCTATTCGCGGGGGTCGGCTGTTGCGCAGTATCTTTTCGTCAACGGTCGCCCGGTGCGCGATAAGCTGCTGATCGGGGCTTTGCGCGGCGCTTATTCGGATTTCCTGAGCCGCGACCGTCATCCGGCTGCGGCACTCTTCATCGAATGCCCGCCCGAGCAGGTCGATGTCAACGTACACCCGGCCAAATCAGAGGTGCGCTTCCGTGACCCGGGGCTTGCGCGCGGGCTTATCGTCTCGGCGCTGCGCCATGCGCTTGCTGAGGCTGGACACCGGGCTTCGACCACCGTTTCCGGCGCCACCCTCGGGGCTATGACGCCGGAACCTTCGGGCGCACGGGTGTATCAGATGGACCGTCCCGGTGCGTCGGCGCGCGGCGCGTCCTATGCGGCTCAGACCCCTCAGTTTTCGGAAACATCAGCACCATGGGGCCGTGTTGAGGCCGGCCCGGACACTGCTCCCGACCAACCGGCGCAGGATTTTCCGCTGGGCACGGCCCGCGGCCAGGTGCATGAAAACTACATCGTAGCGCAAACCGCCACCGGGATGGTCATTGTTGATCAGCATGCAGCCCATGAACGGCTGGTCTATGAAAAGCTCAAAGCGCAAATGGCCGAAAAAGGTGTCGCTTCTCAGGCTTTGCTGATCCCGGAAATCGTCGAGCTGTCAGCCGGCGATTGTGCGCGACTGCTTGATGCAACCGAAGACCTGGCAGGGCTTGGTCTGGTGATTGAACCCTTCGGCGGTGACGCGGTTGCGGTGCGCGAAACGCCGGCCGTTCTGGGTGAGGTCAACGCGCGCGCTATGGTGCTCGATATCCTTGATGAACTGGCCGATCAGAACCGGTCAGATACCCTGCGCTCCCGTATAGAAGCGATCCTGAGCCGCGTTGCCTGTCACGGTTCGATCCGGTCAGGACGCCGGATGCGCGCCGAAGAAATGAACGCGCTTCTGCGCGAGATGGAAGCTACTCCGCATTCAGGCCAGTGCAATCATGGCAGACCCACCTATGTCGAGCTGAAGCTGTCCGACATAGAGCGTCTTTTCGGCCGCACATGATCGAGTTCGGAGGTCAGACTTATCTGCTCAGCGATCCGCTGGTGATGGCGGTACTGGCGGGGGGCGCGGTTTTATTGCTGATCGTGATCCTGCTCATTATGGCGGTGCGGGCCGCGGGCAGATCCGCACAGTTCGCTGCACCGCTCGCGCAGCAGATCGGGATGCTGGGCCAGAACGTGCAGCAGCTTGGCGCAGGACAGGAGCAATTGCGCGGCGGATTACAGACCGTATCCGATACCCAGGCTAACGCACAGGCGCATGTCATCCAGACCGTCGAGTCGCGTCTTGCCTCGGTGCAGCAACAGATGCAGGACCGGCTGGCGGATAACGCCATGCGATCGCAGCGCGCTATGACAGAAATGCAGGAGCGGATGAAAGAGACGCTGAACGGCTCTTCAAAACAGACGAACACCTCTCTTACGCAGTTGCAGGAACGGCTTGCAGTGATCGACAAGGCGCAGGACAATATCACCCGCCTTTCCGGCGACGTTCTGAGCCTGCAGGACATCCTGAGCAATAAGCAGACGCGGGGAGCTTTCGGGGAAATCCAGCTTACGGATATCGTGTCAAAAGCGCTGCCGCGGGACAGTTATTCATTGCAGGCGACGCTCAGCAACGGCAAGCGCGCGGACTGTCTGATCCACTTGCCAAATCCTCCCGGGCCTATTGTTATCGATAGTAAATTTCCGCTTGAAGCCTATGAAGCGCTGCGCCGGGCAGAGACGGAGTATGACCTTGGTGAGGCAGCAAAGATGCTGCGGACCTCGGTGCGCAAGCACATCAATGACATTTCACAGCGCTATATCATCGAGGGGGAAACCGCTGACGGCGCGCTGATGTTTCTGCCGTCTGAAGCGGTTTATGCCGAACTGCACGCAAATTTTCCCGAACTGGTTCGGGCAGGGTTTGATGCACGGGTCTGGATCGTTTCTCCGACCACCTGCATGGCCACTCTTAACACCATGCGCGCCATCCTGAAAGACGCCCGGATGCGCGAACAGACCGGCGCTATCCGCAAGACGCTGAAACTGCTGCACCGCGATGTTGAGCTTGTCGTCGAACGCGTCGGGAAGCTCGACACGCACTTCCGGCAGGCGCGCGAAGACCTTGATGGGATCGGCACAGCGGCCGAGCGCGCAGGCAAGCGGGCGATGCGTCTCGATAACTTTGATTTCGAAGAACTCAGTGCAGAAGAAGAAGTTGCGGTGCCGCTCAGCCCTTCGAAAACCTGACGGAGGCATGGGTGCCCGAAAGCTCCAAAAGATACGCCAGCGTATTGAGTTCCGTTCAGGCCAGTGCCCGCATCACACCCCGCAGCTCAGCCAGACCTCGCATCCGGCCGATCAGCGGATAGCCCGGCGCGCTTTCCCTTTCCCGATCCGTGAGCAGTTCCTGCCCGTGGTCCGGGCGCATCGGGATCTGACTGTCGGCGCGCCCGGCGGTCGCCCGGCGTCTTTCTTCGTCTAGAAGGGCGCGAATGACGGCGACCATGTCTGTGTCTCCGTCCAGATGCGCGGACTCGAAAAAGTCGGGTCGCTCCGGATCGGGGCCGGGCAACCTCTGCGTGTTACGCAGGTGAGCAAAATGAATTTTTGAGCCGAGCCTTGTGATGAAATCAACCGGGTCAAACCCGGGCGCCACACCAAGTGACCCGGTGCAAAACGTCGCGCCGCTCGATGGCATATCAACTGCATCCAGACCGCGCGCGTAGTCTTCTGTGCAAGACATGACCCTGGGCAAACCAAGCAACTGGAACGGCGGATCATCGGGATGACAGCATAATCTGATCCCGAGTTGACCTGCATGTGGGGCAACTTCTCCCAGGAAGTCGATCAGGTTACTGCGCAAACGGTCGGGCGTGATGGCCCGGTAAGTATCCAGCCGCGCTTTCACATCCTCCAACGTCCAGGTGTCGTTGGCACCCGGTAACCCCGCGATGATTGTCTGGCGCAATGTTGCCCGTTCTTGATCAGGCAACGTTTTGAACCGGGTCCGCGCCGCTTCCTGCAGAGCAGCATCATAATCGTCGTTTGCGGTCGGGCGGCGTAAAATGAAGAGATCGAAAACCGCAAAATCCAGCAGCGAGAAACGCATCGCGGTGCCGCCATGAGGCTGGGGTTCACGCAGTACGGTGCGGGTCCAGTCGAGGATCGGCATGAAATTATAGCAAACAGTGGTGATGCCTTCGCTGGCGAGATTGGTCAGGCTGGTCTTATAGTGCTGAATATCCTCAGAAAAATCTTTGCCGCCTGTCTTGATGGTCTCAGAAACCGGCAGGCTTTCGACGACGTCCCAGGCAAAGCCCGCAGCTTCCAGCGCCTGCCGCCTTGTCCGGATGTCTTCGCGGCTCCACACGTAGCCTGGCGGGATGTGATGCAGTGCAGTGACGATACCTTCGACACCCGCCTGATGCAGATCATCAAGGCGGATCTGATCGTCCGGCCCGAACCAGCGCCAGCATTGTTTCATGGCTGCCATCCTTTGAACATCGGGTGTGTGCGCAGCAGGGGCAGATTAACATACGAACCCGTACTGTCAGCACTGTAAATTGCAGTTACCAGCTCAATAGACGCGATCCCGTCCTCGAGAGTTACCGCAGCGCCGTGAATGCCCTGCAGCGCCTGTGCGACCCCGGTCAGAAAACCCTCAAATCCCAACGGTCCGGGCTGTGTTGTGGAAACGACCCTGTCAACGGCTTCCTGCCTTGCGGGCTCGCGGGCGATGAAGGTCCATTTTCCTGTTCCGGGCGCATAGGGTTCGGTGCCGGATGTAGCCGTCAGATGCTCGAACACCAGCCTGATCCGGCTTTCATTGGTTGCGGCGCCAAGGGTTATACTGCTCGAGGCCAGAGCGCCGTTCTGCATCTCCAGGCTGACGGTGGCACAGTCTTCTGTCTCGATATCGTTGACGCGCGTTGTCGTCATCGCAGCAACGCGCGCAACCGGGCCCATGAAATGGGTGAGCAGATCATGATTGTGAATAGCATGGCCGAGCACTGCGCCGCCCTGTTCTCCAGCCCAGGTGCCACGCCAGGGCACGGCGTAATAGTCAGCGCCCCGCGACCAGTGGGTCTCGACAGATGCGGCCTGTGGCTGTCCGGCAAGACCTTCTCCGATCAACTGTCGTAACCGGTCGAATGCGGGGCCCCAGCGATACTGGAAAACGGGGAAAACTTTTTTATCATGGGCCTTTGCAGCCTGCGCGATGCGATGCGCGCCCTCAAGAGATGTCGCCAGAGGCTTTTCGCAAATCACGTGTTTACCGGAGTCCAGCGCTTGCAGGCAGACCGGCACGTGCAGATGCGGGGGCAGACATATGTCGATCAGGTCAACATCCGGATCGTTCAGAGCGGATGCAATATCCTTCGCCACAGAAAAGGAATCTTCCTGACGCAGTTCTTCGGCACGTTCTGTATTCTGATCAACGATCATCGCGACTTTATACTGTGCTCGCAACCGCCGGTAGGCGAGAAGGTGCTCGCGCCCGATGCCTGCCCCAAGGATCGCCACACGGATCATCGTCTTCTGCCCTCGGCCATTTCCTGCGCTTTAAGTGCCAGTTCCATTACAGCAAAGCAGTGCGTCTGCCGCATCGCTGTTTCTGTACGGTTGCGTATGTCATTTGCAAGGCGCCGGAAGTAGGGTAATCCGGCATTGCGCGCATCAATCTTCTCGCAGCGTGATCCGTTGACGAGGATAAGATGATCGGAACCGGGTGTTCCTCCGACATCCACGTATTTGCGCAACTCGATGTAGCCATCTGTCCCGAGAATGGTCAAACGCCCGTCTCCCCAGGTTGGCAATGCATCTGGTGTGTACCAGTCAACGCGGATGTATCCCGTGCCTTTTTCGCTGCGCAGCGAGACCTCTCCGAAATCCTGAAGCCCGGGATCCTGCTGGTTTGCGTAATTAGCTGTAAAGGCGTGACAAATATCGGCTGTCTCTGATCCGGTGAAATGCAAAAACTGATCGATCTGATGCGAGGCGATGTCGGTCAGAATTCCGCCATACCGGTCGCGCTGAAAAAACCAGCCGGGCCTGGTATCGCGGTTCAGACGGTGGGGGCCAAGACCCGTGGTGTGAACCACCTTGCCAATGACGCCGGACGCCACAAGCTCATCGGCCATGGTGACGGCGGGCACCTCAAAACGTTCTGAGAAATTCACCGACCAGATGCGCCCGGTCTCTGCCACGCAGGTCCTGATCTCATCAAGTTGCGCCAGGGTGGTGCATCCTGGTTTATCAGACATAATATCCATACGCTTGCGCATGGCTTGCACGGCCAGAGCCGCTCTGTCGGCAGGAATGGCAGAGATAAGGGCAAGGTCCGCACCGCTGTCCAGGGCCTTCTCAAGAGACGCAAACCGTTTCACCTCCGGAAAGCGCGCCTCAAATCCTGCAAGTGTCCCCGGCGCGCCTTCCGTCCAGTATCCGAGACAGCGCGCGCCGGTTTTCAGCATGTTCGCCGTCATGCCATAGATATGGCGGTGGTCGAGACCAAGCGCGATGAATGCAAGTGTCATACCCTGCTCACTTCCGTCCGGGTGCCGCTTTTTGCTGCCCGTTCCATGGCGTCGATCACCGCATGCGCCATCAGAGCGCTTTTGCCGGTGGCCAGAGGCTCCGTATTATGTTGCAGCGCATGTGCGAAATTCTCCAGAACAGACTGGTGCCAGGCATGTGTAAACGCCATCGGGTCCGCGCCGCCACCGGTGCCGCCTGCTGCGCCAAAGGTTTCAGTGCGCCCGTCTTTGTGCTGCAGGGTCAGCACCCCTGATGCAAGATGCGCCGCCGCTTGTGTACCCTGAAGTGTGATGCTTTCGGCGGCTCCCGGATATGCCGCCGTTGTGGCCGTAAGACTACCCACCGCGCCGCTTTGAAGTTCGAACAGTGCTCCTGCCCAGTCTTCTGCTTCAAGCTGATGCAGGGGCGTGCGGTGCATAATGGCCTGCAGCGAGGTCACAGGGCCCAGCAACCACAGCATCAGATCAAGGGTATGAATGGCCTGGCTGATCATCACGCCGCCGCCGTCACGGTCGTATGTGCCCCGCCCCGGCACATCATAATACGACTGATCGCGCCACCATGGAACGCGCAGATCTGCCGTGGCGATCCTGCCCAGGGCACCGGCGTCGATTGCTTCTTTCAGGTGCAACGAGGCCGGGCGCGCCCGGTGCTGAAATACGATGCCCAGAGGAAGACCGGCCCGGTCGCAGAGGCTGACGATGTCCCGGGCAGCTTCAAGGCTGCGCTCCACGGGTTTTTCCATCAGGATGGGGCGGGCACTTCCGGCGAGAGCCCGGACAAGCTCCTGCCGCGCATCGGGTGGTGTCGCGACAATGGCGAAATCCGCATCTGCTGTCGCAAAGGACCGGACATCCGGAAAGACGCCGACATCATAGCCCAACACCTTCTTTGCCTTTTGCGCGAAAGCGTCAGCGCGTGCCGGGTCCCGACCCAGAACACCTGAAAGAGTGAGCCGTGGCCTCGCATCACGGATCGCCGGCAGATAGGTTCCGGCGACCATCCCAAGACCTGCCAGCACGACCTTCACAGCGCATCTTTCGGGATGATTGCACCGGGGTACTGCACCACCTTTGCCGCACAGTTGTGTCCTGCCATCAGAGCGCCGGCCTGATCCGCGCCGGTCATAAGAGCCGCCAGATAGCCGCCGTTGAAGCTGTCTCCGGCAGCAGTCGTATCAACGACTTCCGGCGCCGGGGCATAGGTCTGGTCGATGGCCTCTCCGAGGCTCAGCGGCCCGCCGGCACCGCGTTTCAGCGCACCCGTGAGGCTCAGCGCTGTAAAGCGGTCTGCCACCTCGCCCGCGCTCTGATCAAAAAGCGCCATTTCGTCATCAAGCGATGGCAGCCCGATGTCGGCACGTGCCCAGAGCATGGAATTCACCGCCCGCGCGGTTGCCGGGTTTTCCCACAAGCGCGGCCGGTAATTGCTGTCATAGGCAAATTTCACATCCGACTGCACAAGCCAGTCGAGCAGGGAAAGCCGGACCTTGTGGGGCAGGATCGCCATGCTGATGCCCGACAGATACACCAGATCATACCCTTCGAGGGCCGAAAAATCCGGCTCCTGTCCGTACTGAAACATTTCACGGGCCGCAGAACTGCTGCGCCAGTAGGTAAAGGACCGCTCGCCGTCATCCGACGTTGTTATGGCGTAAAGCCCGGGAGAGCGGCCGGGCAGGGTGGTGATGCCGCCGGTCCCGATACCCTGATCTGCGATGAAATGACGGATGCGGTTGGAGAAGGGATCATCGCCAAGACAGGTGATGTAGTCCACTTCGCACTGTGGTGCCGCGCGCCTGAGATAGATCGCCGTGTTCAGGGTGTCACCGGCGACACCAAGCGTCGCGGCAGTCTCGCCTTTGACGGAAAGCTCGATCATGGCCTCCCCGGCGCAGGCGATACGAAGGGTCATCGTTGTTCTCTTTTCCAGATGATCAGGCCCGAGCCCACGATCACCAGTGCGCCGGTGATGGTCCAGACTTCGGGAGGATGATCAAACACGAGCCAGCTCAGCGCGGCGATGTAGATCATAAAGGAATAGGTGTAAGGCATCAGGGTATTTGCTGTCCCGAAGCGATGCGCACTCGTGAGCAGTTGATGCCCGCTCCAGCCGCCGGCACCCATCGCAAAGAGGAGCACCCAGCCGGAAAGATTTTCGGGCGAGACCCAGACCCAGACCGCAAGCGGCAAAAGCAGCACCGTTCCGAGCGCGCCCATGATGAACTGCATCGTTTCTGTCGCCACGAGCCCGGCCAGACGACGGGTCATCAGCGAATAGAGTGCCAGTGCGGTCGCATTATAAACCGGCAGGATCATGGCAGGGTGAAACGCCTCTCCGAACGGACGGATGACGATCAGAACGCCGGCAAAGCCCATAATAATCGCGCCCCACCGCCAGGGGCCGATCTGTTCTTTCAGCACGGTCAGTGACAGAAAACATACGATGATCGGGCTGGAGAACATGATTGCTGAGATAACCGTCAGCGGCAGAAAATTCAGCGAGTAAAAGTTGCACATGGTGGCCGAGATCAGCAGCACGGCACGAAACATCACCTGACCCAGATAGGGCGTGCTGAGCCTGTCACGCGATAACCCGCCCGAGATTGCAATCACCAGCGAAATCGCAAAGTGCCCGGCATAGCGCATAAACGCCAGCTGGAAGGCCGGGATGCCCGCGAGCACAAGCCATTTGGCCGAAGTATCCACCAGCGCAAAGAAGAACCACGCGGCGAGCATCATCAGGATGCCCAGCTGCGGTCGGTCCTCGATTGCGCCGGCGGAAATGGCCATTTACCTGCCGAATTTTGCCGAGAAGTAATCGATCTGTTCGGCGACCAGCGTATCGCCGCGGCCCTCCTCAACAGCGCCATTCAGAGCGGCAAGCGCGCATTTCGACATAATGCTGTCGACGCCAGCATCTTTGGCCATCTGCGTGTAATAGCCAACGTCCTTTGCTGCGTTTTTCACTGCAAAAGCAAGCATCTGTGCGTTCCCGTCGACGCCATAGGCCTTGACGAAATCCATCATGCCGGAGGCCAGTGGCCCGGCGGACATCACGTTGTAAAGCTGTTCGCGGTCCACGCCCGCGACGTCAGCCATGGCAAAGGCCTCGGACATAGCGTTGGCCGTGGTCATGGCGAAAAAGTTGTTGATCAGTTTGATGGTATGCCCGGCCCCTGACGCGCCAAGGTGGAAGACGTTTTCCCCAAGGTCATTCAGAACCGGAGTGATGCTGTCAAAGGCGGCCTTGTCGCCGGCACCCATGATATTGAGTTGTCCGTCTTTGGCATGGCTGGGGGTGCGCCCGAGCGGCCCGTCAAGGTACTGCCCACCCGCCGCTGCAACCTTTTCCGCCAGCATCCGTGTGGAGCCTGGCAGAGAGGTGCCGAAGTCGATCACAACAGTGCCGGGTTTCATGCCTGCGATGACGCCTTCATCACCCAGCATGCGCGATTCCACCTGTTCGGAGGTGCCCATACAGAGCATCACAATCTCCGAGGCTTCTGCCACGGCTTTTGCGTTCGAAGCTTCTGTGGCACCGCGTCCGACGGCCTGATCCACATATGTGCGATCACGGTTGCCGAGGACCGTGACTTCATAGCCTTTGTCCTGCAGGCGGCCGACCATTGCGCCGCCCATCAGCCCCAGGCCGATGAATCCGATTGTTGGTTTTGTCATTAAAAAATTCCTCTCAGATGGTGTCAAAGGCACGCTTTTTCATGCCTTTCTGGATTTCGTAAATGGAGATCGGGACATCCGGCTGTGGCTGCGGGATGCGCACAGGGATGTCTTTGAGCCGCGGGTTCAGCGTGGGTTCACCGCACAGCATTCGGGTATTGTAATCGGCAATGCCATCCCATTTCGTCATGGACCCCATGATCGGGAAGGCGTCAGCCGCCATCATTTCATAAAAGAGAATACGCCGTGCGCGGTCGGATGTGTTGAGCGCCGAGCCGTGCACGATCCGTCCGTGATGAATGCTGACAGAGCCCGCCGGCCCGGTCAGTTGTACCGCATCACCGGGGTTCAGACCGTTCTCTTCAGGCAGCATGGCACCGGCGAAAACACCGTCCACATGGTGATCGAAAACCGGCCCTTTATGACTGCCCGGATAGACCATCAGCGGGCCGTTCTCCGGCGCCATATCATCTAGGATCACGCCGATGGCGAGGATGTCGTCATTGGTGTGCGGATAGAAAGCATAATCCTGGTGCCATTCGACAGCTGCCCCGTATCCTGCTGATTTCATATTGAGTTTTGTTGTGTGCAGGCGCAGATCCGGGCCGATCAGATCGCGGGCAGGGGCGAGGATAAGATCGGAATACATCAACTCGCGCATCACATCAGAGATAGTGTGCGGCAGTTTAATGCGGCGCAGGCGGGGGTTTTGCTGAGAGTGGCTGTCTTCGAGATCGAGGCGGTCGTTTGAGGTTGTCATGCCGGCGGCCTCCTCCTCAAACCGGGCAATCTCGGTGTAGATCCTGTTCAGCCATTCAGGCGGGATACGGTTTTCCAGCACGAGGTATCCGTGCTCCTGATAGTCCGTGATCTGCTGCGGTGTCAGGGTTTCAGCCATAGCGTTTTTCTCCCGGGGCGGATGGCGCAAGCTGTGCTTCGATGCCAAGGGCAACGGCAAGTGTCCGGCTGGCATCAGCCACACCGATCAGCGGCGGCACGCGTTCTTCCATCACGTCGATAAAGTGATCCAGCTGCCGGTCGAGCGGCACGCTGGCGTCATCGGGATCGCTCAGATCGCTGGCACTGGCCGGGTGCGACCAGTCGGCGCCGCGCCAGCAGGTCATCGACGGGAAACTTACCGCCCCCATGGTTCCGGTGATCCACAACATGTCCTGACCCGTTGTGCCGATGTGGGGGTTCTCGCCGGTGCCGGCCTCAAAGCCCCAGGGGCTGGGCGCGGTGTCGGCAAAGCTGATGGTGCCGGTCGCACCGCTCTCAAAGGCCAGCGCCACAGCGCCGCTTTCGATGCGGTCGGTGCCGCGCAAGCTGCGCCCGGGCAGCGCAGCGGTGGCGGTAATTTCCCCCAGCAGATGCCGCAGAATGTCGATGTCGTGCACGATATTGATCATCACAGGGCTGCCGCCCGCTGTGCGCCAGTTGCCGGCAAAGTAATCATCCGGTTTGCGCATTGCCCAGATCAGCGTGGCAGTGACGGGCGTGCCGATCATGTCTTCGGTAATCAGCCGGCGCAGACGGGCAATGCTGCGATGATAGCGGCGGTGGTGGCCCACCAGCGCGTGCACGCCGGCCTTTGCCACCGCAGCCTGCAGCAGTTTGGCACCGGCGACGTCACCGGCCACCGGCTTTTCGATCAGCATATGCCAGCCGCGCGATGCGGCATAGCATCCGTGGGTCGCATGAAGGTGCGTGGGCGTGGCGATGATTACCCCGTCCACATCGTCCGGCACCTCCGACATATCCGCAAACCCCGACGTGTCCGCGCCGCTCAGGCGCGCGGGGTCAGGATCGACCAGACCCGCAAGCGTGCAGCGCGGATGCGCCCGGACCGCCGCCAGATGGCGCGCGCCGATCAGGCCGCCTCCGACAACGACGATCCGTTTCACATGACCGCTCCGATCTGCCAGGGTACGAACTCGTAGTCCCCGAGGCCCTGAGCTTCGGATTTGCTGGCCTCGCCTGAAGCCACCCGCAGAAACATATCATAGATCTCGCGACCCTTTTCCTCGACACTCACACCTTCGGTCAGGATGGTGCCGGCATCGACGTCCATATCCTCGGACATACGTTTTGCCATGGCGGAATTGGTCGCGACCTTGATGGTCGGGCTGGGTTTCGAGCCAAAGGCTGATCCGCGCCCGGTGGTAAAACACACCAGATTACAGCCTCCCGCGATCTGACCCGTGACCGAAGCCGGGTCATAGCCGGGGCTGTCCATAAAGGTGAACCCGCGCGCCGTGACGGGTTCCGCATATTTGTAGACGCCGGTCAGGGGCGAGGTGCCGCCTTTGGCTGCCGCCCCGAGCGATTTTTCAAGTATCGTGGTCAGCCCGCCCTTTTTGTTGCCGGGCGAGGGGTTGTTATCCATCGAGCCCTTGTTGCGCGCGGTGTAATCTTCCCACCAGCGGATGAGACCGATCAGGCGGTCGCCTGTCGCCCGGTCGACCGCGCGCCGGGTCAGCAGATGCTCCGCGCCATAGATCTCGGGCGTTTCGGCAAGGACACCGGTGCCCCCCTGTGCGGTCAGCAGGTCGCAGGCATACCCAAGGGCCGGATTGGCGGTGATCCCGGACCAGGCATCCGAGCCGCCGCATTGCAGGGCGACTTTCAGTTCTGACGCCGGGCAGGGCGTGCGCGTCGCCTGATTGGCGAGCGGCAGCATAGCTTCGATTTTTCCGATGCCCGCCTCGATGGTGCGGCGCAGACCCGCGACCGACTGAATATTCATGACCTGAAAGGTCGGACCCTGTTTCAGACCGTATGCTTCGAGCAGCCAGTCGATCTGGTTCATTTCGCACCCGAGGCCCACCATCAATACGCCGGCATGGTTGGGGTGACGGGCGTAGCCCCACATGACCCGTTGCAGCGCCTCAAACCCGTCACCATCGCCGGCCATGCCACAGCCGGTGCCGTGTACGAAAGCCACAACGCCATCGACATTCGGAAAGTCAGCAAGCAATTCCGGTGTAAAGTGTGCCGCGATCTGACGGGCGGCCGTGGCCGAGCAGTTCACTGAGGTGACAATGGCGATATAGTTGCGCGTGCCAACCGCGCCGTTTTCACGACGGTAGCCCATAAAGGTGTCGCGCTGGTCTTCCGGCACCGGCGTCACGGCGCGCAGATCGGTTGAGAATTC
>CBDUCB010000012.1:0-30536 GCA_965365545.1 uncultured Roseobacter sp. | reverse complement strand
CCGTCAAAACGCTCTATGAGCTTGAACGGACGGGTGGCAAACGCGGGCTGATCAAGATGTGCATCGCCGCCCGTCAGGGCATGGCACTTGCCATCGAGCTGCTGTAGGCGGCGCGAAACGCTGATCAGAAAGATACGGGAAGGCGCGCACATGCGCCTGCCCACCCCGGGGTATTTCACACCCCCAAGCGGTCAGAAGAGCGCCAGATCCACGAGAATCAGCGTAAGAGACCCTGAAACACCGATGGTGACGCCGAGAATGACCGCGCCGAGCACCCAGCGGAAAAGGCCGCGTTCTTTCTGCGGAGGCTCCGGATTGCCCTGCCGGATCAGCGCGTTTTCCACAAGCACCGGCAGACGCGGACCAAAACGGGCCATGACGCGGGCGGTTTTCCCAAAATCACGCAGGGCGGCGCGAGGCCCGATTGTCTGCGCGATGTAGTCGGATACGATCGGGCTAGCGACCTGCCAGATGTTGATCTGCGGGTTCAGAGAACGCGCAACACCTTCGACAACGACCATGGTCCGTTGCAGCAGAATAAGCTCGGTACGGGTTTCCATACCGAAACGCTCTGTCACCTCAAAAAGATAGCTCAGCAGACGACCCATCGAGATTTTCGACGCATCCATCCCGAAAATCGGCTCACCCACGGCGCGCAGCGCGCGGGCGAATTCATCGACGTCTTTATCCGCCGGGACATAGCCCGCCTCGAAATGCACCTCCGCCACGCGTTTATAATCGCGCCGGATGAAGCCATACAGGATCTCGGCATAGACCCGGCGGGTATATTCATCAATGTGCCCCATGATGCCGAAATCATAGGCCACGATATTGCCGTTTGGCGCGACCTTGAGATTGCCCTGGTGCATGTCGGCATGAAAATAACCGTCGCGCAGCGCGTGGTTCAGAAAAAGCTGCAGCACCCGGTCACCCAGCAGAATGCGGTCGTGACCGGCAGCATCAATCGCTGCATTATCACCCATCGGAACGCCGTCAGCCCAGCCCAGCGTCATTACACGGCGGGCGGAGTATTCCCATTTAATGCGGGGCAGCTGGAAGCCATTGTCTTTCTCAGTATTGGCCGCAAATTCAGCAGCGGAGGAGGATTCAAGCCGCAGATCCAGCTCTCCCTGCACCACGCCGTCGAAGTGTTCGATCACGTCGATGGGCCGCAGCCGACGCGAGCCCGGCGAACAGAAATCGATCACAGAGGCGGCAAGGTAGAAGGCATCAATATCCTTGCGGAAGGCTTTTTCGATACCGGGGCGCAGCACTTTGACGGCGACTTCTTCACCCGAGGCCGAAAGCCGCGCGCGGTGCACCTGCGCAATCGACGCGGCCGCCACCGGTTCGCTGAATTCAGAGAACATGCGGTCAACGGGCATGCCAAGCTCGCGTTCGACCTCGGCCTTGGCCGTGCTCACAGGGAACGGTGGGAGTTTGTCCTGCAGCACGCGCAGTTGCAGCGCCATCTCGTCGCCCACCACATCCGGGCGTGTCGAGAGGATCTGGCCGAATTTGATGTAGGCCGGACCAAGAGCTGTAAGCGCGCGGGTGACCGGCGGCATGGTGGTGTCACCTGCATAGCCCAGAAAAGTGAAAGGCATGGCCAGAGTGCGCGCCACCAACCGGACTGAGGCCGGCGTGTCGAAGGCGTCGAGCACGGCATTCATTGCGCCCGTCCTCTGGAACGTGGCGCCGGTGCGGATCAAGCGCCAGATATTGTGCGGGCCCCGCACGGATCAGAGTTTCCAGCCCGAGTGCAGACAGGCAACGCCCATCGACAGATTGCGGTATTTCGTCTGCTCAAAGCCTGCACTGCGCACCATCTGCAGAAAGGTTTCCTGATCGGGGAACCGGCGGATTGATTCGACCAGATACTGATAGCTGTCCCGATCTCCGGCGATCATCTGGCCCATGCGCGGGATCACGTTGAAACTGTAGAGATCATAAGCCTTCTGCATCGCCGGGTTCGGCAGCTGGCTGAATTCCAGCACCATCAGGCGGCCACCGGGTTTCAGCACGCGAAACGCCTCGTTCAGCGCTTCCTGCGGGCGGGTCACGTTCCGGATCCCGAAAGAGATCGTATAAACATCAAAGGTATTATCGGCAAAAGGCAGCGCCATCGCATCGCCGGTGACCCAGTCAAGCTGATCCTGCATCTGCAGCGCTTCGGCACGCTGGCGGCCTTCGACCAGCATGGCCTCCGTGAGGTCCAGCACCGTGGCATGACCGTCGCCCGCGCGTTTAAGGAAACGGAACGCGATATCGCCGGTGCCGCCCGCCACATCCAGCAGCTTCTGCCCGGCGCGCGGGGCCAGCCAGTCCATCATCGCGTCTTTCCAGAGCCGGTGAATACCAGCGGACATCACATCGTTCATCACATCGTATTTGCCGGCGACCGAGCTGAAAACGCCGCGCACGCGTCCGGCCTTTTCGCCCTCGGGCACATCTTCAAAGCCGAAATGGGTGGTTTTGTCGTCTCGGTCGGTCATCGGGTCTTGTGATCCTTTATGTTCGGTCTTTGTTATAGGCCTCAGGGGGGCAGGTACAATGCGGCCCTTTGGTCACAGGGAAAAGTGCGGATGCAGCCGGATACGGGCACCGAATGGAAAGAGACCCGGCTTGCGGGCTGGGGCAGAACGCTGCGGGTGCTGGTCTGCGGGCTTTTCGTTGTCGTGGCGATCGTGCTGGTTGTGCATCCGCAGACACCGGTTTCAGGGTCGTGGGTTGCACGCGGGATACTGATCGTGATCATCGCCGTTTTCTGCCACAAGATCGCGGCGGCTTTTTTCGACCGTATTATGTGGAATGATACGGGCCTCCGGTTTGCACCCGTTCTGGGCCCCGTGCGCCGCTTTGACTGGGCGGATCTGACCGGGATACAGACAGAAATGAAAGGCCGCGCGACGGTGCTGAATTTTGGCAGGTGGCGCAGACTGAGGCTCTTCTGGAGCTATGACAGCTATCGCGAGATCGCCGATCTTGCCGAACGAAAGATGGAAGATGCCTGAACTGCCCGAAGTAGAGACTGTGCGCCGCGGCCTGAGCCCGGTGATGGAGGGCGCGGTGATCGCGCGGGCGGATGTGAACCGCCCCGATCTGCGCTGGCCCTTTCCGGCGCGCATGGCAGAGCGGCTGACCGGCGCGCGGGTACAGCAGCTGCGGAGGCGCTCGAAGTACATTCTGGCCGATCTCGACACCGGTGAGACGCTGCTCATCCATCTGGGCATGTCGGGGCGGATGCTGATCTCGGGTGATCCCGCGAACACGGAAATGGCCGGGAAGATGCCCGGACGGTTTGTGCATGCGCACCCCGCACCTGAGAAACACGATCATGTGGTGTTTCACATGGACAACGGCGCGCGCGTCACTTTCAACGATCCGCGTCGCTTTGGCGCGATGGATCTGATGGACACGGCGACGGCGGAAAGCCACAAACTTCTTGCCGTGCTGGGCCCCGAACCGCTGGGCAACGATTTTCACGAAGCACACCTTACAGGCGCCTTTCACAAACGGATGATGCCGGTGAAATCTGCGCTGCTCGATCAGAAGATCGTCAGCGGACTGGGCAACATTTACGTCTGTGAGGCGCTTTTTCGGGCAGGAATCAGCCCGTCACGCAAGGCAGGGCGGATTTCTGCGCAGCGCGTGGCGGCTCTTGTACCGATCATCCGGCAGGTGTTGTCGGAAGCCATCGATGCAGGTGGTTCCAGCCTGCGTGATTTCCGCCAAGCTGATGGAGAGCTTGGATATTTTCAGCATACTTTCGACGTTTACGGACGCGAGGGCGCGCCCTGCAGAACAACAGGTTGTCGTGGCGTCATCCGTCGAATCGTGCAGTCCGGACGCTCATCTTTCTATTGCGCACAATGCCAAAGATAGCTTGAAGTGGCTCTTACCCGTGGTATGCACTGCGGTTCCAGCAACAACCGAGAGCTTTCCGGATGGCCTTTGAGACGATAATCTTTGATGTCGACAACCATGTGGCAACTATTACCCTCAACCGGCCCGACGCGCTGAATGCGCTGAACGACGAGTTGATGCGCGAACTTGCAGAAGCCCTGAAGGACGCCCAGGAAAACGAAAAGGTGCGCTGCATCATCATTACCGGCTCTGAGAAAGCTTTTGCTGCCGGCGCCGACGTGGCGATGATGAAAGACAAAACCTTTGTCGAAGCCTTTTCAGGTGATCTTTTCACCCCCGAGACCGATCAGATCATGCGCGTGCGCAAGCCGATCATTGCCGCTGTTTCAGGCTATGCCCTTGGCGGCGGCTGCGAGCTTGCGATGATGTGCGATTTCATCATCTGCTCGGAAAGTGCCAAGTTCGGCCAGCCCGAGGTCAACCTCGGTGTGGTTGCGGGCATCGGAGGCACCCAGCGCCTCACGCGTCTGGTGGGCAAATCCAAGGCCATGGATATGAACCTGACAGGCCGCTTTATGGATGCCGAGGAAGCCGAGCGCTCGGGCCTGGTATCCCGCGTGGTGCCTGGCAAAAAGCTGATGGAAGAGGCGCAGAACGCCGCCCAGAAGATTGCCGAGAAATCCTCCGTCTCCGTAATGGTCATCAAAGAAGCCGTGAACCGGTCCTATGAAGTGCCGCTGAGCGAGGGCCTGCTCTTTGAACGGCGCATGTTTCATGCACTCTTTGCGACCGAGGATCAGTCCGAAGGCATGTCGGCCTTTCTGGAAAAACGCGAAGCGCAGTTCCGCGACCGGTAAAAGCGCAACAGCCGGCCCGGATATGCGGGCCGTACCCCCTCGCCTTCTTGCACCCGCAGTCACTGCTGCGTATTGAAAAGAACGGCCTGCACCGGATCGCAGGACGATGGAGATTTGATGCCAGAGAATGCGGCACGCCGCTGAGGTCCGTCTGAACGGACCTGTTTAATCCGAAGCTCTTCCGCGCGTGACGCCGGGAGCGTTCTTCTGATGTCATTTTCTCAGGATCAATCCGTTGAATATCTCAAATTCCGAACAATGCGCGCTGCATGTGCTGGCGCGGGGCGGCGTACTTCATTTTGAACGCACGCCGAATGACAAAATCCGGGCAGTAACCTGCATCACCCGGGACGGGCATCTGCCGGACGACTGCACCGTGACAGTTTTCGAACGGCTGAAAAAGCGGCGGTTCATCAGGTCGGTGAACGGCACTCCCTACCGCGCGACGCGGCCTGGCATCGCGTCCGTCAGGGCGCAGACAGACAACAGATAAGGACAGTATGACATGACAGATTTTCACATCCGGCCCGCTGTGGCAGATGACATCCCGCACCTGAAAACGGTGCTTGTTGAGACCGGGCTTTTCCCGCCGGATATGCTTGAGGACCTGATGGCACCGGCACTCTCCGGAAAGACAGGGGAATTCTGGCTCACCGGCTGCATCGCCGGTGTGCCGGCCGGACTTTGCTACACAAGGCCGGAAGAGCTCGCAGAAGGCGTGTGGAACATGCTCGCGCTTGGCGTACGTCCTGCCCGCCAGCGTAGCGGCCTTGGCCTGGCCCTTGTGAAGGCGGCCGAGGCGCATCTGCGCGCCACCGGTGAGCGTCTGCTGATCGTGGAAACCTCCGGTACTGAGAACTTCACGGCAGCGCGGGCGTTTTACGCCAGAGCAGGCTATGAACGCGAGGCCTGCATCCGCGATTTCTGGGCCACCGGCGACGACAAGATCGTATTCCGCAAGCTGCTGGGCTGAAGCCAGACTGTATCCGGCGGGCAGGAGACCCGCCGGATGACGATTTGCGGTTTGCAAATCCGGGCAATGTGTCTATAGACCGGCGCAATACATGCGCGTGCAGCCCGCTCTGGCTAGAATCACCTGATGGTCGCCCTGCGACCGGGTCGGGCTTTGTACGCATCAACAGACGTAACGAACCCGACGAAAAGGTTAAGCACACATGGCAAATTCGCCCCAGGCAAAGAAACGCGCCCGTCAGAATGAAGCGCGTTTTCAGGTCAACAAAGCGCGTCGTTCGCGCATCCGCACATTTCTGCGCCGCGTAGAAGAAGCTATCGCTTCCGGCGACAAGGAAGCGGCAACAGCCGCCCTGCGCGCCGCTCAGCCCGAGCTCATGCGTGGCGTAACCAAAGGTGTCTTTCACAAAAATACAGCATCGCGCAAAGTTTCGCGCCTCGCGTCCCGCGTGAAAGCGCTCGGCTGACAAGCAGTCAACGCGTTAATTCAGATTAACAAACAATTAACGAAAGACGCCCGTTTTGGGGCGTCTTTTTTTATATTTATAAGGCGTTTTTGAGACTCCCGGAGATTCTTTTCAGAAAATTCAGAGTCAAGATTGAAGATCAGTTGCCGTGCTGCTCACGAAGTTGGTACCAAGATACAGCGATTCACTTCGCATTGGGGGGCAGGCCCCGGGACTGACGGTGTTGCGACCGTTTTTTACAACCCCGGGGGCTGGGTATCGTGGCAACGCGATACCCTTGTCTGCAAGCACTGTTACCAGTTGTTTGCCCTGTCAATAGTACTGGGGACGGATGTTCGGATCCCTGACGCGCACTGTGGCGCGTTCGGTCTGCGCGTCCAAATCCGTGAAATGTCCGGCGGACCTGCGCTCGTTTCTTTGGGACGGGAACAGCGGAGGCATGTCTGACGCAAAATCGCCCGGGAGAATCCAGGAATGGACCGCCGGCGGCATGGGAACGCGAAAGGGAATACAGGTCAGATGACAAACGAAATGTGGGGACAGTTGAGGCAGCGGCTGCAAAAGACCGTAGGGCAGAATAACTTTAAGGCATGGATCGAACCGATAGAATTCCGGTCTGCTGACGACGGAATCGCCGTTTTTCATGTGCCGACCAATTTTCTGGGAAATTACGTCAATCAGAATTACGCCGACATCATTCTGCACGAGGTACGGGCCAGATCTCCTGAGGTGCGCCGTCTGAAGTTTGTGGTGCCAGCCCGCGTCGCCGGCGCCGAGGCCGCCAATACCGATACCGTGATCCACCGCGCCGTGCGCCAGGTGCAGAACGGCTCCGCACTGACCACAGCCCCTCTCGATACCCGCTTCACCTTCGACTCCTTTGTTGTCGGCAAGCCGAATGAGCTTGCTCATGCAGCGGCAAAGCGTGTGGCAGAGGGTGGCCCCGTCACGTGTTATCCGCTTTTGCTTTATGGCGGCGTCTTCCTTGGTAAAACGCACCTGATGCATGCGATCGCGCATGAGCTGCGCTTGCGGCGTCCGGAACTGAATGTGCTCTATCTCTCCGCCGAGCAGTTCATGTATCGTTTTGTCCAGGCCCTGCGTGACCGTAAGATGATGGATTTCAAAGAGATTTTCCGTTCAGTCGATGTTCTGATGGTTGATGACGTGCAGTTCATCGCCGGAAAAGGCAGCACGCAGGAAGAATTTTTTCATACCTTCAACGCGCTGGTGGATCAGAACAAACAGATTATCATTTCCGGTGACCGCGCCCCCGGCGAGATAAAGGATATGGAAGAGCGCGTGAAATCGCGTCTTCAGTGTGGTCTGGTCGTTGATCTGCATCCCACAGATTATGAACTGCGTCTTGGTATTCTGCAGAGCAAGGTGGAGCAGCAGCGCGCCAACTATCCCGATCTGGAAGTCGAGAACGGCGTTCTGGAGTTCCTCGCGCACCGCATTTCTACCAATGTCCGGGTGCTGGAAGGCGCGCTGACGCGGCTTTTTGCCTTTGCGTCGCTGGTCGGACGCGAGATCAATATGGAACTGACGCAGGATTGCCTCTCCGACGTGCTGCGCGCTTCCGAGCGCAAGATCACCGTCGAGGAAATTCAGCGCAAGGTCAGCGATCACTACAACATCCGGCTGAGCGATATGATCGGTCCCAAGCGGCTGCGGTCTTATGCCCGGCCCCGCCAGGTTGCGATGTATCTGTGCAAAAAGATGACATCGCGGTCGCTGCCGGAGATCGGGCGCCGGTTTGGCGGTCGTGATCACACCACAGTCATGCACGGCGTAAAACGCATAGAAGAGCTCAAGGTGCAGGACGGACAGATCGCCGAGGATCTGGAGCTGTTGCGCCGCGCCCTCGAAGAGTGATTTATGAAAGGCCTGCAGCGCTTTGAGGGTGCTGCGGGTCTTGACGCCCTGCCCGGTTCCGACGACTAATCCATAAAAGTCTTGTGAAGTCGGAGGAACTGGTTAACGTGCCTTTCCCGACCGTCGATAGGAAGTGGCATAATGAAGATCAGCATCGAACGCGCAGCCCTGCTCAAAGCCGTGTCTCAGGCACAGTCGGTTGTGGAGCGGCGCAACACAATTCCGATCCTGGCAAACGTGCTGATCGAGGCAGAAGGCAGCGATGCGACCTTCCGCGCAACAGATCTTGATATCGAGGTTGTCGACAAGGCACCGGCCCAGGTGGAACGCGCCGGGGCAACCACGGTGGCAGCAACCACATTGCATGAGATTGTGCGCAAACTGCCGGACGGGGCGCTGGTCACACTGACCGCAGACAGCGCCACGGGGCGGCTGACCGTTGAAGCCGGAAGATCGAATTTCTCGCTGGCGACGCTGCCAAAAGAAGACTTTCCGGTGATGGCTTCCTCCGAATATGCCTCAAACTTTTCGGCACCAGCGCCAGTGTTGCGACGGCTTTTCGACAAATCGAAATTTGCGATCTCAACAGAAGAGACCCGGTATTATCTGAACGGTGTATACATGCATGTCTCGGATGCCGAAGGCGGCCGGGTCCTGCGCTGTGTGGCCACCGACGGGCATCGGCTGGCGCGGATTGACGCAGACCTGCCGGAGGGTGCCGCCGATATGCCGGGCGTCATCGTGCCGCGGAAAACGGTTGGCGAGCTGCGCAAACTGCTCGACGACGATGAGATGAAGATCGCCGTGTCGGTCTCCGAGACCAAGGTGCGCTTTGCCACGCCTGACATTACGCTGACGTCCAAAGTCATCGACGGCACCTTCCCCGATTACACGCGCGTCATTCCGCAGGGCAATACCCGCAAGATGGAAGTGGATGCCGCCGATTTCGCCCGTGCGGTGGACCGTGTGGCCACTGTGAGTTCAGAGCGGTCGCGCGCGGTGAAACTGCAACTCGACGAAGACCGGCTGGTTCTTTCGGTGAATGCGCCGGATTCCGGTGCCGCCGAGGAAGAACTGGCCGTGGCCTACGGCGACGAGCGGTTGGAGATCGGCTTTAACGCCAAGTATCTGCTGGAGATTGCCAGCCAGGTCGATCGTGAGAATGCCGTCTTTCTCTTTAACTCGTCGGGCGATCCGACGCTGATGCGCGAAGGCAACGATCAGTCGGCGGTTTATGTCGTCATGCCGATGCGCGTCTGACTGTTGCCGCCGGCACACCGGTCTGACGCCGGTAGAAACGGGCCGTCATGCAGCTGTGCCTGAACTCGCTTATGATTTCGCATTTCCGCTCGCATAAAGTCGCGCGGATGCAGCCCGACGCGCGGCCTGTGGCGCTCTTCGGGCCAAACGGGGCCGGTAAAACCAACATTCTCGAAGCGGTGTCGCTCTTTTCGCCAGGGCGCGGGCTGCGCCGGGCCAGCGCTCAGGACATGGCGCGCCGCCCTGAGGCGCTGGGATGGAAGATCACTGGCGGGCTGCGGTCATTGCATCAACTGCATGAGATCGAAATATGGTCCGAAGAAGGTGCCGCCCGACAGGTCAGGATCGACAGTAAGGCTGCTGCACAAACCGCGCTGGGGCGTGTCGCGCGGGTGCTCTGGCTGATCCCCGCGATGGACCGGCTGTGGATCGAGGGCGCGGAAGGACGGCGGCGGTTTCTGGACCGGATGACGCTGAGTTTCGAGCCCGCCCACGCCGAGGTATCGCTCGCCTGGGAAAAGGCCATGCGCGAACGGAACCGCCTGCTCAAAGATATGGTGCGCGATCCGGCATGGTATGCCGTGCTGGAAGCGCAGCTTGCCACAGCAGGTGTGGCGATTGATGCCAACCGGCGCGCGGCTTTGCGGCAACTGGAGGCTGCCCAGGCGGATGCCGGCACGTCTTTTCCCGCAGCAACCCTTGAACTTGTGCACAGCGATGAAGACCTGCCCGGCAGCGAAGAGGACATGCGCCGCGCGCTCTCCGATAACCGGGCGCGGGACATGGCCGCGGGGCGCACACTGATCGGGCCGCACCGGGCGGATCTGATCGGCACCTATGCCTCCAAGGGCGTACCTGCGCGGGATTGCTCCACCGGTGAGCAGAAGGCGCTTCTGGTCTCGCTGATCCTTGCCAACGCACGGGCGCTCGCGCGGGACTTCGGCGCGCCGCCGCTGTTGTTACTGGATGAGGTCGCGGCACATCTCGATGCTGAAAGGCGGGCCGCCCTTTATGATGAGATTGTTGCACTTGGCGCCCAGGCCTGGATGACCGGCACGGAAGCCAGCCTTTTCGAGGCGATGGGCGGGCGGGCGCAGTATTTTGAGGTTACGGAGACAGACGGGGTGTCACAGGTCGTCAGCGTCACTGAGTGACTTCGATTTCTTCCGTTTCCATGCCGTCCCAGATGTTGATGCGGCGCGCCCTCACCCTGAACATCACCATCTGCGGATCATCAATTCCGTTCTCGAACCAGAATTCCAGTTCCGGCACCCAGTGCGCTCGAAAGACCTCTTTGTCGCGAACAACCTCCGCACTGCCCTGTACGACAACCATGGGCCCGGGCTTGCCCACGACGCCCAACAGACCGGCGCTGCCATGATAGGTCAGAGTGACATCCGGGTCGCGCTGAATATCGCTGCAGGTACGCGAAGTGTCCTTTGAGAAAAACCAGTGATCTCCGTTGTAATCCACCTGGGTGTTGTTGCTCATGGGCCGCGCTGCGATCTGACCGTTATCGGTTTTGGTCGCGAACTGACAAAAATCGATATCGCGGATTGTATCGGCTATTTCAGCAAGTGTTTTTCCGGCCATGTTGCAATTCCTTTGCAGCGGGTGTCGGAAGAAAACGGCGCCTGCGCCATTTGGTTCCCGACCCGTCCCCGCAGGCGCAGAAAGAACGGTGATTCGCGTGACATTCCCCGCGGAAAATCGTATAAAATCACAAAAATACGAAAGCGTGACCACATGTCCGATACCGAGCAGACGCCCGAAGAATACGGTGCGAATTCAATTAAAGTTCTCAAAGGCTTAGAAGCAGTTCGCAAGCGGCCCGGGATGTATATCGGAGACACCGACGACGGCTCCGGCCTGCACCATATGGTCTATGAGGTCGTGGACAACGGCATTGACGAGGCTCTCGCGGGTCATGCGGATGCTGTAACGGTCACTATTCATGATGATTCCTCGGTTTCTGTGAGCGATAACGGACGCGGGATCCCGGTCGGGATTCACGAAGAAGAAGGCGTGTCCGCAGCTGAGGTAATCATGACCCAGCTGCATGCGGGCGGTAAGTTCGACAGCAATTCCTACAAGGTTTCAGGCGGTCTGCACGGGGTCGGCGTCTCGGTGGTGAACGCGCTCAGCGACTGGCTGGAACTGCGCATCTGGCGCGAGGGCAAAGAGCATGTGGCCCGCTTTGAGGGCGGCTTTACCAAGGAACATCTGAAGGTCGTCGGGGAAACCGAAAAGACCGGCACCGAAGTGCGCTTTATGGCCTCTACGGAGACCTTCTCCAACCTGGAATACTCCTTTGAAACTCTGGAAAAACGCCTGCGCGAACTGGCATTTCTGAACTCCGGCGTGCGGATCATCCTGCGCGATGAACGCCCCGCAGAGCCGCTGAGCACTGAGCTTTTTTACGAAGGTGGCGTGAAAGAGTTTGTGAAATATCTCGACCGTCACAAAAGCTCCGTGATGCCGGAGCCGATTTTCATTACCGGTGAAAAGGACGATATCGGCGTTGAAGTCGCAATGTGGTGGAACGACAGCTATCACGAGAACGTGCTGCCCTTTACCAACAACATCCCGCAGCGGGACGGCGGCACGCATATGGCGGGTTTCCGTGGTGCGCTGACGCGGACGATCAACAACTATGCGCAATCCTCCGGCATAGCGCGCAAGGAAAAGGTCACCTTCACCGGGGACGACGCCCGCGAGGGGCTCACCTGCGTGCTGTCGGTCAAGGTGCCTGATCCGAAATTCAGCTCGCAGACCAAAGACAAGCTGGTCAGCTCTGAGGTGCGCCCTGCGGTCGAGGGCCTCGTGAATGAAAAGCTGGCTGAGTGGTTCGAGGAAAACCCGAATGAAGCGCGCATCGTTGTTGGCAAGATCATCGAGGCCGCGCATGCCCGTGAGGCGGCGCGCAAGGCACGTGATCTGACGCGGCGCAAGACGGCGATGGATGTGAATTTCCTTGCCGGAAAGCTGAAGGACTGCTCCGAGAAAGACCCCTCCAAGACCGAAGTGTTCCTTGTGGAGGGCGACAGCGCCGGGGGCTCCGCGCAGACCGGCCGTGACCGGCAGACCCAGGCGATCCTGCCGCTCAAGGGCAAGATCCTCAACGTTGAACGCGCCCGCTTTGACCGGATGCTGGGCAGCCAGGAGATCGGCAATCTGGTGATGGCGCTTGGCACCGGCATCGGGCGGGACGAATTCAACATCGACAAGCTGCGTTATCATAAGATCGTCATCATGACGGATGCTGACGTTGACGGCGCGCATATCAGAACGCTGCTGCTTACGTTTTTCTACCGGCAGATGCCGGAGCTTATTGAAAAAGGGCATCTCTATATCGCGCAGCCGCCGCTTTACAAGGTCTCGCGCGGCAAATCCGAGGTCTATCTCAAGGATGAAGCAGCGATGGAAGAATACCTGGTTCAGCAGGGCATCGACGGCGCTGTGCTGAAACAGGGCAACGGCGAGGAGATCATGGGGGCCGATCTGGTCCGGGTGGTTGAGCTGGCGCGCCAGATGCGCCGGGTGCTCGATGCCTTCCCGACGCATTATCCGCGCCATATCCTCGAACAGGCAGCGATTGCCGGCGCCTTTGCGCCGGGCGTGGTGGACCGTGATCTGCAGGGCACAGCCGATAAGGTGGCCGCCCGTCTCAACCTGATTGCGGCAGAATATGAACGCGGCTGGCAGGGTCGGATCACCCAGGATCACGGCATCCGTCTTGCGCGTATCCTGCGCGGTGTGGAAGAGGTCCGTACCCTTGATGGCCGCATTCTGCGCGGCGGCGAGGCAAAGAAGACAGGCAGCTTCACACAGAGCCTGCAGGACGTTTATAACCTGCCCGCGACCCTGATGCGCAAAGACCGCACTCAGATGATCTATGGTCCGCTTGATCTGCTGCAAGCGGTTCTGCAGGAGGGCGAAAAGGGGCTTTCGCTGCAACGCTACAAAGGTCTGGGCGAGATGAACCCGGATCAGCTCTGGGAGACGACACTGGACCCGGATGCACGCACGCTGTTGCAGGTCAAAGTGGATGACATGGCCGAGGCTGATGATCTTTTCACCAAACTGATGGGCGATGTGGTGGAGCCGCGTCGCGAGTTCATCCAGCAGAACGCGCTCAGCGTGGAGAACCTCGACTTCTGATCCGTGCTGGGGTGACCTGTCTGCCAAGCCTGTGCAGACTAAAGCATGCCCGCTTACCATCCTTCTGACGATACGTCTGGTTCCCGATGCAGAACTGAATCCGGGTGGCGTCCTTTGGTGACTGCCGGGGCTTGTGTTTCTTGACGGGTCGCGAGTTTGAGCGGGATGGTAAAAGGGCCAGCCGCGTCGTCGCTGTGCTGCCGCCTTTACCATACGGGAGAGGATGTTGAATGGTCGTCTGGTATTATGACTTCATCTCACAAAACACCGGACCGGCCTGCGCATCCGAACGTGTCAGGCGGGCAAAGCTGTGCGCCCGGCGCGGTGGTATTTAACCGCGCACAGGTACAGCGCCTGAAGATACATTGACGCCGGTCCGGGCGGCGGTCAGTCTGGCAACAGAACCGCGAGGGCAGGAAGATGCAGGCAAAGGTAGAGACGCTGAATGTATTCCCGGTCAAGGGTATGTCCGCGACACGCCTGGATCAGGTTATCCTGAGCCCGGGCGAAGGCGTTCCCGGCGACAGACTGTTCGGATTTGCGCGCCCCGGATCGGGATTTGACCCCACTGCACCAGAACCCCTTCCCAAGGAAAAGTTTGTGGTTCTTGCGAAGGACGCCGGACTGGCCGGTCTCAGAACAGAGTTTCTGGACGGTACGTTACAGATTGACGGGGCCGCAGGCACCACCGTTTTTGATATGAATGACCCGGCAGGCCGGCAGACAGCGGCGCAGTACCTTCAAACTGTTCTTGAACTTCATGAAGATGCGCCGCCGGAATTTGTGTCAGCCGCGCCACATCGCTTTACCGATGTATCGGTTGTGTCACCGCAGATGATGAATGCGGTATCTCTGCTCAATCTCGAGACGTTGCGGGCCTTTGAAGCGGCCACAGGAGAGGATATTTCGCCTGACCGGTTCCGGGCCAATATCGTCTTTTCCGGATTGCCCGCCTGGGCGGAGATGCAGGAGACCGGCACGGAAATCACACTGGGCGATGTTGTTGTACGGACCATCCTGCGCACACAAAGATGCGCAGCAACGGAGGTGAACCCGGAGACAGCAGAGCGCGACTTAAAGGTACCCTACCTGCTGCGCCGCACCTATGGTCATATGGACATGGGCGTTTACGCCGAAGTCATATCGGGCGGTACCCTGAGGACCGGAGATCAGGTGACCATGAAACTCTGATGTGAAGTTTGCGCGCAAGCGGCATCCCGCGCAGATCTGAACCAGAAGGCGCACAGCCGTCCAAGTTGTGCAAAGCATCGGGACCGTTCCCCGTCACAGCACAGCCCCGGCAGTGAATGCCAGTACACTGACCTCTCCGATACGCCCCCGTATTGAAACGTCGCGTGCGACAGCATGGTCAAGCACGGACGGGTCTGACAGGGCATCGGCAAAATCGCGGCTGACAACGATGACCGCCGCCTCGGCCTTGGCGACTTCCATCAACCGGCTGGCGAGGTTGACGGTGTCGCCTGTCACTGTCACTTGCTGGTGGCTGTCCGCGCCCAGCCGGGACAGGGTGACCGGTCCGGCGTGAAGGCCAATGCGACACCCGGCGGTCGCATCCTGAAGTCCCGCAGGATGGTAATCCGACAGCGCTTTGACGAGGGCGAAGGATGCCTCCAGCGCATGGTCCGCAGCCCGGTCCGGCGCGCTTTCTGTCAGCCCGAAAACCGCAAGTGCGCCGTCGCCCATATAGTTCAGCACACTGCCCTCGCGGGTTTCGACAGCCGCAGTGGCCAATGCATGAAAGTCGCGCAATAACAAGCGGGTGCCTTCGGTGCCAAGCTGCTGTGACAACCCGGTAAACCCGGTCAGATCCACAAAGAGGATGATCAGATCATGCTCCTGCGGCACGGACAGATACTCCGGGTCCTGCTCAATCCGGCTGGCCAGGGCGGGTGACTGAAACCGTCTTAAAGATGCCGCCGCACGCGCAGAGCGGCCCGCTTCGCTGCGTTCGCGGGTGTAGCGCATCGCGCCTGCAATCATCACGGGCGGCAACGCGGCGGCCAGCGGCAGGGCCGCACTCATCCAGATGCCGGCCGTAAAGAGCGCCGTAACACCCGCGAGTGACACCATGATCAGACCAAGCGCCGCAGGAATACCGCGCGGCAGGGGCAGCATCAGGACAACCAGTACCGCCAGCACGGTAAGCACCAGAGCATGCAGGGCATCCCATGTCCGTGTCTGTGCATCATGACGCAGGGTCTGTCCGCTGATCAGCTGCGAGATGATTGTTGCGATCACCTCCACACCCGGCATATCTGCGTCAAAGGGTGTGGGAAACCGGTCCCCGACGGCTGATGCCGTAAAGCCAAGCACCACCAGCCGGCCTTCAAGCGCGTCGGGCTGCGGGCTTTCCAACAGTCTGCCGGCGCTGATCGCCGGTACTGTTCCTGAAGGGCCTGCAAAACGCACCGGCAGGAAAAACCCGTCCTCGAGGTGAAAGGTCCGCTCACCGAGACGCAGCCCGCCGTCGGCAAATTCGGCGCGGGCGCTGGTGAAAATCTGCGCGGCCTGAAGCACGAGTGCGGCGTGGATCTGTCCGTCGGAAACCAGAATGAGCGGTGCAAAACGCGGCGTACCGAAGGCGTCAGCCGAGAGATTTACCACACCCACCCTTGCTGCCTCGCGGAACACCGGTTGCGGCAGCAGGACCTCGCTTTCATCGCCGCTGAAACGCGCGGCGGCTGCGACTGCGGATGGCAAAGCGCCCAGCGCGCCTGCAAGGGCCGCGTCTGTTTCTGCGTCGCCCGCGTCGGCCAGAACCACGTCGAGAGCCAGACCCCGGGCCCCGCTGGCCGCGATGTTGTTTATGATCCGGGCCAGCCTTTGCCGGTTGTCGCCTGATGCTCCGTCTGTTGCGAGGGTTTCATCGTCCACGGCAACGATAACCACAGCAGGGTCAGTCTCCTGCACACCAGCAAGCCTGTGGCGCAGATCAAGCAGCCGGTAATCCACAGATTGAGTGACCCGGGTATCGCCCTGCATATGCGGCACCGCGAGCGCCAGCGACCAGAGCGCCGCACCTGCCAGCGCCGCACACAGAGCCAGCCAGCGGCGCAGTCTGCCTGAAATCATCGCAACATCATCGCCCAAAGCGCGCAAGGAGCGCTGCGACCCGTGCCGCGGACCAGCGCGCCGTCGTCAGCGGTTCTTCTGCGCTGACATCGGCGCCCTCGCCCGGTCCAAGTGTCACGATTGTTCCGTCATCTCCGGTTTTGCGAACTTCGACTTCCCCTTCGATTACAAAGACGGAGGTTTTTTCTGCTTCAGCGTCAACCACATAGGTCGTTCCCCGCACTGCAGCAATGGCATGCGGCGTGCGGATTTGTATTGACGGGCTGCCCGGCAGAACATCAAGCAAAATGGCGCCGCCTTCCAGTTCGATGGCTCGGGGCGGGGCGTTGCCGGGACGCGAAACGATTGTGACACCTGCCTGCTTCTCGCGCTCCACGGTCAGTGTGCCACTGCAGCTGATGACATCGGTCCGGGGCGTGGCACCCTCTGCGCGGCTGCAGGCCTCCTGCGCTCCTGCGTTGGTCGCACCAAGGATCAGCGCGAGGCAGAGAGACGCGCAGGGCAACGCGGTAATGAGGTGTCGGAGCAGCATAACATGAGCCTTTCAGGTCGGTATGGCGCGCAACATGAGCTGAAAATCTAGGGCCAGTCTATTGCAACGCCCTGTCCCCAGCCAGCGGTTTTCGCCGACCCGGCAAGGGGCGGCCGGCTTTTATCAGGACAGCGCCGAAATATCCGTCCCAGGAAAGCCAAATGTCACTGCAGACTGATGTTATACTTCAGAACCTGCCGTTGCCGTCCGGCCACGAGACCGTTTCAGGATCCGGTGGTCAGAAAGACCGGCGAACCGAAACGCTTTGCAATACCGCGGGCCGCGCATAGTCTTTCCGGGGCAGCGGGTCGTGCATCTGTGGAAACGATGGCCGAAGCATGCCCCGGTTGAAACAGGCCCCGATATGATCAGGAAACCACTTTATGACCCTGCAGGATGATCGCGAAAGTCCGGAGACTATAGTGGCCCGCGCAAGGGCAGCGCAGGCGAAATATGAGGCAAACGGATCTCAGGACCGCTATGACAGGGCGGCGCAGGCCGCAGCCTGGGCCATTATGGAGCCTGCCCGGAACCGCGAACTCGCTGAGCTTTCAGTTGCGACCACCGGTCTGGGAAACGTCGCGGATAAAATCACCAAGAATCATCGGAAAACCCTTGGTCTGATGCGGGACATCGCGGGGCAGAAGACATTTGGTATCATTCGTGATGACCCGGACAGCGGCATCACGGAGATTGCCCGGCCCATGGGTGTGATCGGCGCTGTCGTACCGTCGACCAACCCTGCGGCGACACCGGCGAACAATATCATCAACGCGCTGAAATGCGGCAATGCGATCGTTTTGTCGCCCTCTCCCAAAGGGGTCGCAGCCTGCGAGAGATTGCTGCAATTCGTGCACGCGGAGTTTGACAAGACCGGTGAGGACCGGGACCTGGTGCAGATGGTGCCGGGGCCTGGCAGTAAAGAAAAAACCCAGCGCTTGCTGGAAATCAGCGACCTGATTGTTGTGACCGGCTCACAAAATAACGTCAGACGCGCCTATACGTCGGGCACGCCGGCGCTGGCTGTCGGAGCGGGCAATGTGACGGTCATCGTCGATGAAACCTGTGATCCGGATGACGCCGCTCAAAAGATCACCGCTTCAAAGACCTTCGACAATGCCACGTCCTGCTCGTCGGAGAATGCCATTGTGGTGGTTGGCGCGATCTATGACCGGTTTGTGGACGCGCTGGCAAAAGCAGGCGGCGCCCGGGTGACGGACGAGCAGCGGATCGTGGCGGCGCTCTGGCCGGACGGACATCTCAACCGCGCTGTGATCGCTCAGGATGCGGGCCCGATGCTGGCCGCTCTGGGCATGTCAGATGAAGTGCCCGCAGACACGAAATTCCTTGCAGTAGAGACGCAAGGCATCGGGCCCGGGCACCCGCTCTCGGGTGAAAAACTGTCGCGGGTGGCTGCTCTTTACCGGGCTGACGACTTTGCGGATGCCGTTGCGATCACCGGACGTATTCTGGCCCATCAGGGGGCCGGACATTCGGTCGGGTTGCACAGCACAGATCGCGACCGCGCAGTGACCCTGGCGCAGACCGTTCCTACCTGCCGGGTCATCGTCAACCAGGCGCATTGCTTTGCAACCGGTGGCGCGTTCAATAACGGAATGCCGTTTTCGCTGTCGATGGGCTGTGGATCGTGGGGCGGCAATTCGATCGACGACAATCTGCACTGGAAACACTTTATGCAGACCACGAAAATTGTACGCGAAACAGCCCCCCGCGAACCAACGCCGGAGGACATTTTCGCAGGCTACTGGGAGGTTGCGGGCAAATGACGCCCGCAGCTTCCGGCCCGCCGCAGGGCACGGTACGCACATGGCTTGATGCGCGCGCAGAGGATGATGCGACAGCATATGTTTTTACCGACGGCAGCGCGCCACTGACATGGAATGCGCTGCGCAGGGAAGCGCGGTATCTTGCCCGGAGGATCACCGCTGAAGACGTTGATCAGGGTGAGAGCGTCGCCATCCTGCATCCTAACGGTCGCGCGGGAGTGATCGCGTTTTTCGCGGCGGTCTACGGCGGATTTCGCGCGACCATGATCAATCTGGCCGCCGGCCCTGACGCGATCGCTTATGCGTTGGATCACTGCGGCGCGCGCGTGGCGCTGGTGCATGAGGAGGTGAATATCCTCTTCGAACAGACGCGGCCTCGCGGCTTGCAGCGCCTCACACCGGAACCGGCGGAAAGCACCGCATCTCTGCATCCGGTCACGGCGGGCGATGATGCATTGCTGATGTACCCATCCGGAACACCGGGTCGCCCCAAAGGCGTAGTGCACAGTCATGCCAGCCTGCTGGCGGGCGGCTGGACCACCGCGATGGCACACGGGCTGTCCGCTACGGACCGCGGGTTTTGTGTGCTGCCGGTCTGTCACATCAACGGGCTTTGCGTCAGTATGATGGGGGCTCTGATCTCGGGCGGGTCAATCGCCATGTCTGCGAAGTTTTCGGCCACGCGGTTCTGGGAGCAGATTGGCGAAACCGAAAGCACGTGGTTTTCCGTTGTTCCGACGATCGTCTCGCATCTTTTGCACGGAACGGCCGGGCCGGATGCGGAATCGCGGGCGCGGTTGCGATTTGGCCGCTCGGCCTCCTCGGCGCTGGCGCCGGAGGTGCATGCCGCCTTTGAGAAACGCTTCTCTTTGCCACTGATCGAGACGATGGGGCTGACTGAGACCGCGGCGCAGATCCTGTCCAACCCTATGCCACCGGGCGTCAGGCGCATCGGATCACCGGGCGTCGCCTGGGGCAACGAGGTCTGTATTCTCAGGCCGGATCAGCGCCCCTGCCCGCCGGGCACACAGGGAGAAATCGCGGTGCGAGGTCCCAATGTCATGCGCGGATATCTGAATGATCCTGAGGCCACGGCCGATGCTTTTGCAGGGGACTGGCTGCGCAGCGGCGATCTCGGCCGACAGGACGAGGACGGCTATGTCTTTGTCACGGGGCGTATCAAGGAACTGATCATCAAAGGGGGCGAGAATATCGCACCGCGTGAGATCGACGAGGCGCTTTATGCCCACAGTGACGTGATTGAGGCCGCCGCCTTTGCACGCCCCTGCACCGTCTATGGCGAACGCGTAGAAGCTGCTGTGCGGGTCCGCGACGGCTCAGATCTGACGGATCAGATGCTGATTGAGATTTGTGTGAAACGTCTCGGGCGGTTTAAAGCCCCGGACAGGGTGTTTTTCCTGCCGGAACTGCCCAAAGGCCCCTCCGGCAAGATACAACGTCTGCGGTTGCGCGACATAACCTGACCTTTTCGGCGCTGCCTCAGGCCAGAGGGTACATAACCACGCGGGTATCCATCGGCACGCGATTGTAGAGATCGATCATCTGATCATTGATCAGACGCGCGCAGCCATTCGAGACCCGGCGACCGATGGTTTCCGGCTCGTTGGTGCCGTGAATACGCAGGAAGGTATCGCCACGGCCCGGCTGGAAAAGATAAAGCCCGCGCGATCCCAGCGGATTATTGATCCCGCCCGGCATACCGTCCGCATGCTGTTCGTAGAGCTGCGGGGACCGCTCGATCATTTCCGGCGTGGGTGTCCAGCTTGGCCATTCTTTCTTCGCACCGACATAATACTCACCGGCCTCGTAAAGATTGGTGCGGCCGATCCCGACCGGATAGCGAATCGCTTTTTTCTTGGGCAGGGTCCAGTAAAGAGCGTACTGACCGGGGTCGACGTGGATCTCAAACGGGCCGAAGTCGTTCTTGATACGCACTTCACGCGGCAGCATATCTTCGGGCATGTTATAATCAGGCAGGGCCAGCGGAATAGCGGCACCCGCAGATCCGGCCAGGACAACACCACAGGCTGTTCCGGCGAGAAAATCGCGTCGTTTCATCAGATCAGTTCCTCTCATTACTCACGTCTTTGCATCGGTATTCGTGGCATGTCATGCGCGGCGGGAAAGCAGAGTCCGCGCCGAAGAATAATAGCATACCGCAAAAACGTGTTCTTTTTAAGGAGAACTCCGCCTTATGGTTTCCGGTTCCCGAACAGCCGCCCGATGACCGAACGGCACGTCACGACTGGATAACTGCCGGTCACTGCCCATATTAATGCAATGTTAACGAGGGGCGGGATGTCATGACCGATGAACGGCTGAGCGAACAGGATGCACAGGGGCTGCGATATGCCCGCGAACTTGAAGGCCATATCTCCTGGCTCGACAGCTTTACCGCCGCTGCTCTTGGCGTGCTGGCCGTCGCCTCCGGCATCTATACTTATCTGGGGGTTTCCTCGCTGCTGGATGACAATGGTGCACTGAGTTTTTTTGCGGCCATCAGTTATTCGATTGCCGTCTCGACCGGTATCTTTGTGTTCTGGTCCTATATGATCCGCCTGTTGCCCGCTGTGCGCACGGCAGGGGCGCGGATGGGTCTTTTTGTGTCCATGCTGCTGGGGTCTGCGGCGATTATTGCGATGTCGTCCTGGCTGAATGCAGCAGCCCTTGCGGGTGCTGCAGCGGTTGAACAGCATCTGGCCCGCACTGTGCAGGATTATCAGACATCGCTGGAGCGCGCCAACGAAATTGCCGTTTCTGCACAGGGACTTGGGCGGGATGTGGCCCGGGTAAGGCAGTCGTTTGAAGACCTCTCCGAACAGGAAGCCACAGGTGGTTTATCAGGTCTTGCCGGACGTGGTGCTGTGTTCCGTGTGCTGCGCCAGAAATCAGATGAGCTTGCCGGGCTCGAGGCGCAGATTTCCTCACAGCAACCCCTTGTCGATGCAGCCTTTGCCGAAGGCAATGCGGTGCTGAGCCGGATGCGGTCGCTTACGGTCGAGCCTGGTCCCATTGAAACGCGGTCGGTTCAGTTCTCCGAAGAAGCGGTGCGTCTGGCCGGGGTAATTACCCAGCTGCGCCAGCTTTCTGTCGCCCCTCTGGTGAGCCGGGCAGCCCAGGATCTCAGCGCCTCTGTGGTGCTGCCGGAGCTTGACGGGCGGACTGCTGAAAACCGCGCAGGCCAGCAATCGACCATAACATCTGTGCTGGATGTGCTGGGGCAACGGGCGGATACGCTTCGCGTGGCGGCGGAGGGGGTGATCGCGATGCAGCCTGCCGCCGACACCATATATACGCCGATCAGCACCGCCGATGCGGTGATCCGTTATGCCGGGAATTTCGTGCCGTCCTGGGCCGGGGCGATTGCCATCGATCTGCTGCCCGCGGTTCTTGTCTTTATCCTCGCAATCACCCAGGCGGCGATTCGCGGCGGCAAGGCACCGGTGAGTGTCGGGGAGACGCTGACGCTCGCGGAGCTCAGAGCCGCGATGCGGGCAATGCGGGACATGGAAGCGACGATGGGTCGGGATGAACCGGTGCCCGAACGCGATACGTCTCCCGGCATCAAGCCGGTTGAACTCAGTCCGAAACCGGAACGGCAAGCGTGACCGACGCACCCTCCCCTGCCCCCGGCCGGCGCTTTGATACCCGCACCGCGATCATGTGCGTGCTGGCGCTTCAGGTCGTGCTGGCTGTGCTGCTGATGGGGCGTGACGTTCTGAGCGTGCTGCCGCAGATGATGCGACCCTCGGATCGTCCTGCTTTTGACACACCGGTAGCACCCGGCGATCAGACCCGGCGGTATGCACCGGATGATCTGCCTTTCGCCCCGACGCGCGACGGAACGCCCGGCAGACCCTATCGCACATCCGGAGACATGCCTGTGCGGTTGCTCTTTGAGCAGACAGACGGGCTGCTGAGCCTGACGGGGCAGATTGCACCTGGCGATGCGATCCGGCTGGAGGAGCATTTGCAAACCGCCGGAGCCGTGACCGACGTGCGGCTGAATTCGCCCGGTGGATCGGTTCAGGATGCGCTGAGCATCGGCCGGCAACTGCGCGCACTGGAGGCCACAACCCTGATGGAGGCCACGGATGTCTGTCTTTCCGCCTGTCCCTATATCCTTGCGTCGGGCGTAACGCGGCGCGTGGATGACGATGCGCAGGTCGGCGTACATCAGCACTTTTTCGGCGCCAATACAGCTCTGCCCGCTTTTGTGGCTGTGGAAAGCATTCAGCAGGGACAGGGTGAGGTGATGGAGTATCTCAATGACATGGGCGTTGATCCGCTGATCATGCGTCATGCACTGAAAACGCCACCAGACGAGATCTACATCCTGCTGCCCGAAGAACTGATCACTTACCGCGTGGTTACTCCGGCCGGATCCTGAACCCATTGTAACGGCGACCGGTATGGTCCGAACTCGTGGAGATAATCCTGATTTCGGCTCTGTACAGGCACTATGTCACAGGTTATTGCGCCGTGGTTCGTGAGAACATATACAGAACAAATGGTAAAGCAAACCCTTGAACAAAAGCTGGCGATTCTCTCCGACGCGGCGAAATATGATGCCTCCTGCGCCTCATCGGGCTCAACGAAACGCGACTCGCGGGGCGGCAAGAGCCTCGGCTCGAATGAAGGCAGCGGCATTTGCCACGCTTATGCGCCCGATGGCAGGTGCATCAGCCTGCTGAAAATCCTGATGACGAATTTCTGCATTTACGACTGTAGCTATTGCATCAACCGGGTCTCGTCGAATGTCGAACGCGCGCGGTTCTCCGTGGATGAGGTCGTAAAGCTCACCATCGAGTTTTACCGGCGCAACTATATCGAAGGATTGTTTTTATCCTCAGGTATCATCCGCTCGCCGGACACCACGATGCTCGACATGGTGCGGATTGCCCGCAAGCTGCGGCATGAGGAAAACTTCCGCGGCTATATCCATCTGAAAACCATCCCCGATGCCGCGCCGGAACTGATCGAAGAAGCAGGACTGCTGGCAGACCGGCTTTCTATCAATGTGGAGCTGCCAACCGATGCCTCGGTGAAACAGCACGCGCCGGAGAAAAGTCCTGAGCAGATCCGCCGCGCCATGGCGGACGTGCGTTTGCGTAAAGAAGTGGCGCGCGAACGCAGCCATACCGGAAAGCGTCCGCCTCGTTTTGCGCCCGCCGGACAGTCCACACAAATGATCATCGGCGCGGATGCTGCGACAGATACCACCGTGCTTGGACAATCCACGCGGCTTTATGCAAGCTACAAGCTGAAGCGGGTCTATTACTCGGCTTTTTCACCGATTCCGGATGCCTCATCCCGGTTGCCCCTGATCAGCCCGCCGTTGCAGCGTGAGCACAGGCTCTATCAGGCAGACTGGCTGCTGCGGTTTTACGGTTTTGATCTGGGAGAGATCACCGGGCATCATCAAAGTGGCAATCTCGATCTCGACATCGATCCGAAACTTTCCTGGGCGCTGGCGCATCGTGGCCTCTTTCCGGTCGATGTGAACCGCGCCCCGCGCGAGCTTTTGCTGCGTGTGCCGGGGTTCGGCACAAAAACTGTCGGGCGTATTCTGAGCAGCCGCAGACACCGTACGCTGCGCTATGACGATCTGCACCGCATGGGCGCGGGGCTGAAAAAGGCACGGGCCTTCATCACGGCGGGGGGCTGGAGCCCGGGTGCACTCACCGACAGCGCCGGTTTGCGCGCACGGTTCGCTCCGCCACCCGAACAGCTGAGCCTGTTCTGATGCCTCATGTCGTTGTGCCCCGCATCGGTGCCGCTCGTGCCTGGCGGGATGCAGCGCGCGACCTGCTTTTGTCCCGGGTCCCGCCGGAGGAGGTGACATGGGGTGATACGAGGCAGGACCGCGGCCTCTTCGACACGCCTGGGGCTCCCGGCCCTGCCGGACCTGCGACAGGCGGAGTTACGGTACCACGCAGTTTTCTGCTGATGGCCGACACGGTGGTCTGGCACGCCGATCCCACGCGTTTCGCGCGGCTTTATGCGTTTTTGTGGCGCCTGAAAGAAGCGCCACAGCTGATGAGTGACAGGGGCGATGCGCATCTGTCGCACCTCCGTCAGATGGAGAAAAACGTGCGGCGCTGCCAGCACAAGATGAAAGCCTTTGTGCGGTTTCGCGAGATCGGCGACCCGACCGGGTCGCGCCGGTCTTTTGCAGCCTGGTTTGAGCCCACACATCACACGGTCGAACCTACGGCTGGTTTTTTTGCACGGCGGTTTGCCGACATGGACTGGCGCATTCTGACCCCGGATATCTCGGCCGTGTTCGAGGACGGAAAGGTACGGTTCGAAGAGGATCATCCCCGCCCCGATCTGCCCGATGATGCCAGCGAAACCCTGTGGGTGACGTACTTCCGGAACATCTTCAATCCGGCCCGTCTCAAGGTTCAGGCCATGCAGTCCGAAATGCCAAAAAAATACTGGAAGAACATGCCCGAGGCGGCAGCGATCCCGGACCTGATCGCGGGGGCGCCCGCGCGGGCGCGCGGGATGGCTCTGAACGCGCCCACCCTGCCGCCCTCCCGCATGGCCGCGGTGAAGGCACAACAGGCGCATCTGACCTCTGCCTGGGACGGGCCTGCGGATGATCTGCCGCGTCAGATCAGAGCCTGCACCCGATGCCCTTTGCACCGCACCGCAACGCAGGCTGTTCCCGGCGAGGGGCCGCTGTCAGCGCGGCTGATGATCGTCGCAGAACAGCCCGGCGATCAGGAAGATCTGCAGGGGCGTCCGCTCGTCGGGCCTGCGGGGCAGCTGTTTGACCGCATCGCCGACGATGCCGGCCTCGACCGGAACGCGGCTTTTGTCACCAACGCCGTAAAGCATTTTAAATTCCGCCCGCGCGGGCGGCAACGCATCCACCAGCGCCCGGATGCAGGCGAAATACAGCATTGCAGGTGGTGGCTTGAGGCTGAGATAAATCTGGTCAGGCCTGCTGTGATCCTCGCACTGGGTGCCACAGCGGCGTTGTCACTGACCGGATCGGGCGCTGATCTGATGCAGCGTCGCGGCAAGGTGGAGACCGGGCCTGACGGCATTCCGGTGCTGATCACGCTGCATCCGGCTTACCTTCTCCGACAGCCGGATGCGGATAAAAAAGCAGCCGCCACAGAGCATTTCCGCAATGATCTGGGGATGGCCCGGCGTATGTCAGAAAACACAGTTTCTCCGCATACGCACGCCTGATGTAACGCCTGCAAATTCAGAGCCGGCGGCGCTTCCAGTCGTCGACCTGCTCGCGTGCCCGCCCGGCATCAATTTTGTAGTATGCACAAAGGCGGCGCTCAAGTTCGGCGCGGTCACCGGCAATCTGCCTGATGTCCTCGTCCGTCAGCTTTTCCCACGTCTTTTTGACGTCGCCCTTTAGCTGGTTCCATCGGTTGCGCACTTCGTCCCATTTCATAGAGGACCTGCCCTCTTCGTTGCTGTAGGTTCAGACGGTCTAACGCACGCACCCGGGTACAATGTTCCTTAGCATACGGAACTTTGCCTGAATTTCCGGCGTTAACCGGAGAAGGAGAAATCTATGTCGCCGCGCCCTGCGCAATCTACGGCCCTGATCGTGATCGCAGTTTGCGCCGCCGTCTGGTTTCTTCAGACCGCATCGCATGTCATGGCACCTTTGTTGCTGGCGCTTGTCGTTGGCGTCGTCACAGCACCTGTTGGTGATCTCATAGAAAAAATCGGGTTGCGGCGGTCCGTGTCGGCCTTCGTGGTGCTTTTCAGCGCGCTCACCGCCGTTGTTTTGCTGGGTCTGCTTCTGGTGCCGGTGATAACAGATGCTGTCGAAATGGCACCGCGTATCAAATGGGAACTGCGGAAATTCATATCGACACTGCAGCCGGCAATCGAAAGCGTCACCGATATGCAGGCATCGATTGAGGATTCGCTGTCGCCCGGGTCTGACCCGGTCGCAACGGCAACCGACGCGCCCAGCCTGACAGATGCAATATGGCTCGCACCGGGCTTTTTCGCTCAGGTTATGATCTTTGCCGGGTCGTTATATTTCTTTCTGCTCTCGCGGAATGATCTTTACCGGATTATTGCCCACAACACCTCTCGTGTCAGCGAAGAGGTACTTTGCGCCGCCGAGCGTGATGTATCGCGGTATTTCCTGACCATCACAGCGATTAATGCCGCCTTCGGGCTGATTATCGGCCTTGTGATGGCTACGCTTGGTATGCCGAACCCGTTTCTGTGGGGTATTGGCGCCTTTCTGGTGAATTATCTTCTCTATCTCGGGCCGATTGCCTTTGCCGTGACCCTTCTGATTGCCGGGTTTGTGACCTTTGAGGGGGCCTGGAGTTTTCTGCCGGCAGCGCTGTATCTTTCCCTGAATGCAACCGAAGGGCAGTTTGTCACCCCGTCGCTGGTCGGCCGGCATATGTCGATCAATCCGCTCGCGGTGTTTGTGTCGCTGATATTCTGGCTCTGGCTCTGGGGACCGGTGGGTGGTGTGATCGCTATTCCGGTACTGGTCTGGGGCCTCAATCTGCGCGAAGCACATACCGGGCCGGAGCCGGAGAGTGACACCAAAATCAGGTCAGTCGCTGCCGGGTAATCTGTGCCGGCTATGCGGTGGCCGACCTTCCGGATGCCGCTTCAAGGGCGGCGCTCAGCCCCGCGAGGGTAAAGGGTTTGCTGATAAAGGCCCATCCCGGGTGATCGCGCTGAACGAGCGGCGGTGCATCGATCCAGACAACCGGTAACGTCCTGAGGCTGGAGGCGTCCTCTTCGGTTATTTCACGTGAGATCATGCCGGTTCCCGAAATTATAGCAAGTATGGGCGCGCCGGCCGGGGACATCGACCGGCGCGCCTGATCAAAAGACGCAGACACGTACAGCTGCACCTTGGGGAAGTGCTGCTTAACGGTTGCCGAAATATCTTCGGCCACAAAGACATCCTCTTCGATGATGACACAGGTTATGTTACTCACACTGAAGTCTCCGCCTACGCTTTTAACCGGGCTCGTTATGGAACCATTCATGTTGCGGCGCATTAAACTGTGACATACCCCGGGGAGAGAGATGGCCACCACTTGCAAAAACTGCCCGCTGAGGACACAACCGGTCTTTCTGGGCATGAGCACGGAAGACGTCGCGCGGACGCAGAGATTTAAGTCCGGTGAACTGTCGGTGGAACCGGGTACGCACATCCTTAACGAGGGGTCCAACACACCCCAGCTTTTCACCGCACTGAGCGGCATGGGCGTGCGCTACAAAACCCTTCCGGATGGCCGGAAACAAGTTATTAACCTTATTTTTCCCGGAGATTTCATTGGCCTCCAGGCAGGTGTGCTCGGTGAAATGTCGCACTCCGTCGAAGCTACGACTGAGATGACTTTATGCGTCTTTGATCGCAGCGGTTTTTATGAATGGTTCAGCGCAAATCCGACCCGCGCATTTGATCTGACATGGCTTGCTGCGACCGAAGAACACTTTCTCGGAGAAGCCTTGCTGACGTTGGGTCAGCGTTCGGCGATTGGTGCTCTGGCCTGGGCGATGGTACGTCTTTATGCACGCGGAGAGGGAACCGGGCTGGTCCGGAACGGGGCGATGCCGCTGCCGTTCCGGCAACAGGATATCGCGGATTCTCTCGGCCTGTCGCTGGTTCACACCAACAAAACCCTCGCCAGATTGCGCGAACGTGACCTGCTTTCGTGGAGCGATGGTATCTTGCGGATCTACGACAAACCGGCCCTGATGGAGATTGCGCAGATGGACAGCGCAAAGGCACCACGCCGGCCGCTGATCTGACAGGACACGATATGGTACGTTTTTTCATAGCAGCGCTGCTGATGGCCACGTTGCTCACCGTACAGCCCGGCGGTGCGCAGACGGTCTCCGATCCGGTTCAGACGGACAGTTCAATCGGTGTCGGAGAAGATACGGTCAGCGACACTCAGATCCGCGACCGGATCAATACCCTTGTGCGACAGATCACCGGTTTTCAGAACGTGACCGTGTCCGTTTCGGGTGGTGTCGTGCGGCTGCAGGGTCAGGTGCTTGATAATACCCGCCGCGCAGAGCTTGAAGGGATCGTGAATCGCGTGGAAGGTGTCGTTGCGATCGAGAACGAGACAACGATCAGCACCAGTCTGGAGGAGCGCCTTGAACCCGCCGTGGACCGGATTGTGGATCGCGGCCGGAATATCGCCCTCAATGCGCCGATATTTATCGTGGCCTTTCTGGTCTTTATCGCAATTGCGGTTCTGGGGTGGCTCCTGACGACGCGGCTGGCCATCTGGCAATGGCTGGCGCCGAACAAATTTATCGCCGATGTCTACCGCGCCGTGGCCCGGATCGTCTTTATCGTGGTGGGTATCGTCGTCGGGCTGGATATTCTGAATGCGACCGCCCTGCTTGGCGCCGTGCTTGGTGCTGCGGGTGTGGTGGGTCTTGCTCTGGGATTTGCCGTGCGGGACACCGTGGAGAATTTTATCGCCTCTATCCTGCTCAGTCTGCGCCAGCCGTTCCGCCCCAATGATTTCGTCGGAATAGACGGAAAAGAGGGCAATGTCGCCCGCCTGACCTCGCGCGCGACGATCCTGATATCGCCCGATGGCAATCACATCCGGATCCCTAATGCGACAGTTTTTAAAGGACAGATCATAAATTACACGCGCGATCCCAACCGGCGCTTTACCTTTGATCTGGGCGTAGATGCGGACAGCGACCTGGCGGCAGCGCTTGCCGCGGCGACAGGTGCGCTGGAGAAACTGCCTTTTGTCCTCAACGACCCGCCCGTGTCGGCCTGGATTGCAGAAGTGGGCGATTCGAATGTGGTGCTCACATTTGCTGCCTGGGTCGATCAGAGCCGTGTGGACTTCATGAAAGCACGCGGTGAGGCCATCCGCGTGGCGAAAACGGCTCTCGAAAGCGCAGGCTTCGGGTTGCCGGAACCGATCTACAGGCTGCGTCTGGACGAGCGTTCGGCGCAACAGCTTTCCGGAACTCTGTCTGAAACAGAGACGGAAACCCCGTCGCCTGAGCCCGTCACGCCACAAACGGAAACAGCGTTGCCGGCAGCATCCGATCCCGAACAGGCAAGCGCCGAGACCAGCGACGCGGTTGAGCGTGAACGCAGAGCGACGGACGCCGGCGGCGATCTTCTGAATCCGGACAAAATGTCCGAATGACCGGGTGGCGGTCACGTCACGCTCTGATGAGGCTGCCTTCAGCCACCCCCGTGATCCTGGCCCGCAGGCGCTGACGGGTCGGGTAGAATAGCCTTGCCACAAGAACCAGCAAGGCATGGTTAACCTCGGTAAACATCTCAAACGGGAACAGATCGCGCGGCGCAACGGCGAACGGATCAACGCGGTCTGGCCTATCTGCAGCATGGTGTTCTGCCAGAAGAGGCCCTTGGTGACATACGTAAGCGTGTTGATGATGCTGGCTTTGATCTCCCGCGCGGTGTGCGTCGTCAGAACGGTGGGGATTCTGACGCGAGGGCTTCGACCCTCAACAATCTGCTGGCATCGCTGGGGTTGATTATCACGCTCTCGGTGGCTGTGGTGGTAATGACGTTCGGCAGTTGCCGGCTGGCAGGGGTGGCACTGGTGGTCGGCGGGCTTTCAGCGGGCCTGTCAGTGCTGGCGCGCGCAGTGGTCGGATATCC
>CBDUCB010000011.1:0-33981 GCA_965365545.1 uncultured Roseobacter sp. | reverse complement strand
CCGGGCGCGCGCAAAACACCAGCGGGAGAGAGCCGATGACCATCACAACCATCCACGTCTGCCTGACCACCAGCACGCACGCTGAAACGCTGCTGAAGTTCGCAGTGCCGCTGGCACGCGCGCATAATGCGCATCTGGTCGGACTGCACACCATTGAAGCGCTGGTCGTCTATCCCGGCATTGCAATGCACATCCCTGACCAGGCCTTCAGCGCATTCAACGAAAGTCAGATCAAAGAGGCGAGAGCCATTGAAGCGATATTCAGAACATTCTGTCAGAACGAGGATTTTATGAGTGAATGGCGTCTGATGCGCGCGCAGTCGGTTTCGGCGGCCGACAGACTGGTGGAAAGTTCTCGGGCCGCAGACCTGATCATCATGTCGCACGACGACGAGGCAACTGACCGCTATGATCACCGGCGGGTGCAGGAACGGGTGATCCGTGAATGCGGCAGGCCGGTGATTGTCGTGCCGCTGCACTACGAGGGGCCCTTGGCGGGGAACCACATCATGCTGGGCTGGAGTGATACGCGCGAGGCGGCGCGGGCCGCGCATGATCTCATCCCGCTGGCCTTTGACGGCGCACAGGTCGATGTCGTTCACATCGGACCGGAACCCGTGGATGAACTCAGCGATCACAGCGCGCTGGATCTTGCCGGCATGTTCGCCCGGCACGGGCTCAGCGCGGAGATCACGCGCAAAGACGGGCATGGTCGCGATGTCGCGGCGCTGCTGGGACAGATTGCTCTCGAGAAAGGCGCAGATCTCATTGCGACCGGTGCCTTCGGGCATTCACGGATCCACGATTTCGTTGTCGGCTCGGTGACATTGTCCCTGCTGCGCGACGCGCCGCTGCCTGTGCTTTTCAGCGGCTGAAAACCCGTCGGGGCGCGTGCGACTCTGCCCGACCGGTCCGGTGCGCCGCCCGGCGCGCCAGGAAACAATTCCTGCAATAAACTGATTACAAGTGCGAAAAAGCGCCCCTCGCCATTGAGCGGACGCAGCATTGCCATGTTCTGATCACAATCGCAGCCGATCAATAGCATTGTAGGAAAATAATACTCAAAGCTTCTTCAGCGTCTTAACCCATGCAAATCGGATGCGATCAGATGAACCGGATGTCAGCAATAGAGGACGGCCCTCAGGGTGACCAGCTGCCCGACGGCGCACGCCTGCTGCAGGGACAGTATCAGATCGAACGTCAGCTGCAGCGCGGCGGGTTCGGTATCACCTATGTGGCGCGCGACAGCCTCGACCGCGAAGTTGTGATCAAGGAGTGTTTTCCCGGCGACCTGTGTGAGCGCGTGGACGGCAAAGTCCGCGCCTCCGAGCCCGGCTTTGAGGGTCAGCTGATTGCCCTGCGGCGGCAGTTCATCCGCGAGGCGCGCAGCATCGCAAAATTCCGCCACCGCAACATCGTCTCCGTGCACCAGGTCTTTGAGGAAAACAACACCGCCTACATGGCGCTGGACCAGGTCATGGGCGCTGATCTGATCACCATCATCGAAGAGCAGCCGGCCCGGGTCACACCGGGTTTTATCCGCCTCGTCCTGGACCAGATGCTGGATGCGCTCGGCTACACCCATGACCAGGGTGTGCTGCACCGTGACATTTCGCCGGACAACATCCTTCTCGATGACAAAGATAATCTCACTCTGATCGATTTCGGTGCCGCGATCGAACAGCCTAAACCGGGTGAGCGCGTCTTTTCCTCACTGATCGCGGTCAAGGACGGTTATTCGCCGCATGAGTTCTATCTGCCGGACACGCTGCATGATTTCTCAAGCGACCTTTATGCCCTTGGTGCCACGCTTTTTCACATGATCACAGGCGAGGCGCCACCCTGCTGTCAGGTCCGGTTGTCGGCCACTGCGGCCGGTGAGCCTGATCCCTGCACGCCGCTGACCCGGGGTACATGGGACTGCGACTATAATATCCTGGCCACAGTCGACAGGGCGATGAATGTGCTGCAGGAAGACCGTTTTTCCTCCGCTTCCGAATGGATGGAAACTCTGAACAGCCTGCCGCTTCTGAAACCGCCCGCACCGGCGCGCAAGGAATTTGATCCCATCCTTGAGAGCACAATCTCGCGGCTGGTTGAAGAAACAAACACTGAGCTCGACCCCGGCCGGCCCGGCATGGAAACCCGCGCACGGCGCGAGATCGAAGCCCAGCCCGCACCCAGAAAGAACGTCGTCGATATCTTCGGGAACCCGATTGAAGATGTCTCGACCTGGCTGAAAGAACAGGAACGCAGCGATCAGACTGCGGAATACCACGATACCCCGACAGATGAGCCCGAAACCACACCCCCCGGACGATCACGCATGGCCAGACTGCTGAGCCGTTGCATGCCGGGCAAAAAGTCCAACGAGCAGTCAAGAGACTGATTTTCCCCACGGAGATCCCCATGAAGTTCATTCGCGATATCATCAACGAAAAACGCCATTCCGCACAGGCGCAGACCCCGCCGGCTGACGACGCTCTGCTTGAACCGCAGGACGCACAAAGCGATGCGCTGGACCTCGGCGCCTATCTTCAGACGCCTGTGACAGCTGAAAATCCTTTACCCCCTGTTGCGGACCTCGATGCCCTTGAGCGCGCATTCGACAGCGATGATTATGCCGGCGAGAATCATGAGAATGAAGACTTTGATGCCGACGGGTACGAAGACGACGATTATGAAGATGACGGTCTGACGGCGGACGGCACTGCAGAGCAGGAACCAACCCCGGATCCGATGGACGCGCTTTTTGCGCAGAAGGTTGCACCCGGCGATGACGCTGCATCTGAAAATGATCAGGATGAAGACTACGAAGACGACGCCGCCGGTTTCTTTGCCGGTGCACCGACGGCTTCCGATGAGCCGGAAGAAGAAGCCGACGACTTCGAAGAGGATGCACCTGAGGCCTCCACCGTCACCACGACCGCTTCCATTGCGGATTTGCGTCGTGCCATGGCGGCAGAGCGTACAGCCCGGCGCCATGAGGTTTCCGAGGATATGAGTGTGGCCCGGGCCGTCCCCGGTGCGCCGGTACAGATGCCTGCCCCCGCCCCCGGCCGCGGCAGCAGCCGCTCAGGTCGGGTGAAAACCCGCCTTCTGGGCTTTACGCCCGGTACTGAGGAAAGCGCAGATCCGATGGCGCGCGCCGAAAAGGCAGGCCAGAACGAATTCGCGGTTGGCTGGGTTGTCGTGATCGAAGGCCCCGGGCGCGGCGCATCCTTTACGCTCTTCGACGGTGTCTCAAAGATCGGTCGCGGGACATCACAGGCGGTTTCGCTGAACTTCGGCGACAACAGCATTTCACGCGAAAACCACGTGTCGGTTGCCTATGATGCCGAACTGAACCAGTTTTTTATCGGACACAGCGGCAAGGCCAATCTTGTCCGGGTGAACAACAAACCGCTTCTGAGCACAGAAGAGATCCGCAATGGCGATACCATCCGTGTGGGCGAGACGACCCTGCGTCTGATCGCGCTCTGCGGAGAAGACTTTTCCTGGAACAAGCCGGCGGAAAAAGACGCGAGATATGCCTGATCCCGTCGCATATCTTTATGACGCGGCCCCGGCGATCAGCCAGGGCCGCCGTGACCACCAGGAAGACTCGCTTGCCGTCGATTTTTCCCGGGGCGCGGGGTATGGTTTTATCGTGCTCGCCGACGGTATGGGCGGGCATGCAGCAGGCGATATCGCCAGCAAGATCGTGGTAACCGAGATCTTCAGCGAGCTGAAGATGCATGCCGGCGATCCGGCGATGCTTGAAGACAATATCGGCAACATCCTGCGGGCCGCCACTGAATGCGCCAACGACAGCGTGGCAAGCTATGCCCGTCGCCGGCCTGGTGTTCAGGGCATGGGGTCCACGCTGGTGGCTCCGGTGGTGATCAACAACCGGCTGTACTGGATTTCAGTGGGCGACTCGCCGCTCTATCTCTTCCGCGGCAACCGGCTTTTCCGGCTGAACGAGGAACACTCGCTGGCGCGCCGCATGGACCGGATGGTCCGCAAAGGCGAGATGGACCCGGGCGAAGCAGAACAGCATCCCGACCGGCAGTGTCTGACCTCGGTTCTGATCGGTGACCCGATCCCCGAGGTTGATTGCCGCGACGTGCCAGTCGAGTTGCGTGACCATGACATCGTGATCGCCGCCAGCGACGGCCTGCAGTTCCTGACGGAACCGCAGATTGCCCAGCTGATCTATGAACACCGCCACCACAACGGCGAAGAAATCAGTAACGAGCTGCTGAAAGAAATCGACGATCTCGACGATCCGGAACAGGACAACGTGGCGATCTGCGTGCTCAAGGTAAAAACACCGCGCGCAGAACAGAAAACCGCAGCACCCGGGCGCAGGCTCTTTCTCAATCTGCATGGCGAGAAAAAGCTGATGATGAGTGCCCGCCCCGCAGGAGGCAGATGATGAACGCGCTTGCTGATACCCGTACCCTCACCGACATGCTCGCCGACGCGATGCAGGCAAACCGGATGACCGGCTCTGCACGCGATACCGGCGCGCTGCTGCTTGAACACCTCAGACGCCCGACTGTGATTGTCGTGGCGGGCCTGGCCGGTAGCGGAAAAACCAGTCTGATCAATATGCTGGCGGGCACCGATCTGATGCCCTCGCTTGGCACGGTACCGATTACCGAACTGACCTGGGGCGAGACACCGAAAGTGGTGACCGAGCTTCATAACGGCGAGATGGTGACCTTTGACGGCGCGCCCGATGCAGCGGAGTTCAGCTCTGATGTTCTGCGTGTCAGCATCGAGACCCCTTCCGACGTATTGCGCGACCGGAGTTTTATCGAAGTGTCCCTGCCCGATCAGCAGGACAAAGCAGAAGATTTTCTGGACTGGGGTCTTGAGCGCGCCGACGTAGCACTCTGGTGCACCCAGAATTTTGACGACCGCGAATATATGCTCTGGGCCTCTGCGCCCGACCACCTGAAAGACCGCAGTTTTCTGGCCCTCACCAAGGCCGATCAGCTGCATGTGAAAGGTGTCCTGACGCGGCGGCTGAGAGAGCTCGACGCCCGCGCAGCAGAGGAATTCTATGGCCTCTACCCGATTGCGACGCTCCAGGCGCTCGCCGCGCAGAACACCGCCACGGACGCCGACACGTCGTTGCTGACAGCAAGCGGTGGCAGCGCGCTGATGGAGGGACTTGAGCATCAGATCGAAGCTGGCCGTATGGCAGATATGGACCACGTGCGCATTCTGCTCGATCGCGCCGGGGTGGCACAGGCACCGGCAAAAACGCCGGTGCCGGACCCTGACCTGCCAGCAATGGCCGCTCCCGGCGCATCACCCGCCGACCCCGCCGCAGCCTGCGCGCAGGCGCTGGCGCTGATCGACCGGCTCGCAGGTGACCTGCGCCCGCCGGAGGGATATCTTCCCGGACCTCAGGCCAGCCGTGTGCTTGCTGCCTGCGCGCAATGTGCCTCGGATGTGGCGATGCTGCTGGAGAGCGTTTCGTGTGACAGCCCGGCGTTCAACGCGCTGCGCGATGAGGTTTCCGATGCAGAGCAGCTGATCACACTGCTGTCGTCAGAATCCGGCGCCTCAGCAGCCCCTGACGCGCTCGCTCTGATGGTTCAGATGCGCAAAGAAATTCATGCGGAAACAATGTGATGAAAACTCCGGGTCGGCGCTCTTTTGTCGAAACAGTGCCGGATTCCCACCACAACTTTGCCAGATATGACCGCTAAACCTTTCATCAGATACAAAGCAGTTTTTAGTCAAAGGCCTCACAGGAGGCCACGTAGCAGGTTCCGGGCCCGAAAATGAATGTAAAACCACAGATTGACGAAGCAGAAAGCAACGCCCTGACGCCCCTCCCGTTTCTGACGGAAGGGATGGAGCCGCTGCAGGAGCTTGCTGAACGCAGCGCCCGGCTGTCGGACCTGATGGACCGGCTGAGCGGACTTGCCGGCGATGCCGCCGCACGCCCGCTCGCCAGGTTGCAGCGCGAGCTTGAGGAATCCGAGCCTGCGATCACATTTCTGGGTCAGGTCAAATCGGGCAAAACCACGCTGGTGAATGCCGTTGCCGGATGGTCTGATCTGCTGCCATCCGACGTTAACCCCTGGACATCGGTTGTCACATCGCTGCATCTCATCCCCGGCGAAACCCGCAGCGAAATCGGTGCGTGTTTTCAGATGATGAAGGCCGATGAATGGGACCGCCTCGTGCAGAAAGGCGGTCGCTTGGGTGAGCTTGCTGATCGTGCCGGTGCCGGCGACGAGATGGAGAAAATCCGTCAGCAGGTTGAAGAACTGCGCGAGAAATCCCGCCGCCGTCTGGGCAAAAAGTTTGAAATGCTGCTGGGTCAGGAACATGACTACGGGTATTTCGACAAAGAACTGCTGGAGCGTTACATCTGCCTCGGTGACGACGTCTTCGAGGACGAAGACACCGATGCGGGCGCAGAGACCCAGGGCAGGTTTGCCGATATCACCAAATCGGCCGATCTGACCCTGCACAGTCCGACTTGCCCGGTGCGGCTGTGTCTGCGCGACACGCCCGGGGTCAACGACACCTTTATGATGCGTGAGCAGGTCACGATAAACGCAGTGCGCAACAGCCGCATCTGTGTCGTCGTGCTCTCGGCGCATCAGGCGCTGAGCTCGGTCGATATGGGCCTGATCCGGCTGATCTCCAGTATGTCATCGCGTGACGTGATCATCTTTGTGAACCGCATCGACGAGCTGGGCGATCCTGAAAATCAGATCCCCGAGATCGAAGCCAGCATCCGCAAAGTACTCGCAGAAAACAACGGCCCCGAAGGCGCCGACATTCTGTTTGGCAGTGCATGGTGGGCCAACATGGTGCTGTCCGACAGCGTTGACGAGCAGACAGAAGCCACGGCAGCGCGCCTCAGCGGCATGTCCGACAGGGCAAAAAATCCCGGTCAGAACGGCTATTCGGCGGCGGAAAATCTCTGGCACCTCTCGGGGATGCCTGCCCTGCAGCGCGCAATCGGCAATCAGGTCGTCAGCAGCATCGGCAACGCTCTTCTGCGCCGCACGGCCGCCTCCATGGCAACCATCGCCACCGGACAACAGGCCGCCAACAAGGTGATGATCAGCGGCGATGAAACCGAAACCGGACTGACCATGCAGGAAATCCGCAGAGAGCTTGAGGCGCTGACACAACGCCACCTTGATGCGCTGAACAGTGACCTGGCGGATGTAACGAAAAACTACCGCGCACGTGCAGACCGGGCCCACATCACCTTTGTGGACCGCGCCACCCATTCGCTGATCACACATCTTGAGAAAATCGGCGCGGAGCACATGTGGGAATACAATCCCGCAGGCCTGCGCATGTTGCTGAAATCTGCGTTCTCGGTCTTTGCGTCACGGGCACAGTCAGTATCCAGAAAGAACTTCGAAGCCGCGACCGAAGAGCTTGCAGGCTTTTACTTCCGCGCCTTCGGCAAGGCGGTCGAGGGCGTGCAGCTTTCGGTGCCTGACGTGCCCGAAATGCCTGCCCCTGTCTCTCTCGCACAAAGCATCGCACTCGATTTCAATGACGGATGGTGGAAGTCATGGTGGCGCCGGACACGGGGCTATCAGGCATTTGCCAAACGGTTCCGTTCGCTGATTTCAGCCGAAACAGAAGAATTTATGGCACGCGTCCGTGACACCCAGCCCGACGAGATCAACGCAGAACTGATCGGCGCCATGACGGCGTTTATCGAACAGAACCGCGATGTGCTTTATGAAATCGGCAACAGCCGCGGAGACAAAGACGGTCTGCAGCGTCTTTGCCTTGGTGCCGGAGAGGCCGACCGCGTGGAACAGCTCGAAGATATCCTCAAAGAGCTCAAAGCTTATGCCGCGATGCCCGATATGGAGCCGGCAGATCATGGATGACCTCACCCCCCGAACGCTGAACGGCGATGCGGCGGCTCCGCGTCCGCGTCTGGCCCTTATGGGAGAGTTCAGTGCCGGCAAAAGCACACTGACCAACATCCTGCTGGGCTCCGCCCCCCTGCCGATGAAGGTGACGGCGACCCGCCTGCCCCCGGTTCTGATGACCTATGGGCCGCCCTCCGCGCACGCGGTGGATATGGACGGCAACCGCATTCCGTTTGATCTGAAAGACCTCAACAGCATCTGCCTTGATGAGACCCAGCACATCCATCTGACGATGGAGGCTGATACGCTGATGCTCTGTGATCTGATTGATATGCCGGGGATTTCCGATCCCAACATGCCCACCGATATGTGGGAAACTGTTGTGGGAGAGGCCGATCACGTTGTCTGGTGTACCCATGCCACGCAGGCATGGCGCCAGTCAGAGGCTGCGATCTGGGAAATCCTGCGCGACTGTACACGCGGCGAGAATCTTTTGCTGATCACACAGTTCGACAAGCTGCGCACCGAACGTGACAAAGACCGCGTGCTCCGGCGGGTCCGCCGCGAGACGGATGGCCTATTTTCGGCGGTCTATGCGGCATCGCTGCTTGATGCGCTGAACGCGGACGACGATCTGGACATCTGGCAGACCAGCGGTGTCGCGCCTTTCTGTGAGCATCTGATTGAGTTGCTGATGAACTCCGGCGGTAACCGCAGCGCCGATGGCGCGGGACACCACAGTGAGGCCCCGGCGGATTTTGCACGAGCCGTCCCGGAAAAGGACTACTTCTTTGACGAGCCCGAAGACGAAGCCCCGCTGCCCGACGGGCACATACAACCCCGGCGCGTGCGCGCGGGCAACACCTCCGGACGGCGCCGCCCCGATGCCCGCCCTGACCGTGATGTAATGGCCGGCGAATAACGCCCAGCACAGGAAAACAATACCATGGACATGAAGGACAGACTGGACGCGCTGCGCAGCACAGCAGAACAAAGCGACCTTGCCGCCTATACCGACCTTGGAGCAGGCCTTGTTCTGAGCTGGAGCAGCCCCGTACCCTGCCCGCGCGAAGCCCTCGACAGCCTTGCCGCCCGTGCCACCGCGTGTTTTGAGCTTGCTGGCGCGATCAGCCCCGGGAACCTGCCTGCCGCTGCGCTGCATTTCACCGCCCGCCGCACCGAAGCTTTCGGCCGGCCCGGGGTGCAGGGCGAGGAGGCCATCTGCCTTGCGGCACCCGCAGCCAGCGACGCCGCGATGCTGCTGTCCTGCGTCATCACCGATCCGCAGATCACAGGGGAGCAGATCTGATGCCCGCACCACAGACAGACAGCATTTCCGATGCAGCCCTGCCGGGTCTTCTCGCGCGCCTTGGCAGCGCTGAGGCGGTACGGACCCTGCCCCGCGACAAAACTGCAGCGCTGGAAATTCTGCTGCGCGAAATCAGTGAAACCGTGCTGCCCCGGTCCCTGAAGCTGAGCGCAGACGGCGTTCAGCTTGGCGCGCTCAACGTCGCAAACCGTCGGCTTGTTGCAGCCGGGCTTGGCGATGACGCGCCCGGAGATACGGACGTGACCACGCTTGCGGGCGTTCTCGGTCTGATTTGTGAGACCGGCGAAGAGGTCACTCTGACCAGTGCCGGGCGTACCGGCACGTCGGGCGACCCCGACGGCGGCGCCTCGGTGCCTGCCCTGCGTTTAGCTCTTGCGGGGCGTCATCAGGCAGGCGGTGCTGCCGTGATGTCGGACATTGTTGCGGCGGACACAGTTGCCGTCATGAACTGGAACGATCTGACAGAGGAGGCCGGTGCCGCATGTTCCGGCGACCCCGCGTGGTTCGCCCGGCTTGAGGCCTTCGTAGCCGGTATGCGCCGCGGGCCTGCGGGCGGTCCCGATGGCGGGCTTCTGGTGCCCCTTGAAGACGACCTGACCCTCATCGCCTGTGGCGATGCCCACGAAGGCATTGCTGCCGTCATGGCATCGGCACCGGCGCTGCAGGCAATGCAGTCGTGGCAGTCTCTGATGGGCGCGCGCTCGGACTGAGCAGCAGCCCGGCGGTCTCACTCCGCCGCGACCCCGGCATTCGTGCCCGGGCTGATGCGGAAAAACACCGTGTAGAGCACCGGAACCACGATCAGGGTCAGCAGCGTGGCAAAGCTCAGACCGCAGATGATCACCACCGCCAGAGATTTAAAAAACGGATCCCAGAGCAGCGGGATCACCCCGAGGACCGTTGTCAGCACACCCAGCGACACCGGCCTTACACGGCTCACCGCGGCATCAACGACGGCCCGCATGCGTTCTTTGCCCGCGCCGATCTGACTGTCGGTCTCATCAATCAGAACGATGGCGTTTTTGATCAGCATTCCTGCAAGCGACAGGATCCCGAGGATGGCCATAAACTCAAGCGCCGTCCCGCTCAGCGCCAGCCCCCAGATCACGCCGATCAGAGCCAGCGGGACGGTAAGCCAGATGATCAGCGGCTGGCGGATCGCGTTAAAGAGCAAAAGCACCACCACGACCATCGCACCGATGCCGATCGGCATGGTCGCGGCAAGGCCCTCGTTGGCCTCGCTGCTGCTGCCGTATTCGCCTTCCCAGGTCATCCGGTACCCGGGCGGCAGCGTCATCGCGTCAACCGGCCCCCGCACCGCCTCAAAAAGATCCCCTGACAACATGCCCTGCGGCGGATCAGACTGTGCGGTGATCGCGAGGCTGCGGTCAAAGCGGCGCAAACGGCTGTTCTCAAAGACCAGTTCAAACCGGTCCACGACCTGAGCGATCGGCACATAAGCCCCGGCCGAATTGCTGAAAATCTGTACATCCTGCAGTTTGGCGGCATCATCGCGCGCCCGGCCAAAGGGCCGCATCACAATCGGGCGGAGCTCTTCTGCCTCGCGGTAAATGCCGATCTGCGTGCCGACAAGATGGCCGTTCACGGCCGTCAGTATGTCCCCCTGAGAGAGCCCGAGCCGGCGCGCGTTTTCGATATTGATCACCGGCCGTATCACCGGGCGCATGGCTTCCCAGTCATCCTTGATCGCAATTGCGCCCTTCTGTGCCATGACTTCTTTGGCAGCCCCCGCAAGCTCGCGCAGCACCACGGCATCGGGGCCGTAAAAGCGGGCTTCAATCTTGGCACCGCCGCCCGGACCGAGCAGAAATTTCCAGACCTTTGCGTTGCCCGCCGGAAAGCGTTCATCAATCCAGCTTTGCATCTGCGGGATCAGGTCCGCGATCTGCCGGTATTCCTCCACATCCACCAGGATCTGGCCGTATGCCGAGCTTGGATCACCCGCCTCATAGGTCAGCATGAACCGCAGATGTCCGCCGCCGACGGTGGTGTTTGTACCTGTGACCCCCGGCAGACTGCGCGCGTGCTCAGAAATCTCCGTCATGTGCTGGCGGGTCAGTTCGATGTCCGCGCCTTCGGGCAGAAAATAATCCACCACGAACTGCGTACGTGTCGAGGCCGGAAAGAACCCGGGCGGCACCATGGAGAACATCGCAACCGCCGACGCGAAGAGCCCGGCTACGATCGCGATGGTGACCCAGCGGATACGGATCGCAAGATGCAGAAACCGCCGGTAGCCGCGCAGAATGAAGTTCTCACCCTTTTCCTCGGCCTTGCCGGGTTTCAGCAAAAGGGTGCAGAAATAGGGTGTAAGCCAGATCGCAACAAGCCAGGAAAAAAGCAGCGCAATGCTGACCGTCCAGAACAGACTGCCCGCGTATTCACCTGTGTTGTCCGGTGAAAACCCGATCGGCGAGAAGGCCAGAAAACCAACTATCGTGCCCCCGAGCAGAGGCCATTTTGTCTGGTTCACAACAGCAATGGCGGCGGGTGCGGGGTCTTCGCCCTTCTGCACCCTTACAAGCGTGCCTTCGACCACCACAATGGCATTATCCACGAGCATCCCGAGCGCAATGATCAGCGCTCCGAGCGAGATCCGCTGCATATCGAGCCCGTAAAAATACATGCCCAGCAGCGTGCCCGCCACGGTTACAAGCAGGATCCCCCCCATCAGCAATCCGGAGCGCAGCCCCATAAACACCAGCAGCGTGCCCACGACAATCGCCAGCGCCAGAACCACGTTCATTACAAAGTCATTGACCGAGACGCGCACGGAAGATGACTGATCCGATATCGTTTCGATTTCAATGCCGATCGGACGCTCGGAGATCAGCGCATCCATGCGCGCTTTGACCTTGTCACCCATGGTCACGACATTGCCGCCGATGTTGTTTGAAATTCCCAGTCCGATGGCCGGTTTACCATTGCGGAAGAGCATGCTGGTGGGCGGATCTTCGTATCCGCGCCGGATGGTTGCGATGTCACGCAGCCGGAAAGAAGCCCCGTTCTGCGGATTGACCAGCACAAGGTTTTCAATCGCCTCGATGGAATCGACGGCCGCCGGCGCGCGTACGGTGAGGCGCGCCGGTCCGGCACTGAGCGATCCGGCGGGCGTCACAAGGTTCTGACCTTCCAGCAATCCTGCCACCTGCGCGGGCGCAAGCCCCAGTTCAATCAGCCGCGCGGGTTCATATTCGACATAGATGACCTCGTTCTGCACGCCGCTCAGCACCACCTTGGACACGCCTTCGACGATCACAAGTTCACGCTGCAGGTCCTTGCCGTATTCATAAATCTCAGAGAGCGAATACCCCTCTCCCGTGATCGCAAAATACAGCGCATAGACATCGCCGTAGTCGTCAAAAATCTGACTGGTAAGCGTATTGGGCGGCAGAGAGCTCTGCACATCACTGACCTTGGCGCGCATCTGGGTGAATTTCTGCGCAAGCTGATCCCGGTTTTTGGTCGAGGCGATGGTGAATTCGACCGTCACCTGACTGCGCCCGGACATGGAGATCGATTTTACCTCTTTGACGCCGGCCAGCTGCTGCAGGGCGTTCTCGACAACCTCGGTGACTTCATCCGCGACCTCCTCAGCGCTCGCGCCGGGATAGGGTGTCACAATCTGAGCCGTGCGGATAATAAACTCCGGATCCTCAAAACGCGGCAGCGCCGTATAGGCAAAATAGCCGCCAAAAAGGATCAGGATCGTCGCAAGCGCCGAGATCAGGCGCTTTTCAATGGCAAAGCGGGCAAGATCCATATGCTCAGTTCCCGATCTGCGTAACCGGACGGATCACCGCCCCTTCGCGCAGAAAGGTTACGCCGGCGGTCACGATCCGGTCCCCTGCTGTCAGCCCGTCGCGCACCACAACACGTTCGCCGGTAATATCCCCGGTCGAGACCGGACGGGCCGTTACCGTATTGCTGTCCGGGTCCACGATCCAGACGAAGGCAGCACCGTCACCTGACGCGGTGACTGCCGAGAGCGGGACCGTGATGGCATCCGGCACAGCCTGCCGGGTGCTGACCACGACGGTGCCGACCATGCCCGGCAGCACCTGTGCGCCCTCGGGCACGTCGATGGAGACGCGCGCGCGGTAAGTCTGTGTGCCGATATCGGCCTGGGTCGAAAACTCGACCAGTTCCGCCTCGATAAGTGCCCCGGGGCGCGCTTCCAGCAGGACGTGCGAGCGCACTTCTTCGCCGCTGCTCCAGATCAGGACATCCGGACCCGGCACGTCAAACGCCAGATCGACCTTTGCCAGGGCCTGCAGCAGAACAACCGGACTGCCGGCAGAAACATTGGTGAAATTATCGATGTCGCGACGCGCGATCACCCCGTTGAAAGGCGCGCGCAATGTTGTGTCGCTGAGGTTGGTGCGGGCCGTCCGCGCCTGACTTTCCAGCCCGCGGATAATCGCTTCCTGACCTGCGATGTCTTCTTCCCGTCCGCCGGCCACGCCGATTGCAAGCTGTTCAACCGCCGCCTGGTATCCGGCTGCGGCCACATCGGCTGCTGCACGGTCCTGGTCAAGCCGCGCTTTGGAAACGACGCCGCGCGATTCAAGCTCGCGGGTCCGCTCAAGCTGCTCTGCGGCCTGGTCAAGCTGCGCCTTTGCGGCTGCAACATCCGCTTCCAGTGCCGACACCTCTTCGTCACGCGCACCTGCGCGCAGTTCTCTGAGTTGTGCGGCGGCCTGATCAATCTGGCTTTCCAGCTGCGCGACCGCCTCTTCGAAAGGTTCCGGGTCAATACGGGCAATCACATCCCCGGCTTTTACATTGTCCGCTGCCCGCACAGGCAGTTCGATCACTTCGCCGGACACTTTGAAGGATAAAATGGCCTCCTGCGAAGACAGCACAATCGCAGGATAACGCCGCTCGACCCTCTGCGGGCTTTCGGCGACGGTCATGACCCGTGCCGGTCGCGGAACCAGTTCGACACTCTCCTGAGCGGAAGCAGCCATGCCACAGACAAGACCGAATATGGTACAAAACATTATTTTCATGTGATGGCTCCCCGGGCGCTTTGTCATAAGACATACCCGCGGGACTCTGTCAGGGACAGAGTTTTCTGGGTAACCGCCGGCGCAATCAGGCGGCCGTCTCAGCGCGCGCCACCCGGGCACGGTCCGACCGGTCAGGCCCGGTGAGCCGCGATCTGATTGCCCGCACCCCGGTTCGTGGCCTAAACTGTGGCCAAATATGAAGGGAAGACGGCATGCTGACAGCACTGGACCATGTGAACCTGCGCACCACAGACGCTGCCGCACTTGCGGCCTGGTATGAGGATATTCTCGGCCTGACGCCCGGCCCCCGCCCGGATTTCGGCGTCCCGGGTGTCTGGCTTTACATCGGAGATACCGCAGTTGTGCATCTGATCGAGACGAAGGCCGCGCTGACCAGAAACGAAACCTCGCTGGAGCATTTCGCTTTTCGTGCCACCGGACTTACCGGATTCACGGATAAGCTCACAGCATCCGGGATACCGTTTGAGTTCCGAAAGGTGCCGGGCACCCGGATCACTCAGGTCAATCTGGAAGACCCGTCCGGCACACACCTGCACGTCGATTTCGACGGAGAAGACTGACCGGACGGGCCGGCGTCAGCCACCGACCATATAGGGCATCAGAACGATCTCGTTCTCGGCGCTGACCGGGGTGAACCAGGCGTCACGATAGATCACACCATCCAGCGATAGTGACACACCGCGTTTGATCTGCGGCACGAGGCCCGGGTGTTTTTCCGCAAGCGCATCCAGCAGTTGCTTGAAGTTCGTGGCTTCAACCTCCACGAACTCCTCGCCATCCGCCATGCTCCGCAGCGACCCCCAGAGCTTGACCCGCACCATGAGATCAGCCTTTCTGCGACATCGCTTTCAGCAACCGTGGCGGCGACATCGGCAGTTCCGTCATGCGCACGCCGGTTGCCCTGGAGACCGCGTTTGAAATCGCAGCAAGCGGCGGTACAATCGGCGTCTCGCCCACACCGCGCACACCGTAAGGATGGCCAGGGTTGGGGATCTCCAGGATGACCGTTTCAATCGAGGGCAGGTCCGAGGCGACCGGCACGCGATAATCGAGAAAGCCTGCATTCTGCAGACGCCCGTCCTCGCCATATATGTATTCTTCGTTGAGCGCCCAGCCGATGCCCTGCACAGCACCGCCCTGCATCTGCCCTTCGACGTAATCGGGATGGACCGCTTTGCCCGCGTCCTGAAAGATCGTGTAGCGCAGCACTTTTGTGGCACCGGTCTCAGGGTCGACTTCCGTATCGACCAGATGAACGCCAAAACTGACGCCTGCGCCATCGGCGTTGACCTCAAAGTGACCGGCGATGGGCCCCCCGGTATTGTCGGCGGTTGCCGCGATCTCGGCGATGCTCATCGGTTCGAATTCACCCGCGTTGGGCCCCGAAGGTTTGGCATATCCGTCTTCCCAGACCACCGCCTCTTCGTCGATGCCCCAGATCTTTGCCACCCGGCTGCACATCTCGCGGATGGCCGCACGCGCAGCTTCGATGGTGGCCAGTCCGACCGCAAATGTTACCCGGCTGCCGTCGGTTACATCATTGAAACCAATAGAGTTTGTATCGGTGATCACGGTGCGGACCCGGTCATAGGGAATGCCAAGTTCCTCAGCCGCCATCATGGTGATCGATGCGCGCGAGCCACCAATATCGGGGTTACCTTCGACCACGCCGACGGTGCCGTCGGAATTAAGGTTAAGCGACACACAGGTATTGCCACCGAAATTGAACCAGAAGCCGCAGGACAGCCCCCGCCCCTGATTTTCACCCAGAGGTGCGGTGTAATGCGGATGCTCTTTTGCTGCCTCCAGGGTGGCCATCAGACCGATCTCGTTGAAGGTGGGGCCATAAGACGACAACGTGCCTTTGCGCGCGGCGTTCAGGATGCGTGTCTCCAGCGGATCAAGCGACAACTCCTGACAAAGCTCATCCACCACGCTTTCGACCGCATAGATCGCCATCGGCGCGCCGGGCGCGCGATAGGCCACCTCTTTGGGCCGGTTGGTCATCACGTTCCAGCCCAGCGTCTGCACGGCGTCCAGATCATAGGCCGCAAAAGCCGCCTGGGCGCCAAATTCAACCGTGCCGCAGGGAAACGCGCCGCCCTGATAGCGCAGCCGGGCCTGACCCGCTGTAATACGCCCGTCGCTGGTCATACCGATTTTCACGTCAATGGAAGAGGAAACAGTCGGCCCGGTAGCGCGGAAAACTTCTTCGCGGCTCATCACAACTTTCACTGGCCGGCCGGACTTACGCGACAAGGCCAGCGCCACCGGTTCGATGAAAACGGTTGTCTTGCCGCCGAAGCCACCACCGATTTCCGAGGCTGTGACACGCAGGTTGCTCGCTTCCATGCCCATCAGTTCCGCGCAGATCGTGCGCACGTTGAACTGGCCCTGGGTACAGCACCACAGATCGCCCCGCCCGTCGGGGCCCACAGAGGCAAGGCAGGCATGGGGTTCGATATAGCCCTGATGCGTCGCAGCCGTCTTAAAGGTGCGCTCTATCACCTTGTCCGCGCGGGAAAATCCGGCATCCGTATCACCATGGCCAAACTCGAAATGGCTGGTCACGTTTTCTGAGAATTCCGCGCCAACTGTTTCATCCGAGCGACCGGCCTGGACCACCGGTGCGCCGGGCTTCATGGCCTCATCGACATCCGTAACATGGGGCAGAACTTCGTATTCGACCTTAATGAGGCGGATCGCTTCACGGGCCACGGATTTGTCCACCGCGGCCACGGCCGCAATCGCGTGACCGTCATAAAGTGCCTTATCGCGCGCCAGACAGTTATCGGCAATATCGGCCAGCCCCTCGTCGTCGGGCCGCGTCAGATCAGCCGAAGTCACCACCGCTTTCACGCCTTTCAGCGCTGCCGCCGCAGAAGTGTCGATTGAGACGATCCGCGCATGCGCATGCGGGCTGCGAAGGATGCGGCCATGCAGCATGCCAGGTGCTGTCATATCTGCACCGTAAAGCGCCTTGCCGGTGACTTTGTCGATGCCGTCGGGCCGTGCGACACGGGTTCCGACGATCCTGAATTCGCGTTCGCGTCCTGCATCAAATGCCATGTTACGCGCTCCTCATCTCAGCGGCGGCAACCTGTACCGCCTGAATAATCTTATCATACCCGGTGCAGCGGCAGAGATTTCCTGCCAGCCAGTACCGGATTTCGGTCTCAGACGGATCGGGGTTTTTCTCCAGCAAGGCTTTTGCCGCCACCAGAATACCCGGCGTGCAGATGCCGCACTGAAGGGCAGCTTTTTCAATAAACACGCGCTGCAGCACATGCAGATTATCGCCGGCTGCCATGCCCTCAATGGTTCCGATTTCGGCGCCATCGGCTTCGGCGCCAAGCACCAGACAGGAACAGACAAGCCGCCCGTTCAGCGTCACACTGCAGGCCCCGCAGTCGCCTGTGCCGCAGCCTTCCTTGGCCCCGGTCAGCGCCAGTCTGTCGCGCAGCACGTCAAGCAGGGTTTCATCGGGCGCACAGACAAATTCCGTTTCATCGCCGTTTATGGTCGTTGAGATATGCATCTTTTTCATAGGATCAGCCTCCTGCCCGTGCGTAAGCGGTGCGGGCGGCGCGTTTGGCCAGCACACCGGCTGTTTTCGTTCGGAATTCAACCGTTCCGCGTTTGTCCGATATCGGGCTGCAGGCGGCTTCAACCGCCGCCACAAGAGCGGCAACCGCATCCTCATCAAGCTTTGTGCCGATGATGGCTTTGCCGGCGTCCTCAACCAGTCTGACGGTCGGTGCCACAGCCCCCAGAGCGACACGGGCGGCGGAAATCACACCGTCCTCATCAAGCTCGAGGCTGACCGCGGCCGAAGCGACAGCAATGTCCATTTCAGTGCGCGGGATAAACCGCAGATAGGCATCCCCTGCCCGCTCCGGGCGCGCCGGCAGGAAAACCGATGCAACGATGTCACCCTTTTCCAACGTCGTCTTTCCCGGCCCGCTGGGAATTTCTGCGACAGGGCAGTCGCGGGTGCCGCCGGTGCCCTGGATACGGACGGTTGCACCGGCCGCGACAAGCGCCGGCACGCTGTCTGCGGCGGGAGACCCGTTACACAGGTTACCGGTCATCGTGGCGCGGCCCTGGATCTGCGTCGATCCGATCAGATCCAGCGCCTCGGCCACCCCGGGCCAGAGCGCACAGAAATCCGCGTGTTCGTTCAGTTCCGCACCCGACACAGCAGCGCCCACACGAAAGCCACCGTCCTCGGCCACGATGCTGCGCATGCCGCTGAGGTGCTTGAGATCGACGATAAGGTCGGGCTCAACGACTTCCGATTTCATCTGCACAAGTACATCCGTACCGCCTGCCAGAATGCGGCTGATACCGGCTTCTTTTGCGAGCATAGCTGACGCATCTTCGAGGCTCCCGGGCCTTTCGTATCTCATGGTTCTGTCCTGTTTCTGACGTGATCCCGGCACGTGGTGACGTGGCCCGGGCGATGCTGAAAACGATGCATCCGCTGATGGTCAGCATGGCGCTTTCAGCGCCCGTTGGCAACGCCCCCCGCTTGTGAAAATGCGCCCTGAGCGGTTTTGCCGCCGGGGGGCTTTGACGCTGATGGAAAATCCCGCATTTTGTGCAGCGTCACACGGTGCTGCGGCACGTCGGAAGACAGGGCGGATGCCTCTCTGAGACGGAAATAATGTTCCTGAGCGCTAAAACAGCGCCGTTAACCGCCCCGGACACCCCTCCGACAGATACAACGGAGGCAACCGGCTTATGCCTGTCTCTCATGCAACGCCAGACGTCGTATATCCGGAAACACCGTGGCGATGATCGCCGGCCAGAGGGGGCATTCCACCGGGATCGTGAATTTTCGCTTCGACAACACACAAAAACTCTGTGCAGTGACCGCTGTGTGTTTCGCGCAGGTGCATCACGACAAATGGTTCTGCGCGTAGAGCAAGGCAGGTCTGAGCGCCGCGGAATGGCCGCTGGCGATCGCGGATTCACATTTTGTTATCAGGATCTGCATCTCCTGAAAGCTTGCCGTCTGGTATTCCTTTTTCGGCGCGGCGCCATCTGTGGTGATCGATCGATACGATTAGCGAACACCATTTTGCGCTGTCGCTGCCGCTTTTTAAGGACCCATAGTATGACGTCGGGTGCAGGTGGTGAATGCTCGCGTCGCCGGCCGGTCCCCTGAAGCGACACCTGACGGTTTTTGCCTGACTATTCTTATCTTTCTATGCAATGTGCCCCCCAAAGGCGCGCGCAGACCCGCACCTGCCCGGTGTCGGTCTTTGCCGGTCACTTTACAGCACTACGAACCTTCACAATATGCCTCACACCAGCAGCGGCAGTGCCGCCTGTCGCCCGGTCGCGTCTGCGGTGGCGGTCAGCGCCGGCAACAGTGCGTCTGCCGATGGCAGGTTCAGGAACCGCGGTCGCTGTGAGACGAGCCCGGGTGCGATGATCCGCACGACGGGCGCCCCAAACTGCGCTCGCGTCATATCAAAAACAGCAAAAGTTCCGCCCCTTGCGGCACAGCAGTCTGTCAGCCCGGATGTTTGCTTCGGTACGTCCGCTGCCCCGTCAGGGGTGAACCGGGGGTCGGCGCGGTTCATTCCCGCGATCCAGGGTGTCAAAGGATGCTCTTTGCCATCATGCTGCGCCATGCGGATGCGGAATTCGCTGTCGGCCAGTTCCAGCGTCGCGGCAAGCGCTGCCGCGCGCAGGTCGGTGCGTGCTGCAAACCCGCAGGCGATGGCACCGCCATCCGGGTCACTGCTCACAGCCGCGACGCAATGCGGGGCCTGCGGTGCTGCGAGGAGCATCAGGGTTGTTTCGCGTTCGCGCGCGCTGATCGCGCGCAACAGATCCGGCGCTTCCTCCAGCAATGACAAAGGCAACGCCGCAGGGCGGATGCCGCCCCACCACCAGCGGCCGATGGCGTCACTCTCAAAGAGTTCCGCAAGAGCTGCGGCAACGGCTGCATCATGGTCTCTGCCCGATGCACAGCCTTCGCTTCCTGACGGGTTCAGGGCGCTTGCGCCATCTCCACCGATCCACACCAGATCAGAGGGCGCGCAGACCACGCGGCCACTCAGCAGATCCACGCCTTCGTGCCACATTACATCCCGGCCCGGCGCGCCCGGCCAGAGGTCTTCATCGCCCCAGCGCACATTCCAGGACTTATGTGCGGCATACTGTGCCTGAGAAAACCGAAGAATCTCTGTGCGGTCGAGCCGGCCTCCCACAGGGGCCGCGCGCCCGGTATCCGCATCCCCGTTGCGACAGCAGGATACGAGCTCTGCCGCCTCGCCGAGGGCCCGGCGCAGCGCGTCCGCGCGGGTGAGCCCGCGACCTGATGCCACGCGCCCCGTGACCGGCAGGGCCGCCGCCGGAAAACCAGGCAGCGCCACAGCCGCATCCCCCGGAACCACCGCCACCAGATGCACCGGCAGATCGGGTGCTTTGAACCAGTGGGGCGTGAAAAGGGCCGCTATCCGCGCCAGATCAGAACCAGGAGCTGTCATAAAACTGTTTTCAACCCAAGCGTTAAAAGGCATAGTTTCCGCACCGCGCGACCGGAGGAATGATGTCCCAGCGAGCAATCCTTTTTGCCGACCTTGCCGGTTTCAGCCGGCACATGCGCGAGAACGAACCCGCCACAGTCGCCTATATCGCCGCCCGGCTCACTGAGGCGCGCGATGCCGTCGAAGCGGTCGGCGGCGAGCTTGTGAAAACAACCGGGGATGGTTTTGTGGCCCATTTCGCCACTGTGCCTGCTGCTCTGACTTTTGCAATCAGCTTTCAGCGCGCAGAACCTGACACGCCCGGTGTCCGGCACGGATTTCGCATCGGGGTGCACTTTGGCCCGGTGCATTTCGGCAATGCCGATATCTATGGGCATGCCGTAAATATCGCCGCACGGCTTGAGGGGATAGCGCCCCCTGGCGGCATCACCCTCTCCGGTGCCGCGTTTCGCCGCGCCGAGACCTTTGCGCGCGATTTCAGCGGCCGCGGGCCGGTGGTGCTGCGCAACATCGGTGAGAACATCACCGCATATGATTATTCACCCGGCCGCAATGAGCCGGCATCCCTGCCCGCCGATGTGACCGTGATCGGCAGCCTGCACATATCGTCGGAAGACGGTGCCCGGGTTGAGCTGCGCTCGGAGCGCGCGCGGATCCTGCTCGGTATTCTGGTGCTGGGCGGGCCGGACCCGCAGCAGCGCACCCAATGCGCGGCCCTGATGGGCAATCCCGAAGATGCCGCGGGGCTCGAAGCGGCCCGGCGCACACTCGCGCGGGCCTTCCGGCGCGCCGGGGCCGCCGGACTGCGGCTGCACGATGAGGGCACGATCGGCGTCGACCAGTCGGTTGTTCGTGTCGATCTTTACGAGCTGCCCCGTGACGCAAGATCCGGTGCGGTGGACCCGAAACTGGTGCGCGGGATCGACTGGGACGTGGAACTTGCGCCCGGTCTGGGAGATAAGGGCGGCTCTCTCGCGGGCTGGGCCCGGGTGATGCGCGGACGCTGGCGTCGCGAGGCCGCCGGCGCGCTTGAGGTCTGTCTGAAAAGGTTCCGCGCGGAAGAAGACGGCGCACGGGTGGCCGCTGAGGCGCTGCTGCTGATCGAGCCCGGCCATGAACCCGCCGCACGGGTGCTGATCCGGCACTATAACGCGCTTGGCAACCGCGCGATGGCCATGCAGGAATACGAGCGGTTGCGGGACTGGCTGACCGGTCGCTACGACATGGCGCCCTCGGCTGAGACCGAAGCACTGATCGCCGGGATCCGCGCAGGCGAAGCGGCTGATGCCCTCCCGCCCGGCAGTTTCACCGACACCCGCCGGCCCGATCTGCGTGTCGGTGCCTTTTCCGCCAGTGACAGCAATGCCGATCTGGCCGCCGGACTGCGGTCTGATGTGGTGGCCGCGCTGTCACGGTTTCGCGAATGGTATGTTGCGGAATCTTCCGGGCGTGACGGCGGTGATTACCTTCTGACTGCGCGCGTCGGTGAACAGCACGCCACCTTTTCATTCACCCGCACCAGTGATGGCGCTGTGCTCTGGCAGGAACGGCTTGCATCAGGCGCGGACTGGAAGCGGTCTCAGGAGCAGCTTGTCGCCCGCGTCGCCGCCCGTGCCGAAGTCTATGTCTCAGCCGACCGCGTGGCGCGGGCCTTTGGCGGGACGGAATCCTCGCAGTTTGACGACTGGATGCGCGCCGAAGGGTTGCTGGCGCGCTGGGACCCGGATGCTGAAACCGAGGCAGCCGCCCTTCTGGAAAACCTGCTGGAACGCGATCCGGCCTTTGCGCCGGCTTATGCCAGTCTCGCCAGCATTTATAACGTGCGTCACATCGTACGCCCCGGGCTGAGCCGCAGCGACGAAGACACCCGCCGCGCGCTGGCAACCGCGGTGCGGGCCACTGAACTTGATCCGCTGGACGCCCGCGGGCAGCTTGCCTTTGCCTGGGCCTCAGCGATGGCAGGTCATTACGATCTGGGCACGGTGCACCTCGATCTGGCGACAACCCTCAACCCAACGAGTTCACGTACAGTGATTTCAGCCGCGATGGGGTTTGCGTTTTTCGGCCGCGCAGAACGGGCGCGCGATCTTTTTGAGAAAACAGCACGTACTGCTCCGGTTCTGGCCCGCTGGCAGTGGTGCTACGGCGTTCCGGTGCGGTTTTTCGCAGGGGATTATTCCGGTGCTGCGGATGCTGCCTTACAGGGGGGCGACGCCATCAAAGACAACTATGGCTGGCTCGCAGCTAGCTATGCAGCCCTTGAGGATCGCGAAAATGCCGCCACGGCATTCGACACCCTGAGCGAAACGATCAAACCGCTCTGGGAAGGCTCCGTGCCCCTTGACGCGCTCAGCCTTGCGCGCTGGTTTATCAGCGCCTACCCCCTGCGGCGGCCCGAAGACACGGACCGCCTTGCCAGCGCCATCGCCTTTGCCGCGGGGCTGGAGGTCTCTGCCCTTACCGGCAGCGCGTGAAAGCAAAGCTCGCGATAAGATAGTCTTCGAGGCGTTTGCGGTTGGCGTCGTTCTGAGCGGCCAGAAAGTCCGCAACCAGGGCGATCGTATCAGGCACAACGGTTTGCGAGATATAGTCATATGCAGAGGTCTGGGCGTTCTGTTGCACCACGGCCGTCATCCGGAAGGTGTTGCCGTTTTTGTCGTCAATATCACCACGCAGCTCAAGCTTGTCGTTCACCACATTGCCCGGGTTAGCGAGCGTCGCAAGGGCGTATTTGTTGCCCTGCCGTTCGAGAACCCTGAAATCATCGCCCGTGGTTGCCAGCACCGCATGGCATTCAGTCGCCGGGTCGGCGAATTTATCGAGAATGCCCTGCACAAGATCTTCGGCATCGTTTTTATCCGCGACGGCGCCGGATCCCGCACGGATATCGCTGCCTGCCGAGATCATGCCCTCCCGGCGTGCGGCCGGGGTCATATCTGCTGTTTCAAAGAAAATAACGGATGGCATAATGAGTGTCCTTTGTGATGTGTGATACAGTTCAGGGCGGAGGAGGCCCCGCGTCAAGTGTGGTCGAGACCCTGAGCAGGTCCGGCAGGGTCAGAATGCCCTGTGCAGGCACCGCACCACCCCGCGCCGCGCAGATTGCAGCATGCAGCGTCTCCGCCACGATCCGGCCGGCAAGCGGCCCAAGGCGCGCGCCACCGCTGAGAAACTGCGCCTCGCGCAGGGTATAAAACCACAATGGTGTGCGGTCGCAGAGCCGGTCGCCAGCCGCCCCGTCGGTGAGCGCGGCAGTAATGGCCGGGGGCTGATCTGCGGCAATCTCTTCGGGCGTCAGCAGTGCACCGCTGAAAATGCCGGGATCTGCGTGCCAGAGGCCCTGTGCGGATGTCAGCCCCACAGACTGCCCGCGCGCCAGCGTCAGCTGCGCAAGATTTGCCGGGCCCGGCTGTTCGCTCAGATGGCCCGGATCAAGCTGCCCCATCTCGTGATAGAGCACCGGCGTGATGGGCGCCGCGACATTATCCGCCGTAGCGGCATCGGAATCATGCCAGTCCGCCTCCCAGCGGAAACTCAGAACCCGGTGCCCGTCATCATGCATTGCGAGGCTGGTTCCGTTGAACGTATGCGCAAGCAGCTGCGGCATGAAATGGGGCGACGGACCGGTCCGGGACCAGGTGTAGCGGTCACGCACCATGGGGTGCCCGAACCGGTAAGCGGCAAAGGCAAATTCCGCAGGGATCAGCAGATGTCCCGGATCGGCAGTGCCGGGTGCAACAAGTCTGCGCCCGTTGGCCATGATGTCGGCAAGCGTGCCGGCATCGATAATACGCGGCAGAAAATCATAAAGCGTTATCTGATGTACCGCATCGATGAGACCCTGTTTTGGATCAGGCACGCCGTCGCGGCACAGCCTGACATAATAGCGCAAAAGCGCCACGTGCAGCTGTGCCAGAAACAGGTTCGCATCCGAACGGGGGTCCGGGACCAGCGGCCTGCCACCGGTATCCCTTGGCAGGTCGAGAAAGCTGTCAAACGAACTGCGTGACGTGCGCCCGAGGGCCACGTCCTGTTCCACCAGAGCACCGGTCTGCTGATACACGCCGGCCATGTGCTGCAGGTGTTCTGTCCCGGGCGGAAAGACCGTGTCGAGATCAAGTGCGGCAGTGTTCAGGTTAAGCGGCGCGCCCGGGTCCGAGACATTGCTCCGGCTGAGATCATGGCCGAGGAACTGAGCAAAATAGACATATGCCGAAGGCAGCGCGGATTCTGCTGCGGGCCATGCAGGTCGCACCGAAGATACCATAGCAAGGGCTAAAGCCGCGAGCGGCCCGTCGCGGGTGTCCTGCTCGCGTGGTCCGAGCCGGCTGTATCCGGCAACCTGCTCCCCGCGCACGTCCCCTTCGCGGTTTTCCAGATCAGCCTGAAGCCCTCCCGGACCGGGCCCGACCGGCACATCTGCAAGAGGTGCTCCTCCGGTGCCGAACAGCGTGGCGGAAAAGGCACCGGCACCATCAGGGCCTGCGGTATCGGCCACAAGCTTCAGCCCGCCTCCGTGCATGTGAGCGCAAACCCTTTTGCTCATTCCCGTTTTCCGTGCATCTTCATCTCACTGAAAGATATCACGAAAGTGGCCGGTCTGTCAGCCCGCCGTACCGCAGGCCCCGGTGCGCGGCAGACCCGCGTCCGCAGCACCGATATCCCAGAAAAGACCCGTCATAATCTGCAGCCCCTCGCGGCAGACACCCGCGCGCATATGTTCGTCAGGCGCGTGCTGGTTGCAGCCGCGCCATGAATGCGGGATCCATACGGTCGGCATTCCGAGAATTTCGGCAAACACGTGGTTCGGCAGCGATCCTGCAAGATTGGGCAGCAGATGCGGCCGCTTTCCGGTGGTGTTCTGCAAAGACGCGCAGACAAATTCCGTCCAGGGATGACCCGGTGCAAGCCTCGTGGCGGGGAAATGCCCCTCCTGATGCGGGCGGATTTCAACCCGGCCCAGACCGCGCGCGTCAAGTACTGCTCTGAGGGCGGGCAGCAGTGCTGCGGTATCTGTGCCGGTCACAAAGCGCAGCTGGCACGTGGCGCGGGCCGTGCCGGAGATGGCGTTGACAGGAGCCTCAGGTAGTCCGCTGGTCATGGCGAGCACCGCAAAGCTGTTCCAGCCATAGGCACGCTCGGCCATGCTCAGTTCAGGCGCGCCCCAGTCGTCATCCGGTTCCGGCCCGTCGCCGCCTGTCACCGGCAGATCGCGCAGCGCCGCGCGCACGTCGGGCGTAAGGCTGTCGGGCCGCCATTCAGGGATCAGCAGATCTCCGCGGGCGTCAGTGATCAGCGCCAGCGCCTGAGCGATCAGCATGGCAGGATCCGCCAGCAGGCCGCCCCAGTTGCCCGAATGGTGCGCCCCGTCGCGCAGATCCGCCACCAGATCAAAGCTGACCGCGCCACGCGATCCGGTGAAAACGGTCGGGGTGTCCGGTTGCAGGCGCGGCCCGTCCGAGGCGATCAGTACATCTGCCGACAGACGGTCTTTCATCGCGCTGAAAAAATCCGCGAGACCCGCCGAGCCGGTCTCTTCGCTCATCTCGATGATAATCCGGCTGTTGAAGCCCAGATGTCCCCGCACGGAGATCACCTGCTCCAGCGCCATGATATTGATCAGATGCTGGCCCTTGTTGTCCGCCGTGCCGCGCCCGTAGATCTCTTCGCCGTCAACGCTCACCACGAAGGGCTCAAGGCCCGCGCGCCACTGCCCCTCCTGGCCATGGATGACATCGCCGTGCCCATAGGTCAGAACCGTCGGCAGCCCGTCGTCTTCGTGCCGTTCTGCAAGAAGAAACGGCCCGCCACGCGGATCAGGGTTCGGGAAAATCCCGCAGGTATAGCCCGCCGCCCCGAGGCGCGGTTTTATCGCCTCCGTGAGGTAGGCTTTCAGAACCTCCGCACGCGCCGGGTTCTGGCTTTCGGTCGGACAGGCGACAAGCACCGCCAGATCCCGCACAAACCGACCGTCATCAAAGAGGGCCGCAGCTGCAGCAACGGCAGCGTCCCGCGACGAACCGGTCCCCCGCTCCGTCACAGACCAAGAGCCTCCAGCCGCACGGCCTGCCGGGCGGCGAGCGCATCTATCTCCTGCACCGCATCCCGGCTCAGCCCGCCACCGGGCTTGCGCACGACCGGATGCGCGATAAACCCGCGTTTTGCCAGCGAATACTTGCGGATTGCGAGACCGAGCCCTGGCTGCGCCTCATAGCGGATCATCGGCATATAGGCGTCGAATATGTCACGTGCGCGGTCGGTATCCCCGGCCGCGCAGGCCGCTGTGACCTGTGCCATCATCTCCGGATATGCAAAGCCGGTCATGGCACCATCCGCCCCGCGCAGCATCTCTTCGAGCAGGTACATTCCGCCATTGCCGCACAAAATGGAAATCCGCCTGCCGCCGGCCTGGCTGGCGCGGCGAAGGGCGGTGATCTTTTCCAGCCCCGGCCAGTCCTCGTGTTTCAGCATGACGCAGGTGGGACAATCTTTAACAATCTGCAGAATAACCCGCACCGGGATCTGCACACCGGTCGCCAGCGGAAAGTCCTGCAGCACGAACGGCGTGTCGCCCAGCGTTTCAGCCACATTCCGGTAATACGCAAGGATCTGCTCGTCGGTGCGCAAAGATGACGGCGGGGCCACCATCACGCCTGCAGCACCTGCCTGCATCGAGGTATCGGCCAGTGCCTTCATCGCAGCAAACCCCGGGGCCGAGACGCCGACAACGACCGGCACATCTGCCCGGCCGGTCACCCGGCGCACAATCGCTTCGGATTCCGCCGCCGAGAGCTTGCCGGCCTCGCCCATCATACCAAGGATGGTCAGCCCGGTTGCCCCCAGACGCAGATAGGCATCGGTCAGACTGTCGATGCTGTCAAAGTCAACGGCCCCGTCCTGCAGAAACGGCGTCGCCGCAATGGTGAAAACGCCACGTGCTGTCTCGTCAAGCATCGGCCGGCATTCCTGATGGGGCAGAGTAAGGGATCATGGTTTTCTGCCCCTGATCATGACGCAACAAGGCTGCGATAGAGTTCAGTCACCGCATCCTCTGCAAGATCTGCATCGCTGAGTTTCAGGGTCTCGCCGGCGGCAATATCGCGCGTCACCTTCACCCCGTGCGCGAGCCCGACAGGCAACGCATCGCGCGCCGCAGCGACCGGCTGTGCCTTGCCCCAGACCGTAAAGCCGCCTTCGCCGTCCAGCATTTCACCTGCTCTAAGATCGCGTTTTGCCACTGAGGCGACCGTCCCCCGCATCTCGCGCGATGTGCCGGTGGGCTCGCGGCGCAAAGCCGCACTCAGCACGGACACCGACAATTCCATGCCGATCAGATGGAAGGGTTTATACATGGCAGCAAACCGTCCGGTGTCATCCACCGGCAGCCCGTACTGATGAAAACAGGCGGCAGAATAGGCATTCGGGGCCTCGAGCACCACATAAACGCCCCACCTCAGATCGCGGAAAACCGGCCGGCCATCGCGTTCCACGGAGGAAATCGTCTCCACCATTTCCGGCCCCTCAAGCTGCCCGCCGACATCACGCGGACGCAGCACCCGGGCAAGGTCGTCAACACCGCAGGGCGGAAAAGCCAGCCCGTTCTGCGGCACATTGAGCCCGCAGGCATTGGCGATCGCGACCATCTCGATGGCGCTCTTGGTTCCGTCGAGAAAGGAGTTGAACATCTGCGGGTTCATACCGGCGCGCGCGGCCTCCCCGGGTGTCAGGCCGTAATGCGACCAGACATCATCAGGGGTCACACTGTGATAGGCCGGCAGATATTTAGTCCCCTTACCGGCGGCGGCCACACGGAACCCCGTCGCCCGGGCCCAGTCCACCATCTCAGAAACCAGCGCCGGCTGATCACCGTAGGCCATGGAATAGACCACGCCGGCGTCACGCGCCTCTGCGGCCAGCGCCGGACCGACCAGAACATCGGCTTCGACATTGACCATGACCACATGCCGCCCTGCGGCGATGGCTGCACGTGCATGGCGGATGCCGGCCAGCGGATTGCCGGTCGCCTCAATCACCACATCCACACCATCCGCGGCGGCGGCCTGCGCGCCGCTGTCGGTAAACTGTGTGGCCGCGATGCGCGCATCATCCCAGCCCACCGCCCGACAGGCCGCACGCGCCCGGTCCGGATCAAGATCCGCGATAACGGCCACGTCCAGCCCTGCGATTGTCGGCACCTGACTGAGGAACATTGATCCGAATTTTCCCGCCCCGATCAGGGCGGCGCGGACCGGAGTGCCGCGTTCACCGGCGTCGCGCGCCAGGCTGCTGAGGTTCATGATCCTCTCCCTTTTTCACGCAAGCTTAGCGCCGGCAACCGGGCTGCGCCAGATGCAACAACAGACCTGTGGTTGAGCCCCGCGCCTGTGCGCGGTACACCGTTTTTGATGCCGCCGCCCGGACCCGCCGGGTGCCGCTGCCCGGATCCGGAGGTTTCTGCCCGTTGTTGCCTGTCCTGTGGTCATTCCGTCGTTGCCCCTATGCAATGCGCGCACGCCTCGCCCTCGAGGTGTCGGGGGTAAGGGTTCATCTGCGCGAGGTGGTTCTGCGCGACAAACCGGCGGCTTTCCTGCGCGCCTCGCCGAGTGCCACCGTGCCCTGCCTGCAAACAGAGACCGGAGTGATTGACGAGAGCCTCGACATCATGATCTGGGCGTTGCAGCAGAACGATCCCGAAGGATGGCTCATCATGCCGCCCGAAGGGTTTACCCTGATCAAATACGCCGACGGTCCGTTCAAAGAGGCGCTGGACCGCACCAAATATGAAACCCGCTATCCCGGATCGGATCCGGAAGCGGCCCGGCAGACGGCCTCGGAGTTTCTTCAGAAACTGGATGCTCAGACTGACGACTGGCTGTTCGCGCGCCCGTCGCTGGCGGATTTCGCGATCCTGCCATTCGTCCGGCAGTTTGCCTTTATCGACAAAGCGCGTTTCGATGCCGGGCCCTGGCCCCGTCTGCAGGGCTGGCTCGCCTCTTTTCTCGAGTCACAAAAATTTGCAGCCGTTATGCACAGGTATCCCCGATGGCAGGACGGCATGACGGGCGATTTGTTTCCGGATCCGGCAACAATTTCCGGCACCGACCGGCATTAACTGTAATCACGGTTTGCATTAACGGAAATACTGAGATTTACGTATGAATCTTTGCATCAAAGCCTGACAGCGTTACTCTGGGTTGCGCTGTGGTGAGGGATTCGTTTGGCAGGCGCGCAGATAGCGCGGTTCAGGAGATCAGTTAAATGGCGGGTGAAAGCGGCAGAAGCGGTGCGACCGGCACGACCGATGCCGGGAAAGCTCCCGGGTCTGACCGCAGCCCTGCGCTTGCCGCCAACTGGGACGACCGCGTGGCAGAGGCCCGCAAGAAGCGGGCCAGAATTCTTGCGCAGCGCGAAGTCTCAGGAGAGATAAACAATCCTGTCAGACCGCGTCCGGTGCCGGCGGGCGACGGTATTCTGCCCCTGACAGAAGCCGTTCTGAAGAAATCCGCACCGTCGGAGCCCGCAGCCCGCAAACCCGCTGCCGACGGACCGGTTGCGCGCAGCGCGCCAGGTGCCGTCGCACCCGAAATCGTGAAGGCCCGGGTCCCCGGCGATATTGCCCGAAAAACGCTGACTTCAGCCTCTGACCAGAAGACCGTCGCGGCACCCGCAGAGTCCGTGCGCGCCGGCGCCGTTCCCGAGCGCACTGCAGTAAACCCTGAGTTTCGCCACCCTGTTGATCGCCAGATAACCCCGCCCGGACCTGAGGGCACCTCAGGACGGGTGCGCGACAAGCTGCCGCCGCTGGCAGCACAGATCCAGCCCGCCGCCCCCGGCACGCGGTTACGGACCTTCTCGCGCTGGCTCGAAACCAGTACGCCCGGCGTACGCCTTGCGGTCATTGCGTTTGCGTGCTGCTTCGGGCTGGGCTTCGGCATGGTGCTGAGCTTCGGCATTCTTGCCGCAATGGGCTGGATTTCACCTACACAGCAAAGCGCAGGAGCGGCACGACCCGGTGCCTCTGTACTGTCAGACACGCCACCGGATGTCCTGACCCGTACAGCCGTTACCATGCTGGCGCCCACGCCGGGGCCGGGGGTGGGCGGACTGACCACACCGGGGATAGCGCAGCAGAATACGTTGCGCGCAGGTGTGCCGCCGCTGGCAGGCGCAGCCCCCGCAGATACTTATCCTGAAGGCTTTTTGTCGCCAGGACCGCTGATCGGTACCTACACCCCGTTGCTCGCCGGTCCGGACCCCGTCGCGGCGCGGCCCGCACCGCTGGCGCTTTCCGGCGACAAACTGGCATATATCGCGCAGACGCCGGACAGGCCGGGAATTGTCCTGAGCCTGACGGATCAGCTTCCCGAACTGGCCGAGCGCAACAAAATATCACTCTGGACAGGACTTGCGAGCCTGCGTGTGCCAAGCGCTCAGCCCCGTGAATTTAAAGCGCCGGATGCCGTCGTGGCCACGACCGTATTTATGCCGTCGCCGGTTCTTCAGGGCGCAGCGCCCGGCACAGCCCCGGTTTTCAATGCTGCGATGCGCGTTCTGCCGGTTGCTGTTTCCGTCGCGACCTCAGGTATCCCGGCAACCCTGCCGGCCACGCCGCCATCTGCTGACCCCGCGACGGGGCCTGCGGACATCGGGACAGCGCCACAAATCCCGGCCATCGTCACGCCGGCGCTCTACTCACCTGATACCGCAGAAGATCTGCCTCAGACAGGCGCTCCGGTTCAGCGCACACCGACCCTCGCGGGCCGGCTCGGACTTGATGTGCCTGAACGGTCCCGCTTCAGCCTGGTGACCTTTGCCCCGGACAGCGTGAGCGATACCTCAGTAGAGGAAAACCGTGCCCGGCTGCGCGAAACAGGCTTTCCGCTCGGCGCGCTGAACCGTGTGTCCTTCAAGGTGTCCAGAACTCATGTGCGGTATTATCACCCCGATGACGCTGAAGTGGCCCGTGCAGTTGCAGAGGAATTCGGCGCCCCGGCGCGTGATTTCACCAATATCAGCGGCACCGCACCAATCGGCCGGGTCGAGCTGTGGATGACGGGTGAATCAGGGCGAACAGGCGCACCCGCGCAGCGCCAGCGTCAGACAACGACACGGCGTGCACAACCAGCACCGTCCGCCGCAGAACTGCGCGCCGCGGCCGAGCAGCGCCTGCGCAACCGGCTCATCAACAGCCTGCGCAAAAAAGAGTACAAGTAATCGCGTCGCGCGACGTTACGAGCCGTTTGATATCCCCACAGCCTTTATGTTAAAATATCTCCGCTGGTATGGTCCCGGTCGAATCCGGGCTGTCGCAGGGTATTTCCTGACGGGTGTGTGTGTGGCGAACGAAAAGCTTCTTGCGATTGTGACAATTCTCAGCCTGATCGGGTCAGCCGGTCTGGCGCAGGAAGATGTGACAATCGATGATTTGCGGACCATCGATGCGCTGATCACCGGCAAGGAATGGAACGCGCTTTATACCTTCGTGAACTCCAAACCGCAGCTGACGGCCGGAAACGATCCGCTGGCGGTGGAATTACGGAATTTTGTCGATGAAACCAAACGCGGGCTGCTGAACCGTTTTGATTCAGGCCCCTCGCAACCGGATGGCGGTGGTCTCGGCAGCACGGAGCGGTCGGTCGCGTCTATCTACTGATGACCCGCCCGAGGTGAGCAGACCGGCAATGACCCCGACAATTGCATATGTGACAGATCCGCGGTTTCCCGGCGGCACTTCATCAGCCGTCGCCGCCGAGCTGGCAGCGATCTCAGATATGGTCCGCCCGGCGGTTTACGGCCTGAGCACCGCAATGTTCCGGGACCGCGAAGACGCACCGGTTCTGACCGACGCGCTTGCTGCGCTGAACCTCACGCTGATCCGGGACCCCGAAGAAATCGCCGCCGACATCGTGATTTTCCACAACCCGGCCTGCCTCAAGTTTCAGAACACTCCCGGCACCCGGATCATCGCCCGGCACCTGATTGTCGTGACCCACGAGAATTTTCTGCGTCCCGGCGGACATGAGGCCTTTGACGTGGCGAACTGTCTTGACCAGATCGCAGGCGCATCTGTGGCTTTGACACGCAGCCTCGCGCCGGTCTCTGATGCCAACCGCAGCACAGTGAGCGACTGGATGGATCAGCATCCTGCCGGTGCGCACTGGCAGCAGACCCCGGACAACTGGCCGAATATCTGTGAATTTGACCTGATCGCCCCGACGGCCCGGCCCGCTGACAGGCGCGGGCGACATTCCCGGCCGGGGTTCGAGAAGTTTCCTTCACGCGAAACCATGGATCTGTGCTTTCCGCCCGATGCAGCGTCATGTGTGATCCTTGGCGCGGATCACCTCGCTCATGACCCGGACCGCCCCCCCCACTGGACGCTGATCCCGTTTCAGGGTCTTTCCGTCGCGCAATACTTTGATATGATTGATTTCATGGTTTATTACACCGCCCCGACCTGGCGCGAAAGCTTTGGACGCGTGCTTGCCGAGGCGATCGCGGCGGGCAAGATCGTGATCACCGATCCCGGGACCGCGCAGACCTTTCAGGGCGGCGTGAAGGCCGCACCCCCGGATGAGGTCAGCGACATCATCGCCGGGTACATTGCCGATCCCGACCGGTATCAGGCCGATGTGCGGGCCGGACAACGCAGTCTTGATGCCTTTTCAGCCGCCGCCTTCCGGCGCATGTTCAGCGATGTTCTGAGCCGTTCCGGCGGGGCTGTGCTGTGATCCTGCTCTGCTCCGGTCAGATTTCGCTGAGGCATCTGGATGCGCTGCTGCTGTTTGCCACCGGCCTGCGCGAGGCCGGGTACAGCGTTGCCATTGACGACCGGTTTGCGCCAGCGGGCATGTCCCGGCACCAGAAATTCGAGGCGGTGCCTTTTCTGGCCGCCCCGGGAGACGTAACGCCCGGTTGCATCGTGATTATCGCCGCAGAAGACATCTCCGAAGAGGTCCAGACACTGCTGCGCGCGGCCCCGCCCCCCCCGGGAACGCCGGTCAGGGCGGTCGGGTATTTCGAGACCCCGCAGGCGCGGATCAACAGCTGCAACAGGCTGGCCTATGCCACCGGCGCCGAGCCGGAAGTCATCAACCGCAGCACCCCACACAGCAAACAGCTTATCGAAGCACCGGTGGTACCGCTGGTCACCGCCATAGCCAGGGCGCCGGTCCAGTCGGAGGGCGCACGCACCAGCCTGCTCGTCTATATGCCTGAAGACATGCTGGAAG
>CBDUCB010000010.1:0-34057 GCA_965365545.1 uncultured Roseobacter sp. | reverse complement strand
CCCGCCGATCAGCTCGACAAAGACATCGACGTCGTCGCGGGTTGCAAGCGCCACGGCATCGGTCTCCCAGGTATAGGATGACAGCGACACATCTCGGTCTTTGTCAGGGTCGCGCGCGCAGACGGCTGAGATGACGATCTCGCGGCCCGTGCGCGCCTTCAGCATGGCCGCGTGCTGGCGGACGATACGCACCACGCCGATGCCGACCGTGCCAAGACCGGCAATTCCAAGACGAAGGGGCTGAGACATGCGCGGTGGTCCTCTGACGGTCGTTGAACATTGAAACGCGATGTAGCCCGTTCACAGGGCCCGTGCAATCCACCGATTGTGGGTTACGGGACGGATGCCCCGAGCCGCGCGCGCTCGCTCTCTGACAGAACCGGCGGTCTGAGGCCCGCAGCCCGCGTGCGCAGGCCGGCGGCCCGTGTGTCGAGGGCGGCCGATGTTTCATCTTCTTCGCGCGCCTGTTCGAGTACGGCGGGCGAAAGAGCAATCAGGTCTGGATAATCCGCGGCTTCGTCTGCTTCAGTGATGCCATCATCGATATCCGGAAGGTCGGTGCAGGCCAGCAGACCGGACATCGCAAAAAGAAGGACAAAGACACGCATCAGAAAGCTCCGGTCACTGCAGCTTTTGTGCCCGATCGGGCCTCGTCGCGCAAGAAAGGTTTGTTTCTGAACATACGTTCTTTTATTCTCTGAGCATGGCACGCACCGCAGGATCACATTCGGAGGTTACCGGCCCGCGGGTGCGCGCGGCAGCCCTCAGGCTGTTCGCTCAGTCAGGCTATGCTGCCGTATCAATGCGCAGCATCGCCGCTGAAGTGGGCGTGCAGGTGGGCGCGCTTTACAATTACACGCCGGACAAACAATCGCTGCTTTTTGACCTGATGCGCAGCCATCTGGAAGACCTGCTGGCACGCGCAGGCACAGGTGAGGGGGATGCCGCAGACCGCCTTGCTGGCTTTGTCTCTTTCCACATCCGCTATCACCACGACCGTCAGGATGCTGTTTTCATCGCCTACATGGAGTTGCGCAACCTCAGTGAGGCAAATTTTCAGGTGATCGAGGGTCTGCGCCGGCGCTATGAAGATCTGCTGGAGGAAATTCTCGCCGCCGGGGTCGCAGAAGGGAGTTTCGGCATCGCCGACACGCGCATTGCGACGCGTGCCGTGATTGCGATGCTTACCGGCGTCAGTACCTGGTTCCGCGAAAGCGGACGTCTGACGCTGAGCGATGTCGAGACGCAGTACCGTAAAATGGTGCTGAACGCCGTCCGTGTTTAATGCGCGGGCCGGATGAAGGTCCCGTTGTTGAGCTCGCGCATCGCCTGCTGCAGTTCTTCCTGTGTGTTCATGACAATCGGGCCATGCCAGGCGACCGGCTCATCAATCGGCGCACCTGAGATCAGCAGAAAGCGCACCCCTTCGGGACCGGCCTGCAGGGTGACTTCCTCGCCGGTGCCGAACCGGATCAGCGTCCGGTTGCCGGACAGATCGCGGATGTTGACCTCTTCGCCGCCAACTTCCTTCTCCAGCAGAACGCCCGATGGCGCACTTGCATCCGCAAAGGCAGCAGCCCCTTCGAAAACATAGGCAAATGCACGACGGTAGGTGTCGATCTTAAACGTCTTTTTCTGACCGGCCGGCACGAAGATATCGAGATACTGCGGATCGGCTGCAATCCCGTCCACAGGCCCCGTTTTACCCCAGAACTCACCCGTGATGACCTTTACCCGGGTGCCGTCATCGTCTGTAATGACCGGAATATCGGCCGATGTGACGTCCTGATAGCGGGGTGCCGTCATCTTTTGTGACGATGGCAGATTGCCCCAGAGCTGAAAGCCGTGCATCTGGCCGCGCGCATTACCATGCGGCATCTCCTGATGCAGGATGCCGGAACCGGCGGTCATCCACTGAACGTCACCGGCACCGAGTGTGCCGACATTGCCCAGCGAATCCCCGTGATCCACGGTGCCCTCGAGCACATAGGTAATAGTTTCGATGCCGCGATGCGGGTGCCAGGGAAACCCGCGTCTGAAATCTTCCGGCCGCTCGTTGCGGAAATCGTCAAAGAGCAGAAAGGGGTCGAGTTCGGACGGGTCCTGAAACCCGAAAGCACGGTGCAGTTTCACGCCGGCGCCTTCCATTGTGGGAATGGCCTTGCGGGTTTCGAGCGTTGGTCTGAGTGACATGTTAATGGCGCCTTACTGTGTTGCACCATACATAAGGGTGCGTGCGCGCGGTACAAACACGAAGCATCGAACGCTGACTGTGCACCCTTGCACGTATCACGCCGCACGCTGGCAATGATCTGCTGTGTTGCACCGCAAGTGTTGTCCCGCGCAGGGCACTTTGATGGCTGCGTTCCTGCACTGACAGACCGGCAGGCCGGCTGAGGGGCGTGTTGAGGGGGCGGTCTCACGCCGCATCCTTTCAGCGAAAGACCCCGGGGGCTGCTGGTGGTCACAGGCGACCCGCTCCACCCGTTGGCATACCCTTCCTCGCGCCCGCGGGGTTTGTTCTGCAGGATGGTCGCAAACGGGCGCGACGTGTCGCCTTGCGCGCTGAAAGGTGCAGGCAACTCAGAAGAAGGGGACTTTCATGAAGACGGGATTTATCGGGCTGGGCAATGTCGGTGGCAAACTCGCGGGCTCTCTGATCCGCAACGGAACCAGTCTGATGGTACATGACCTCAATCCGGACTTCGTTGCCGCAAAGGTTGCCGGCGGGGCGGTCGACGGTGGCAGCCCGGCTGCGATGATGCAGGCCTGTGATGCGGTTATCACCTGTCTTCCCAGCCCGGCAGCCTCAGCAGCGGTGGTGGATGAAATGCTGCCCCATATGGGACCGGGCAAGATCTGGATGGAAATGTCCACCACCGACGAGGCCGAGGTAAAACGCCTCGGCGAGGCTGCGATTGCGCGCGGTGCCGCAGCGGTCGATTGCCCGGTTTCCGGCGGATGCCACCGCGCGGATACCGGCAACATATCGATCTATGCCGGCTGTGATCGCGCAACATTCGAGCGCATTCTGCCGCTGCTCACACTGATGGGCCGGAGGGTACTGCACACCGGTCCTCTGGGCTCGGCGAGCGTCCTGAAGGTCATGACCAACTATCTGGCCACCGCCAACCTGCTGACACTGTGCGAAGCACTCACAGTGATGAAAGCGGCCGGCATGGACCTTGCCACCACATTTGAGGCAATCTCTGTCTCCTCGGGCACCTCTTTTGTGCACGAAACAGAAAGCCAGCTGATCCTGTCAGGCTCGCGCGACGTGAATTTCACCATGGATCTGGTGCAGAAAGACATTGGCCTGTTTCAGAAGCTCGCCGATTTGCATAATGTGCCGCTGGAAATCTCGCCGCTGATCATTGAGATGATGCGTGACGGGCAGCAACGTTTTGGTGAACGCGCGCAATCCGACCGGATGATCGAGCGGCTGGAAGAGGCCACGGGCCTCGAGATCCGCGCGCCCGGTTTTCCGCTCGAACTGGTCGATACGGAGCCTGAAGAGCGCGGCTACGAAGTGACCCCCGCGCACTGAGCCCTGCCGTCCGCGACACCACGGTGTCCGGGGCCATGCCCCGGATCAGAATTGGAATGCGCCAAAGGCGCGCCTTCAGATCAGGTCGCCGGAAGCGCTCAGCGTGGTTTTGCCGCCCAGATAGCCGCTCAGAACCTCCGGCAGCGCAACCGATCCGTCTTCGCGCTGCCCGTTCTCCAGCACTGCAATCAGACAGCGACCCACAGCAAGCCCCGAGCCGTTGAGCGTGTGCACGAACTGTGGCTTGCCCCCTGCGGGCCGGAACCGCGCGTTCATACGCCGGGCCTGAAAATCGCCGGTGGTGGAAACGGATGAGATCTCGCGATAGGCGTTCTGTCCCGGCAGCCAGGCTTCGATATCAAATGTGCGCCGCGCGCCGAACCCCATGTCGCCGGTGCACAAAAGCACCGTGCGATAGGCGATGCCCAGCCGCTCCAGAATATCCTCGGCACAGCGCAGCATGCGCTGCTGTTCGTCGTCTGACGCATCAGGATGAGTAACAGAAACCATTTCAACCTTTTCGAACTGGTGCTGGCGCAGCATGCCGGCTGTATCGCGTCCCGCGCTGCCGGCTTCCGACCGGAAGCACAGGGTATGCGCGGTCAGCCGCCGCGGCAGGTCGCTCTCATCAAGGATCTGCCCGGCCACCGTATAGGTCAGCGGAATTTCCGACGTAGACACCAGCCACCACCCGTTTGTGGTCTGATAGCTGTCTTCGGCGAACTTCGGCAGTTTGTCGGTGCCGTACATCGCCTCGTCCCGCACCAGCACAGGGCTGTTCACTTCGGTCAGCCCGTTCTCGTCCACATGCGTGTCGATCATGAACTGCGCCAGCGCCCGGTGAATGCGCGCAACAGCACCGGTGAGCATGACGAACCGCGCGCCGGATGTACGCGCGGCCGTCTCAAAATCCATCGATGGTGCAACACCTGCAATCTCGAAATGCTCCTTCGGAGTAAATCCGAAAGACGGCTGATCGCCCCAGCGCCGGACTTCGACATTATCGTTTTCATCAGCGCCCTCAGGCACATCATCGGCGGGGATATTTGCAATCCACGAGAGCTTTTCGGTGAGTTCTGTGTCGAGATCAGCAGCTTCGGCCTGCATGGCGGAGACTTCGGCCTTTTTCTCGCCAACCAGCGCACGCAGACGTTCAAATTCAGCCTCATCACCCGATGCCTTTGCTGCACCGACAAGTTTCGAGGCTTTGTTCTGTTCGGCCTGAGCGTTTTCAGCGGCAGAAATCTTTTCGCGCCGTGCCTGATCCAGCGCCAGGATCTCAGACGACAAAGGCGCGTCTCCACGGCGTGCAAGGGCTGCGTCGAAAGCCTCCGGGGCCTCGCGGATGGCGCGGATATCGTGCATGGGTCTCGTCCTCAGATCTGAATCGTTCGTGATCCGCTTATGACCGATCTTTCGACAGACCGTAACCTGCAGTTTTCATGCAGGGTGTGTTGGCGGGGCAGGGCGTGGTGGTTCAGTCTGCGCCGACTGTGCGGCGGGTCTGCCGGTCGCGGGCTTTGTCCACCTGGTGCAGCAGCCACTGGTTCACAGGTGCGGCGATCGCGCGCCCGTCAATGTCGCTGCGCGCGACAACGACACCAGCCAGCGCCCAGCCATCCTCGCTTTCAACCAGAACCGCACCGCCGGAATTGCCGGCCACCACGGTGCATCCGGACACAAAAACGCTTTCGATCGCATCGCTGATCAGCGGGCAGTCAAAACGCCCGCGCAGCACATCGTCCCGTTCGTTGTAGCCCAGCAGGGCCACCCTGCGCGGCGCCGGCTTGTTTCCCGGGCGATAGACCTGCATCGGGGTGACTTTGCCGCCTGTCACCAGCCGTCCCAGATGCACCACCGCCAGATCATAGCGAAATCTGTCTGACCCGATGGCCTTTTCCCACAGCGGATGGCGGATCACGGTGGTCGAGCGGCTGTTCGCGACGTTACGGGTACCGTTGCGTCCGGCGAAAAAGTGCATTTTGCCCGGAAACCCGGTGGCGAGCACCGTGCAGTGTGCGGCCGTGACGATCATGTCAGGGGCGACAAGCGTGGCCGAACAGGCCGAGTAAGCCTCAGTGCCCTGCGTGCGCAGCGCGCCCACAGCTGTCCAGGCCTTGCGGTCTGCCGCACTGACCGGATCAAGTTCCTGAGCAATGGCAGATTGCGGGCCGGCAGACAAAATGACCGCGAGGAATAATACCATAAACCTGCGCACGTGTTACGCCCCTTTTAACTGTCGCGATGGTTATTGTGCCGCCAAATCCCGAGCCTGCCAAGCGTTGACGGGCGGGCGTCGGAGATATGTTTGCCACTGCGCGCACACGCTGGCTTGCAAAGCGGTCATTCAGCCCATAGGTTCCGGCAGAATTTCGTGCGTGCCCCGGGGGGCCGCGTGCGACCTGTCATCAGAGGACCTGACCACCATGGAAGCATTCGCCCAGTTTGTACCGCTGATCCTGATCTTTGCGATCATGTATTTTCTGCTCATCCGCCCGCAGCAAAAGAAGGTGAAAGAGCACCAGGCGATGGTGGCGGCTCTGCGCCGCGGCGATCAGGTCGTGACCCAGGGCGGGATCGTCGGCAAGGTCGCCAAAGTCAAAGATGACGGCGAACTGGAGCTTGAGATCGCCGATGGTATCAAAGTCCGCGTCATTCAGTCCACGATTGCGACCGTGATTTCCAAAACAGAACCGGCGAAATAAAACGCCGGCCAACCTCTCTGAAAGGCGTCTGAATGCTTCAGATTGACCTGTGGAAGCGCATTCTTATCGTGCTGACCTGCGTTGCCGGTCTGTGGATGGCGATGCCCAACCTCTTCTACACTCCCGTCGAGCAGCACAATGATGCGGTTGCGGCCATCGAACTGGGTGCCGATACGCCTGAAAACCAGGCCGCGCGTGCGCAGTGGCCTGACTGGCTGCCGTCCGGGCTGGTCAATCTCGGGCTTGATCTGCGGGGCGGGGCGCATCTGCTGGCCGAGGTTAAGGTCGAGGATGTTTACGCTGCCCGCATGCAGGCCTTCTGGCCGGAAATCCGCGATGCGCTGCGCGATGAACGTACGACCGTGGGCACCGTGCGGCTGCAGCCCTCGGCTGTTGATGAGGTGCGCGTGCGGATCTCTCAGCCCGAAGGCATGGAGCGCGCGCTGGAGGTTGTCCGCGCCCTTGCCACGCCCATCCCGACCCTGACAGGGGTGGCGACCAACGATATTGAGGCCCGCGCCGAAGGTGATGTCATCATCGTCACGCTGACGGACGCCGAAAAGACAGCGTCCAATGAGCGCACTCTGCAGCAAAGTCTCGAGATTATCCGCCGCCGCATCGATGAGGTGGGCACCCGCGAGCCAACCATTCAGCGACAGGGCACCGACCGGATCCTCATTCAGGTGCCGGGCATCGGCTCTGCCGCAGAACTCAAAGAGATCATCGGCACCACGGCGCAGCTGACCTTTAACCCGGTTGTGACCCGCGGCACGGATGAAGCGGCAAACCCCGGGATCGGGAACATTCTGGTGCCGTCCATCGACGAGCCGGGGACGTTCTACACGCTTGAGGCGGCGCCTGTGGTCACCGGCGAAGAGCTGGTCGATGCGCAGCCCTCTTTTGATCAGAACGGCCGCCCGGCGGTCAGTTTCCGGTTTAACACGACCGGTGCGCGCAAATTCGGTGATTACACGGCCGAGAACATCGGCTCTCCTTTCGCTATTGTACTTGACGACGAGGTGATCAGCGCCCCCACGATCCAGAGCCACATCCCCGGCGGATCGGGCATCATCACCGGGCGCTTCTCGGTCGAGGAGTCGACCAATCTGGCGGTCTTGCTCAGGGCAGGCGCGCTGCCGGCGGGTCTCGAATTTCTCGAAGAACGCACAATCGGGCCTGAACTGGGTCAGGACAGCATCGATGCGGGCAAGGTCGCGACCATCGTCGCTTTCTGCGCCGTTCTGGTCTTTATGTTCCTCAGCTATGGTCTTTTCGGCCTTTTCGCCAATGCAGCGCTGATCATCAACATCGGGCTCATTTTTGGTCTGCTGAGCGTCATCGGCGGCACGCTGACCCTGCCCGGCATCGCCGGTATCGTCCTGACGGTTGGTATGGCGGTGGACGCCAACGTCCTGATTTTCGAGCGGATCCGCGAGGAGCTGAAAACCTCCAAAGGCCCCGCACGCGCCATCGAGCTTGGTTATGAAAAGGCGCTTTCGGCCATTCTGGACGCCAATATCACCACCTTCATCACTGCCACGATCCTGTTTGCGATGGGCTCCGGCCCGGTCCGCGGCTTTGCGATCACGCTGGGTCTGGGGATCCTGACATCGGTCTTCACGGCGATCTTTGTCACGCGTCTCTTTATTGTCATCTGGTTCGAGCGCAAGCGCCCGAAAACAATCGAGGTCTGATATGCGTCTGCGCCTGGTCAAACAGAATACGAACTTCGATTTCTTCAGCCGCTGGAAGCTCTGGCTGGGCATCTCTGCGCTTATGATGGTGGTGGCCTTTGCGTCCTTCATGATCCAGGGGCTGAACTTCGGCATCGATTTCCGCGGCGGGACGACAATCCGGACCGAAAGCCCGCTGGTCGTCGATATCGGTGAGTACCGCGAGGCGATCGATACGCTGGGCCTTGGCGATGTTTCGATTACCGAAGTTTTCGATCCGACCTTCGAGGACGACCAGAACGTCGCGATGATCCGTATCCAGGCCCAGGACGGCCAGGAGGCAGTCACTTCTCAGGTGATCGCAGATGTGCAGGCGGCATTGCGCACCGTGCGGCCGGATATTCAGTTCATCTCGGTCGAATCAGTAGGACCCAAGGTTTCCGGCGAGCTCATTCAGACGGCGGTCATCGCCGTAGTGCTCGCCATCGGCGCGGTTCTTATCTACATCTGGCTGCGCTTTGAATGGCAGTTTGCGGTGGGCGCGGTGCTGGCACTTGTGCACGACGTGATCCTGACAATCGGGGTCTTCTCCGAGCTTCAGATCCGGTTTGATCTGGCGATTATCGCGGCCCTGCTGACCATCGTGGGTTACTCACTGAACGACACCGTGGTGGTCTTTGACAGGGTGCGGGAGAACCTGCGCAAGTATAAGAAAAAGCCGCTGGCCGAGGTACTGAACATCTCGATCAACGAAACGCTGAGCCGGACATTTATGACCTCCGTGACCACGCTGCTGGCGCTGATCGCACTCTTCGTGCTCGGCGGAGACGTCATCCGCGGCTTTGTTTTCGCGATGATCTGGGGCGTGATCGTCGGCACCTATTCTTCGGTCTTTGTGGCCTCGGCGGTGCTGCTTTATCTCGGTGTCAAACGCGACTGGTCCAAACCCGATGCCAATGCGGGTAACCAGTTTGCCAACATAGATGCCTGAGGCGCTTCAGGCGGTTTTTGCAACAGAGGGACTGATCTGGCTGTTATGCGGCGTTGTCGCAGCGGGGCTGGTGCGCGGCTTTGCGGGCTTTGGCAGCGGCATGATCATCATGGCAACCGCCTCTTCGGTGCTGGAGCCCGTCGCTGCGGTGATTTTTATGATGATGGCCGAACTGATCGGCCCGCTGCCCAATCTGCGGGCGGCCTGGCGCGACGGCGCACCGCGTGATGTGGGCCGGCTGATGATCGGGGCCACACTCGCAGTACCGCCCGGCATCTGGCTGCTGTCGAATTTCTCGGGTGAGGCCTTTGGCTGGGTCGTCTCGGTCACCATTCTGATTCTGCTGGTGCTGCTGATGAGCGGCTGGCGCTACAAAGGTGTTCTGACGCCCGCGCTGACGGTCGGCACCGGGGCGCTCGGCGGGTTCATGTGCGGTTTTGCGGGCATCCCGGGACCACCGGTGATCATGCTTTATATGTCGAGCCGCCTGCCGATCTCGGTTATCCGCGCCAACTTCCTGCTCTACCTGCTGGCGATTGATGTCGTCATGATTGCCGTCTTCTGGGGCAGCGGGCTCTTTATCTGGGAGGTGGCGGTGCTCGGGCTTTTTGCCGGCATCCCCAATCTCATTGCCAATATTGCAGGGGCGCGGCTGTTTGACCCGAATGCCGAAGGTGTGTTCCGCACCGTGGCCTATATCGTGATCGCGGCATCGGCTATACTCGGCCTGCCGGTCTGGAATTAGAACCGAAGGAGTGTGCATGACAGTTCAGTCAGAAATCAAAGACCTGATCAGCCGCTATCTGAAAGCCTGGAATGCACGCGATTATCCGGGCATGGTGGCCCTGTTTACTGAACCTGCGACATATGTGATCCCCGGCGGGACGCTGCATCTGGCGGATCATGCAGCGCTGAGCGCCAAGCTCAAAGACCAGTTCGCTGCTCTCGAAGCCGACGGGTTCAGCCATACCGAAATCCGCGACGTAACCGTGCGAAGCTGCACCGACACGTCCGCCCAGGCCGAACTGCACGACGTAACACGCCTGCGCGCGGACGGCACAGCCCTTGACGTGATCGATGCGGTTTATATCTGCATATTGCAGGAAGGCCGGTGGAAACTGAGCATCGCAATGGCCTGCACTCCGGGCTGGGACAACGCCTGACCTTTAACTGAACGCGGGAGATCCATGCCATGCGGCTCAACGAGATTACGTTCACAGATGCCAAACCCGTAGAAGGCTACGGTCCGGGATTTTTCCGCATTGGCGGCGAGGTGTTTCAGGGCCCGGTGATCACCGGTCCTTCCGGCAGCACTGCATGGGCCGGCTATGACGATGCCGACGCTCTGCTGGACTATGCCGGTCATGTCGACGTCCTTTTTGTCGGCACCGGCGCAGAGATTGCCCATATGCCCGAACCACTGCGCACCAGGCTGGAAGATGCCGGGCTGGGCGTGGACGTTATGGCCTCACCCGCTGCCTGCCGCACCTACAATGTGCTTCTGAGCGAGGGCCGTCGGATCGCGCTCGCGCTGCTTCCCGTCTGAGCGCGGGAAAGAACGCACTTTTTTGCACCGCTGCAATCGGTTAACCCTGCAGGTGATGGTTCTGAAAGTGCATGATCTCTCAGTCGCCCGCGGCGGCGTTCCGGTTCTGACCGGTCTTTCCTTTGATGTTGAGGATGGCTGCGCGCTGATCCTGCGCGGGCCGAACGGGGCGGGCAAAACCACATTGCTGCGCACGCTGGCGGGCCTGCAGCCACCGCTCAGCGGTGAGATCACCGGGGCTGAGGATCAGGTGGCCTATGCGGCCCACTCCGACGGGCTGAAATCCATGCTTACCGTGCGCGAGAACCTGACCTTCTGGGCGGCGGTGTTCGGCCAGCGCGACATCACACCTGCGATGACCGCATTTGACCTCGCAGACCTCGAAGAGAGGCTGGCAGGCACGCTTTCCGCAGGCCAGAAAAGGCGCCTGGGCCTCGCGCGGCTCCTCGTGACAGGACGCCCGGTCTGGATCCTCGATGAGCCGACAGTATCGCTCGACAAGGATGCCGTGCGGCTTTTTGAAACGGCTGTTACTGCACATCTTGCCGGCGGCGGATCGGTCATTATGGCCACCCACATCGCACCGGGCCTCGACGCGCGGGTGCTCGACATCAGCCCCTGGCGCGCCACCGCAGAGACCCGGGCGGGCGCCAGCGATGAGGCTTTCCTGTGAAGGCGCTGCTTTTGCGCGATCTGATGCTCGCGTTCAGGGCAGGCGGCGGCTTTGGCCTCGGCCTTGCGTTTTTCCTGATCGTGACCGTGCTCGTGCCCTTCAGCGTCGGACCGCAATCCGATCTGCTGGCCCGCATAGCACCCGGGGTCCTGTGGCTCGGCGCGCTTCTGGCGTGCCTTTTGTCGCTTGACCGCCTGCTGGCGCTGGATCTGGAAGACGGCTCGCTTGACCTGCTCGCCACCTCGCCACTGCCTCTGGAAGCTGCGCTCAGCATCAAGGCGCTGGCCCACTGGCTGACCACCGGTCTGCCGCTGGTGCTGGCTGCACCGCTCTTTGGCGTGCTGCTGAACCTGCCCGGGCCCGGGTACATCTGGCTGGTGATTTCGCTGGCGCTCGGCACCCCGGCGCTCTCGGTCATCGGCACCTTTGGCGCGGCCCTCACGGTGGGCATCAAACGTGGCGGCCTGCTGTTGTCGCTGCTGGTGCTGCCGCTTTACGTGCCCACGCTGATCTTCGGCGCCGAAACGGCCCGGCGGGGGGCTGCGGGCATGGACCCCTCCACACCCGCGCTGATGCTTGCCGGGATCACGCTTGCGGTGATCGCTGTTATGCCCTTCGCCTCGGCGGCGGCGCTGCGGGTAAACCTGCGGTGAACGTGGCGTTTTGCCCATTGAGCAGACCCGGTCAAGCAGGTAAAACCCGGCCATGTCTGTGAGCGGAGATAAACCGGCGCCCGTGCGCCCGCAGGGCTTCTGGAGCTACGCCAACCCGGTGAAGTTTCTGAGCTTCAGTGAGCGTATTCTGCCGGCACTCTGGTGGCTCTCAGGCATCTGCCTTGCGGTGGGTCTCATCTGGGGCTTTTTCTTTACACCTGACGATTTCCGCCAGGGCTCGACGGTTAAAATCATCTATCTGCACGTGCCTTCGGCGCTTATGGCGATCAACGCCTGGTTTATGATGCTGGTGGCCTCGCTCATCTGGCTCATCCGCCGCCATCACGTCAGCGCGCTCGCCGCGCGTGCGGCTGCCCCCGTGGGTGTCGTCATGACCCTCATTGCGCTCGTGACCGGCGCGATCTGGGGCCAGCCGATGTGGGGCACCTGGTGGGCCTGGGATCCGCGGTTGACCTCCTTTCTGATCCTGTTCCTTTTCTATCTTGGCTACATTGCCCTCTGGGAAGCGGTTGAGGACCCTGATACCGCCGCCGATCTCACGTCGGTTCTCTGTCTTGTGGGCTCGGTCTTTGCGGTGCTCTCACGCTATGCTGTCAACTTCTGGAACCAGGGCCTGCACCAGGGCGCATCGCTCAGCCTCGATAAAGAGGAAAACGTGGCGGATGTCTTTTATCAGCCTCTGCTGGTGGCGATTGCCGGGTTCGTTCTGCTCTTTCTCGCGCTCGTTCTGTACCGCACCGGCACCGAGATCCGGCTGCGCCGCACCCGCGCGCTGCTGGCGAGGCAAAGGCGGGCATGATGCCGGATCTTGGCAAATACGCGGATGCGGTGCTCTCGGCCTATGGCGCGTCGCTCGTGCTGCTGACGCTGCTGGTCTTTTTCACGCTGCGCCGGGGCCGCAAAGCGCGCGCAGCACTGGATGAGGCCGAACGCGGGGAAAAGCGCCGTGGCTAAGAAAATCTCACCCCTGATGATTGCGCCGCCGCTGATCTTTGCCGGGTTTGTGATCCTGGCCGGCATCGGCATGTTTACCACCGACAGCCAGAACCTGCCCTCCGCGCTGATCGGTCAGCCCGCACCGCCGGTCACTGAAACGGCCCTTGCGGATTTCACCCCTGTCACGCCGGAGGCAATGGCAACCGGGCAGGTGACGCTTGTAAATTTCTGGGCCAGCTGGTGCCCGCCCTGTCGCGCTGAACATCCCAAACTGCTTGAAATGCAGGCCAGTGGCATGCCGATCATCGGGGTTAACTTCCGTGACAAGGAAGGGCCCGCCACCAGCTATCTCAAAGATGACGGCAACCCGTTTGCCGCCGTGGCATTTGACCCTCAGGGCCGCACCGCCATCGACTGGGGCGTGACGGCACCGCCTGAGACCTTTATTCTGGACGCCGGTGGCAATATCCTGTTCCGCTTCGCCGGCCCGTTGGTAGGAAGCGATTACGAACAGCGTTTCCTGCCACAACTGGAAAAAGCGCTGAGTAACTGACTGCATCTTTCGCTGCCGGATGCGTCTCCGGGACAGACACCCGTCGCGGTCAGAGCCGGTAGCCACCGTTAACATTAAGCACTTCACCAGTGATGAACCCTGACGCATCAGAGGCAAAAAACCGGACTGCGGCTGCGATATCCTCCGGCAGGCCGATGCGCCCCAGCGCCGTCATTTCAACGAAAGCCTGCACCAGATCATCGGGTCGCGGGTTTTCGGGGCGCTCCGTGGCACCGGGGGCCACAGCGTTGACGCGGATGCCGCGCGGGCCAAGCTCTTTGGCCATCGCCCGGGTCCAAGTGTTCAGCGCAGCCTTGCTCGCGGAATAACCGGAGGCCCCGCGCGCCGGCAGATCCGCATTCGTTGAGGAAATACTGATCACCGACGCACCCGTTTTCAGGTGCGGCAGCGCCGCCTGCAACAGCGCCATCGGAGCAATGACATTCACATCAAAGGTCTCGCGCAATCCGGCCACGCCGTCATCTGCGCCCGGATCGGTATTTACAACGCCTGCGTTATTGACCAGCACGTCGAGCCTGCCGAACCTGTCGATGACCCGATCAGTTATTGTCTGTGCAACCGCCGGGTCAGACAGATCAGCTTTTACAGCGAAAATCCCGGGGTGCTCTGCGAGGAGCGGCCCGGGATCTGTTGTATTGTATGTGACAGCGACCAGATGGTCGCGGGCCAGATCTGCGGCCATTGCGCGACCCAGACCCCGCGCAGCACCGGTAACCAGTGCTACGCGCATCGTTCACGCCGCCTGAGCGAGGTTGCGCAGCACGTAATGCAGCACGCCGCCGTGCTCGATGTATTCGATTTCGATCGCGGTATCGATCCGGCACTTCAGCGTGATCTCTTTGGTGCTGCCATCACCCATCGTGATCGTGCAGGGCACTTCCTGCAGCGGTTTGATGGTGTCGAGACCGGAGATTGACACGGTTTCATCGCCGGTCAGACCGAGCGATTTGCGCGTGTCGCCCCCGGTGAACTCAAAGGGAATGACCCCCATGCCCACCAGGTTGGACCGGTGGATACGCTCAAAGCTCTCCGCAATCACCGCCCTGACGCCCAGCAGGGCCGTGCCCTTGGCCGCCCAGTCGCGGCTTGAGCCCGCGCCATACTGCTCGCCGCCGAAAATCACCAGTGGCGTGCCGGCCTCCTGGTATGCCATGGCGGCGTCATAGATCGAGGTCTGCTGCCCGTCCGGACCTTTGGTATAGCCACCTTCAACCCCGTCGAGCATCTCGTTTTTAATGCGGATATTGGCGAAAGTGCCGCGCATCATCACCTCATGATTGCCCCGGCGCGAGCCGTAGGAGTTGAACTCGCGTTGCGGCACCTGACGCTCGATCAGATACTGACCTGCAGGTGTAGTGTCCTTGAACGAGCCCGCAGGAGAGATGTGGTCGGTGGTGATCATATCGCCCAGGATCGCCAGCACACTCGCGTTCTCGATATTGGTGATCACGCCAGGCTCTTTACCCATGTCTTTGAAATAAGGCGGGTTCTGCACATAGGTCGAGGTCGGCGGCCAGTTGTAGGTCTTGCTGTCCGTGGTCTCGACACCGCGCCATTTGTCGTCGCCTTTGAAGACATCGGCGTATTTCTCCTGGAAAGAGGCGCGCGTCACAGTTTCTTCTACCAGATCGGCGATTTCCTTGGAGGTCGGCCAGATGTCTTTGAGATAGACGTCATTGCCATCCTGATCCTGACCAAGCGGGTCTTTGGCGATGTCGATGTTCATGTCACCGGCCAGCGCATAGGCCACAACGAGCGGCGGGGAAGCGAGATAATTGGCGCGCACGTCCGGGCTGATCCGGCCCTCGAAGTTGCGGTTGCCCGAGAGGACCGACGTGGCAATGAGATCACCTTCGGCAATTGCATCCGACAGCTCTTTCTGGATCGGACCTGAGTTGCCGATGCAGGTGGTGCAGCCGTATCCCACAAGGTTGAAGCCGATGGCATCCAGATCGTCCTGCAGATCCGCGGCTTCCAGATAGGCCGAAACCACCTGGCTGCCCGGGGCAAGCGATGTCTTGACCCAGGGCTTGCGCGTAAGACCACGCTCGCGGGCTTTGCGCGCCACAAGACCTGCGCCGATCATCACGTAGGGGTTTGAGGTATTAGTGCAGGAGGTGATCGAAGCGATCACAATCGAGCCGTCGTGCAGCTTGTAATCCTCCCCCTTTACGGAAGCCACATTGTGATGACCGATATCGCCGGGTACGTGGTGAGGTGCCGGAGCGCCGCCCTCTGCTGTCATTTCTTCCTGCTCGCTTTCGCGGGCGGAAGGTTCGGGGCGCTGGCCTTTGATATAAGCTCCGAAAGCGGAGGCCGCCTCGGTGAGCGCGATGTAATCCTGCGGGCGTTTCGGACCGGAGATCGCCGGTACGATGGTGCTCATGTCGAGGCGCAGCGTATCGGAATAGACGGGGGCATAGCTCTCATCACGCCACATGCCGTTGGCTTTCGCATAGGCTTCCACCAGCGCCACGCGGTCCTTGTCACGCCCGGTGTTGGTCAGATAGCGCAGCGTCTCTTTGTCGATCGGGAAGAATCCACAGGTGGCCCCGTATTCCGGCGCCATATTGGCGATGGTCGCACGATCAGCGAGCGGCAGACGGTCGAGACCTTCGCCGAAGAATTCCACAAACTTGCTGACCACGCCCTTTTCGCGCAGCATCTCGACGACCTTCAGGACCAGATCAGTGCCGGTGGTGCCTTCCATCATGGTGCCTGTCAGCTCAAAGCCGACCACTTCGGGGATCAGCATGGAAATCGGCTGGCCCAGCATCGCGGCCTCGGCTTCGATGCCGCCCACGCCCCAGCCCAGAACGGCCGCACCGTTCACCATCGTGGTGTGGCTGTCTGTGCCGACGAGTGTGTCGGGGTATGCCACTTCTTTGCCGTCCTGATCGGTGTCCGTCCAGACCGTCTGCGCCAGATATTCGAGGTTCACCTGGTGGCAGATGCCGGTGCCGGGGGGCACCACGCGGAAGTTATTAAAGGCTTTCTGACCCCACTTGAGGAAGGTATAGCGCTCCATGTTGCGCTCGTATTCGCGGTCCACGTTCATCTGAAAGGCGCGCGGGTTGCCAAACTCGTCGATCATCACCGAGTGGTCAATCACCAGATCCACCGGGTTGAGCGGGTTGATCTTTTCCGCATCACCGCCAAGGCTGATGATCGCATCGCGCATCGCGGCCAGATCAACGACCGCCGGCACACCGGTGAAGTCCTGCAGCAGCACGCGGGCAGGGCGATAAGCGATCTCGCGCGGGTTTTTTCCGCCCTTGTCAGCCCATTCCGCAAAGGCGCGGATATCGTCGGTGGTGACCGTTTTTCCATCTTCAAAGCGCAGCATGTTTTCCAGCACGACCTTGAGCGCTGCCGGAAGCTTTGAGAAATCACCCAACCCTGCGGCTGTCGCCGCCTCGATTGAGTAATAATCGACGCTCTGCGCGCCGGATGTCAGGGTTTTACGGGTGTCAGAACTGTCGTGACCAACGGTAATGGGCATAATGTGCTCCCTCGGGATGAAGTCGGATGATCAGTGGATTACCTGCTGAATGCCTTAAGGAGGGGGGCAGTTCAACTCAATTCCGCACCATCGGCGGAAAATGTATACCATTGTGTACCGGATAAGCTCACGGAATTTGCAGCCGCTCTCAAGAAACGTTGATTGGTCATTACAGCGCGGTCTGTTTATGTGGGGTGCAGGGGCAAGCTGCACCTTCCGGGGGACTCACATGCGACGACTGATGCAGGCATTATTCGCCGGCGCACTTTTTATCTCACCGCTCTGGGCGCAGGACGCACCTGTTGTGGTCGAGCTTTACACCTCTCAGGGCTGTTCTTCCTGCCCGCCTGCGGATGACCTTTTTCATCAGATCGCGGGACGTGATGACATCATCGCGCTCGCGCTGCATGTTGATTACTGGGACTATATCGGGTGGAAAGATCAGTTCGCCGATCCGCGCAATGCGCAGCGACAGCGGGCCTATGCCACCGCGGCAGGACGCCGGTCGATTTATACGCCTGAGATGATTGTGAATGGCCTGACCGACATTGTCGGGGCCAAACCGATGCAGCTTTCCGAGGCGATCGCCGCGCACAAAGCACGGCCCGCAGCGGTACTTGTTTCGTTGCGCCGCAGCGGTGAGAGCGTACAGATAACAGCCGAGGCAAAGCAGGCGGCACCGGGTGCGATGGTCGTTCAGATGGTCCGGTATGTGCCGGAACGTGAAGCCGACATCACCCGTGGCGAAAATGCCGGCCGCAAAATTGTCTATTCGAATGTGACCCAGGACTGGAAAATTCTGGGCGAGTGGGACGGGCGCGCGCCTCTGGACATCGAAGCACCCGCACCGGGTTCCGAAGCCGTGGTCGTGCTGATCCAGGAAAAAGGCATGGGGCCGATTGTCGGCGCGGCTCAGCTGCGCTGAACTGCCCGGAACACGTCTGCGGTGTTTCTGACGACAGGTGCGGATTGTCCCAGCCAATTAGGAAGTCCGGGGTCACCAAAGTTTCGCCCGGGCCAAATTATCAGAATCTGAGTGTGGATCAGACCTCGGATCAGAGTGCCATTCCGGATCTGATCTCATTCGGGTCGTCCTATGGTTTTCCGCGGGGTGAAGCGATGATGCGACGCACCCCGCCGCCACTGTAACGAATACCCAGGCCGGCCTTTTTCGGGCAAACCTGCGCCGTTTCTCACCATGCCTGCGGCGAGGGCCTCAGCCGCCGTCTTCATCATCGACAATCAGCAAAAGCTCGCCGCTGGCCTCCATTTCGCGGATCGACTGGACGATCGTCGCAGTTGCCTCTTCCATATCGGAGGTCTTGACGCTCCCGCGTTCTTCCACCTCTTCGCGCAGCTGATCGGCCATGCGCCCCGACATGTTTTCAAGGATAAATTCGGCCGATTTCTGAATCCCTGCGGCACCGGCTCCGGCAAGTGCTGTGACCAGCATGTCCTGGTCGAGACCGCGAACGACGCGGGGGATGTCGCGTGCGGCAATCCGCTGCGGGATATTGCCGAAGGTAAAGATCGCGCGGCGCACCATCTCCGCAAAACCGGCGTCTGTCTCATCGAGGCCTTCGAGCACATCATCGCGGGTCGTCGTCGTCGTGGAATTCAGGATGGCACCCACGCGCTCGACCGGACCGCTGTCAAAGGCGCCGACAGGCTCCGCATCAAGCTGAGCAGCAAGCGAAAGACCGATCCTGTCCACCGCATCCGGTGTGACCGCACTGGTCAGGGACACGGCATATGTGATGCGCCGCGCCTCGGGTCCGGGCAGTTTCCCGAGCAGTTCAGCGGCGCGTTTCACATCAATTTTAGACAACAAAACAGCGGCAACTTCGGTGCTTTCGTTCTGAAGAACCGGCAGGAGCTTCTCGGTGCCAAGCTGTCGAAGCCGTTCCCAGGGGTCGCCGTATTCGCGCACGCCGGCTTCTTTGCGCAGCCGCGCAGCAGTCTGTTTGGAAATCCGGCCATCAAGCGCATCCAGCGCACCGGCGATACCGCCGGGAAAGGACAGACCGATGCTCTCCAGCTCTCCGGCAAACTCACTGATCACATCAGAGAGAGTGTCGCGATCCACAAAGCGCATGGACCCCATCTGTTGTGTGAGCTGCGCCTGAAGGTTCTCCGGCAGATCCTCAAGCGGAATATCGGCGCCTTCATTGAGCAGGAGCCGGACCACAACGGCCGCTTTTGCGCGGCGGCTCAGCTTGGCCGTTGCGCCGGTGCTGGCTCCGCCCGGCAGTGCCGGGAAGGAGGTCATAGGTACCATATCGTTCATCATTACCCGCCTTTAACATCTCAGGTTAACATGGCAGCTAAAGGTAAAGATTTGGCTGAAGTCAGTAGTTATATGTTGCCCCGGTGGCGATTGCATTGCGCAGCGAGGTCTCAGACCAGGTGCCGTGGCCTCCGTGCCGGCGGATAGCCTGCAACTGGGCGATGGCGCCTGTCACCTGACCCTGTTCAACAAGACCCTGACCCATATAAGACCGTGCCATAATATTTGCGGGATCGCGCTCAATCGCTTCCTGATAAAACATCATGGCCAGATCGGTGTTGCCCAGTTTGCGGTGTGTAAACCCCATATAAGTGAGCCGGCCCGGGTCCTGCGGATCCATTGCATCCAGAACTTTCTGCGCATCGTGGTAGCGTCCGGCCCAGGCCAGCTGCCGCACGGTGGTATAAAGCTGATCCCGGTCGAGGCTGCTGTCTTTGGCGTCAACGCATTTGCCGGATTTTTCATCGAAGACCTGCGCACCCTTGCAGTCAGCGGCAGGCTTTGCGGGGGGCTCATCATCGCCGCCGTCGGCAAAAGTGATGGTGGGCAAGGCAAGGGCCGCAGCCAGAAGGATTCTCATACCAGTGTGCTCCTCATTACAGGTACTGCGGGAGATGGCGCACCGCCGGAATAAGTAAAGGCGCACTGCAGCAGCGCGCCTTTACAATTTGCAGTCTTGTCTGTGTGCTCAGCTGTTGACGCTGACCACGCACTTTCCGGCTTCACTGTCATAGACGGTGCCGTCAGCGCAGGACATAACCTGACGCTCGTAATTGCAGCCCGCTGCGAAAGCGATAACCGGTGTCAGAGAAAGCGCCACAGCGGCGGCCAATGTTCTGATCGTCATTGCGGTTCTCCTGAAGTTCATGAATGCTCTCCATGGTAGCATTGCCTGACCCGCGGTCAACAAAAATAAGGATACACCCGGTCGCCCGACCCGCCTATGCCTCTTCTTTGAACACCCGGGCAAAGATCGTATCGACGTGTTTGGTGTGATACCCAAGATCAAACTTCTCTTCGATGTCCGCAGGGCTCAGGGCGGCGGTCACATCTGCATCGGCCAGCAGTTCGGTTTTGAAATCACAGCCCTCTTCCCAGACCTTCATGGCGTTGCGTTGCACCAGTTTATAGGCGTCCTCGCGGCTCACACCGGCCTGTGTCAGCGCCAGCAGCACCCGCTGGCTCATCACGAGGCCGCGAAATTTGTTCATGTTGGCCAGCATGTTGTCGGGATAAATTACCAGCTTGTCGATCACCTGCGTCAGCCGCGCCAGCGCGAAATCCAGCGTGATCGTTGTGTCAGGCCCGATATTGCGCTCCACTGAACTGTGCGAGATGTCGCGCTCATGCCAGAGCGCCACGTTCTCCATTGCCGGCACCACGGCCATGCGGACCAGCCGCGCGAGCCCGGTAAGGTTTTCGGTCAGCACCGGATTACGCTTGTGCGGCATGGCAGAAGAGCCCTTCTGGCCGGCAGAGAAAAATTCCTCCGCCTCCAGCACTTCGGTGCGCTGCATATGGCGGATTTCGGTCGCGATGTTCTCGATCGAGCTGCCAACCACACCGAGGGCCGCGAAGAACGCCGCGTGCCGGTCGCGGGGAATGACCTGGGTGCTGATCGGCTCGGGCTCGAGCCCCAGCTTTTCACAGACATGCTCTTCGACGCGCGGATCAATATTGGCGAAGGTCCCGACAGCGCCTGAAATCGCGCCGGTGGCAATTTCATAGCGCGCCTTTTCCAGCCGGTTCAGGTTGCGGTCCATCTCTGCGTAAAACCGCGCAAAGGTCAGACCCATGGTCGTGGGTTCTGCGTGGATGCCGTGACTGCGCCCGATGCGCACTGTGTCTTTGTGCTCAAAAGCGCGGCGTTTGAGGGCGGCCAGCAGCGCCTTCACATCCGCAATCAGGATATCGGACGCGCGGACAAGCTGTACGTTGAAACAGGTATCCAATACGTCCGAGGAGGTCATCCCCTGATGCACGAAGCGTGCCTGATCGCTGCCGATATGCTCGGCCAGATGCGTGAGAAAGGCGATCACATCGTGTTTCGTGACAGCCTCAATCTCGTCAATGCGCGCCACGTCGAACTCTGCGTCTTTCGCTTTCCACACGGCGTCGGCGTTTTCGCGCGGGATCACACCCAGATCGGCCATCGCGTCACAGGCATGCGCCTCGATCTCATACCAGATGCGGAACTTCGTCCCGGGGCTCCAGATGGCAACCATTTCAGGGCGGGAATAGCGGGGAATCATCTGGGCGGTCCTTATTTGCGATTGCGTCCGGGTTCAGGCGGCTCATAAACTGCCGCACAGGGCATCACAAGCCGGGAGCGGAAAATGCAATACGTGTCAGATCCTGCACAGGGCTGCCTGCGGGACAGGCGGTTGGGGGTGTGGGAGATCGGATGACCGGGCAACGGATTATCAAAGCTCTGACGGGGCGCGGGGTATGCGGCGGGCTGCCCGGTCAAAACCCCGCATGGCGCGGAGCGGTCAGTGACACCTGAAGCCCGCGCGCTGGAAGATTTCGCGGGTGACTGGCGGCTGATTAAAACCGTGGCGCAGGCCGACGGTACGCGGGGCAGTTTTGAAGGCACCGCCTCCTGGCATCCTGCGGGTAAGGGCGCTGATTACAGTGAAGAGGGCCGGATGACGCTCGGTGACGCGGCGCCCTTTCATGCGACGCGGCGGTACAGATGGTCCCGGGCGCTTGAAGTTTCTTTTGATGATGGTCGGTTTTTCCATCAGGTCCCCGCCTTTGGCGGAGCAGCGACCCACTGGTGTGATCCCGACCGGTATGACGTGGTCTATGACTTTTCGGCCTGGCCTGAATTTACAGTGTTCTGGCGGGTCAAGGGGCCGCGCAAGGATTACACCCTGCAGTGCCAGTACAGACGGCCCTGATGACTGAACCCTTGCGCAGGCGCTGCAGGTGCGGCATTCAGAGAGATAAGTATTCGCAACAGGAGACAGATTTCCATGCAACTGACCGCTTCTCATTCCGTACTGGCAGAGATAACCGGGCCGCAAACCGGTGTGGCACGCCGGGTCAAACAGGCCGTTCTGGTCGTCACAGGGATCGCGCTTCTGGCCGTGGCTGCCAACATCAAAGTGCCGGTGCCCGGCTCGCCTGTCGCGATGAACATGGGCACCTTTGCAGTGCTGACCATCGGGGCGGCCTATGGCGCGCGGCTCGGGCTGACCACGATCATGGGGTATATGATCATCGGCGCGCTCGGGTTTGATATCTTTCAGAGCTCGACGGCTGAGCTGAACGGTCTGGCCTATATGACGGGCAGCACCGGCGGCTATCTGCTGGGCTATGTGATTGCAACGGTGGCCCTCGGGGCGCTGGCGTCACGCGGCTGGGACCGGTCGGTGGGCCGGATGGCGCTGGCGATGCTGATCGGCAACGTGCTGCTTTATGTGCCCGGCCTTTTGTGGCTCGGCCAGCTTTACGGCTGGGACCAGCCGATCCTCCAGTGGGGTCTGACACCCTTCCTGCTCGGCGATGCACTGAAGCTGGTGCTGGCGGCGGTGCTGCTTCCTGCAGTCTGGAAACTGGTGGGCAACGCGCGCAGCTGAACGCCACCGCAGAGCTGTTAAATTGCGAGGCGCAGCCCCCCGGGGGCCGCGCCTCATTTTTATGGCCGGGAGCAGTTGCACCGTGAGCCTGCGCCGGCAGGCGTCAGGCCCGGACCGTCAGTCCGCAAGCTCGGTGATTACGGTCGAACTGCGCTCAAGGGTCCTGTGCACCGGACATTTATCGGCAATTTCGAGCAGCCGTGCGCGCTGGTCCGCGCTCAGATCTCCGGTCACGGTAATGCGGCGACGCCAGGTGTCGATCTTGTCGCCCACCGATGTTTTCGCATCCTGCGCGTGCACTTTGTCATGCGAGACATCAACCGACACATGTCCGACCGGCCAGCCTTTCTGACGGGCATACATGCGCAGGGTCATCGTGGTGCAGGCACCCAGACCCGCCGAGAGCAGACCATAGGGCGACAGCCCCTTGTTGGTGCCGCCATAGGCCAGCGGTTCATCGGCGAGCAGGTGATGCCCTTCACCCGATACGATATCGGTGAGAAACCCGTCAGGATCCGCCTCCGACACCCGCACCACGCCTTCGGGGGCGCCGGGTGGCGGTGCGGGGCGTCTGAGATCGAGATAGCGTGCAGACCATGTGGCGATGACATCGGCCACATATTCGGCATCTCCGGCGCGCGATATCAGGTGGTCGGCGGTATCGAGTGCGACAAAACTCTTAGGGTGTTTCGCGCCGAGGAAAATCCGGCTGGCGTTGTCGATGCTGACGATTTCGTCCCGCGGCGCATGCATCACGAGCAGTGCTGCTTTCAGACCAGCGAGGGCATCGTCCAGCGCTGCCTCTGACACATCCTCAACAAAGCCTTGGCCGATGCGGAAAGGGCGCCCGCCCAGGGTCACCTCCGCGCTGCCTTCTGTGCGGATTTCGTCAAGAGCGTCGCTGAAATTATCAGTGACATGGCCCGGATCAAAGGGTGCGCCTATGGTCGCCACCGCTTTTATGTCCGGCATGCTGCCTGCGGCACGGATCACTGCGGCCCCGCCCAGTGAATGGCCGATGATCAGCGAAGGGGCCATGTCACGGCCGGCGAGGTATTCTTGTGCTGCAATCAGATCGTCCACATTCGACGTGAAAGACGTATTGGAAAACTCGCCGCCCGAATGTCCGAGACCGGTAAAATCAAAGCGCAGCACAGCAACGCCTGAGCCGGCCAGACGCGCCGCAATCCGGCGGGCGGCGGGGATGTCTTTGCCGCAGGTAAAACAATGCGCAAAAAGGGCGGTTGCCAGATGCGGACCATCGGGCAGATCAAGCCGTGCGGCAAGCTCTGTACCATCGTGTCCGGGAAAGGTGATGCGCTCTGTCGGCATGGTAAAGCTCCTGTCCTGCCGTCCCAGAGTGGGGGTGCCGGGCAGCGCTGGCAAGACATGTGACAGGGACATCACGGGGACGTGCACGGCGGATGCCCGGGGCAGGTCAGATCTTTGGCAATAAGCTCTGCGGGTCACCGGTTGCCGTGCGACAGCCGGTGGCGTCAGAGCAGAGCAGGGCCGGGGCAGGTGCCGGGCAGCGCCGGGGACGGGAGGGAGCAGGTCCGGGACAGCGCCGGGTGCGCGAAAGCATGCTCAGATGCGGTCAGGCGTTCCGTCTGCGCAGATGTCGTCGGGTGTAAATTGTCCTGTTTCAGGTGCCTTACCGGATGCTGTTGCCGTTATCCACCTGAGCGGGAAACCGCCAGTTGCACGCAATTTGCAGTTCGGATTTTGCGGTTTCGCAGCTTGTGCGTAAGCTGTCAGATGCTTTGCGTCTGACCTGCTGGTGCCGCAGAGCACAGCCACGGGAGGCGCCCGGAAATGCCCCGGAAAAAGCCAGAAACCGAGACGACATCCCGCGTTGCCGGGGATGATACTCCTGTGGAAATCGAAGACCTGCTGAGCAAAGGCAACTGGGAGGAACGGCTCGAAAAGGCCCGTGTGCGCCGTGAGGAGATCCTGGCCGCGCGGCAAGAGAATAGCCCGCCATCAGGTTCGCAACGGAAATCAGGCGCACCGGCGGGCGCAGGGATCGGGGCGGGCAGGGCAGGATCATCGGGCAGCAAACATGAGCCTGCATCGGTCGCGCAAGTGACCGGAGCCCGGGCCCGGATCATTGCAGCACTTGCAGTTGTCCGGACGGGCGCCACGCAGATCACAGAGGCAACTCTGCAGAAACTTCACACGATCCGTGAGAGCCGTGGGGTCGCAATGCCGGCTGCGCTGAGCACCCTGCCGACGCTGAAACGCTCCGGATTGACAGGCCGCAGCGCGGGCATGTTGGCGACGGGGGCGGCCTGTCTGATGCTCGGATACGGGATCGGCAGCGTCGAACAATCGACCGCGTCGGCCACACCGGGGCCTGACGCCGGGCAGTCTGGCATCGCGGTGGCCGGGGCCGGGGCTGCAACCGCGGACCGCGACATATCCGCAACCAAGCCAGTTATGCAGACGCTGACACTGCCCGATGACAAGGGCGGGCTTTTTGCCCTCGGCAGTGCCGGCCAGACGGCGCCTGAACTGCCCGAGCCGCCGGTTTTTGCCGCATTGTCCAATGTCAGCTGGACCTCCGTAGATGTGAGCCGCAATGACGGGCCGCCCGATGTGAGTACGGCGGTGCGCAGTGGCAGCCTGCCGCCAGCGCTTTTGCCGCTGACGCTCTCGCCCGGTAAGGAAGACTGGTTCGCCGGTGCCACCGGTCTGCGTGCGCCGTTGCAGATGTTCGTCTATGCGCCCGAGAGCATCCCCCGCCATGCGCTGGATGAAAACCTCAGCCGGCTGGGCAATTCAGAGGCCGAGATCGCGCGTCTGCAGCGGGTGAACATGCGCATCAGCACACCGCATATCCGGTATTTTTATGCCGAGGACACGGATGCGGCGATGGCGCTGGGCGAAAGCCTCGGTATCGAAGCACGCGACTTCAGGCATATGTCGGGGGCCGGCACCGGACGGGTCGAGGTCTGGCTCAACGGGACCGCAGTGCGGCGTCGCACAGGCCCACCGGCAGAACCTTATGGGCCGCGCGGCTTTACCCTGCTCAGCGATCTGCTGCCCGGGCTCTTTCGCTGAGCGCCACACGGGCGCTCAGATGCGGCCCATCAGCGCGTCATCAAAGGGATAGACTGTCAGGTTCTCAAAACCGTCCTCGGTGATCAGCACCTGATCCTCGAGTTTGATCGAGAAATCACCACCTTCAGGGCTCACGAGCGCTTCGACACACAGACACATGCCAGGCTCCAGCGGATAATCATAGGCACCGTCGACCGCATGATCGGGATAGGCCACCAGCGGCCATTCATCACAAAGCCCCACGCCATGCATCAGACAGCCGTATTTCAGCTTCTGAAACCCCGGATCCAGCACGTGGGTACCTGCCGAAAGCTCCGGGATCATCACGCCAGGTTTCAGCATCTGCATATTGGTCATGATATGCTCGACCCCGTGTTGCATGGCGTACACCATATCGGGCCTCGGCTTTCCAGGCCCGATCCACCAGCTGCGTGAGATGTCTGTGCAGATGCCATAAGCGCCCACCAGATCGGTATCAAAGGAGATGATCTCATTGGCCTGACAGACGCGCGGGCCACATTCCTGAAACCAGGGGTTAGTGCGCGGACCAGAGGTCAGAAGCCGCGTCTCGATCCATTCACCACCCCGGCGCACATTCTCTGCATGCAGCACGGCCCAGATATCGTTTTCGCAGGTAACGCCATCGCCCACGTTGTCCCGCGCGAAATCCTCCATGATACGCACCGCTGTCTCGCAGGCGTGGCTGGAGCAGCGCATCGCTTTAATTTCGTCAGGCCCTTTGACCGAACGGGCCTTTTCGGTGACCTCTTCGCCATCCATCACCTCAAAGCCCTGCGCCTCCAGCGCGCGCAAGCCGTGCAGCATGATCTTGTCAGCTGCAAGGCGTCTGAGCCCGGGTGCGTGTTCTGCCAGCAGGACCCGGATTTCATTGGCCAGCACATCAGCGGCCGCGCCAACCTTGTCACCTCTGTCAAAGTAGAACAGATCGGCGCCCGAGCGCTGCTCGCGCACCAGCGGGTTGAATTCACTGAGAAACGGCGAGTTTTTATAGTCCCACATCACCATATAACCGTCCGCACAGAGCAGCACGGCGCGGAACGGATTGTGCGTGTTCCAGAGCTGCATATTGGTGCTGTCGGTCGCATAGCGGATGTTCAGGGGATCGGTCATCAGCAACCCGGCATAGCCCCGTGCGACGATATGATCGGTGAGCCGCCGGTGCCGGTAGGCGCGCATGGCATCCAGATCCGGCAGGTCCAGTCCCGCGGTCTCCCACTCGCGGAAAGCAAGCTGCGTCGGGCCGATCTCTACCCGGTCCATATCGTTCGGGCTGCCATCGCCAAGCGTCGCCCCGCGCGTGGGGTCGATTTTACGGGTCTGGCTGAAATGCGTATTCATAGGGCGCGTCCGGGCAGAGTGTATCCCTATATCCTGCGTTTAAAATTCATCATGCGTTTGACCGTTTCCGACCTTCTGACGGGTCGTTTTTTGCGGACCATCCTGCTGAGCGCTGATAAGACTGCTGCTGATGACCGATGTTCTGCACAATGATCTGCCCCCTGAAATGAGCCCTGACCGGGCGCTGCCCGGGGTGCAGCCGCTGGCGGCAGACGACTGGCTGCGGGTCAGCGATGCCTGCGCCGGTCAGATGGCCGAACGCCGGGCGCGTCTGGCTGTTGCGCGCGAAGCGGTGCTCTTTGAAAGCGCGGGCAGTGAGGATGCTGCAGCAGAAGTGCTGGAGGCGGCACTGCGCCTGCTTCCGGGGTTGGGCTTCGCCGTCAACGGGCCGCTTGTGACCTGTCCGGACGGCTTTGAGACCGACACCCGGTCTGACACGCCCCTGGCAATGCTGGGGCAGATTGTGCAGGAAGACATCTGCATCCTGGAAAAACGCGGCTCTGAGCATGTGCTGACGGCTGCCGTGCTCTGCTTTCCCGCGGGCTGGACACTGAGCGAGAAAGCCGGGCGTCCGCTGACACAGATCCATACGCCGGTGGAGAGCTATGACGCGGCGATGGCGACGCGGGTCCAGCGGCTTTTTGACGGGGTGCAGGCCGGGCGTCCGCTTTGGCGCAATAACTGGCTGAAATACGACGCCGCGACGCTTTATCAGCCGCATTCCGTGCATGGTCCGCGGCGAGAAAGCGGTGATCGCGCAGCAGCACCCTACATCCGGGCCGAACGCCAGTGCATTCTGCGACTGCCGCGCACCCGCGCCGTCGTCTTTACGATCCATACCTATGTGGTCTCTTGCTGAACCGCACAGGTGCGCGAACCGAATGCGTATCGCCTCCTGCAGATGTCGGAACGTGTCGCATCCGGGGCGCGCGTGCCTGCACCCGGCGAGACACCCCCCCGACTGTGCGCCGGAATGCCGATGCAGCACAAACTGTTGTGTGGAACCTTTAAGTCCCTACGCCTTCAGGCCGGCTGGCTTTCTTTTCTGGCGGGTGCGGTCCTTGTCTGTGCAAGCCCGGGCAGGCTCAGCCAGATTTCGCCGGATTTATAACCGCCGCGCACCAGGTATCCGGGTTTCCGGACCTCGGGGTGATCTTTTACCCAGTCGCGATAGCGGTCATTGGTCACCACCCGTGCTTCATAGGCCCGCGCGGTGATCAGTATTTCAGGATCTGCCTGCGTGCCTTTTCCAACAACCCGTACGCGGTCCCGCGGGATGTCGAGTTTTTTGCTGAACCAGGCATCATGGCGGTACCGGCCGCTCAGCACATGGCCCGCGTTGGCGTCAAAGATCACACCGGGCTGATAGCCTTTGCTGTGCAGCGCATCAATCACATCGCGGACGGTCTCGATGCGCGGTTTGCCGTCTTTCCAGTGCATGACATTGGAGCCGTCGATTACAACAAGCTTTTCGCCCACCGGTCTGTTCACGTACCGGTCGATCTGCGAGATCAGCAGCAGCAGACTTGCCAGCGCACAGGGCGCGGCGATCAGCAGGAGATCCGCAAAGACCGGGATCGTGAGCGCCGCGATGAGAAACACGGATGATAATGTGAACAGAAAGACAAGCATGCGCGCAGGGCTTCATCATTGATCGGACGTCCGGGCAGGCCGGGGTGATTGTTACTCTAAATACCAATAATGACCATTTTCGGGCGTTTTTGTCCGCGGTTCTTGACGCGGGCGCAGCTATCGCAGTGCTGATGTGGCTCTGTGATCGCCTTGAGCGGTACCGTCACCTGGTGCCGGACCGGGGCCGGTTGCCGATCTCAGATCCGGGATCCGTGATGTCACGAGCTACGCTCTGAAAAAAGGTCATGATTACAGTTATTTGCCGTATCTTATTTAACCTGCACGACAGGGGAGATGGCCATATCTGGCTGCACAAACGCAAACGGACGCCCCGGTGAGGAGCGTCCGTTGAAACCTGTGGCCGGGTGCGCCGGAGCGCGCCCGGAACGGGTCAGCAGCTGTAGTACATTGCGAACTCAACCGGGTGTGGTGTGTGCTCGTAACGCTCGATCTCTTCCATTTTGAGGTCGATGTAGCCTTCGATCTGATCTTCGGTGAAGACATCGCCTTTGAGCAGGAAACCCATGTCGGCTTTGAGCTCTTCCATCGCTTCGCGCAGGGAGCCGCAGACGGTCGGAATGCCGGCCAGCTCTTCGGCGGGAAGGTCATAGAGGTTTTTGTCCATCGCCTCTCCGGGATCGATTTTTGACATGATGCCGTCAAGACCGGCCATCAGCAGAGCCGCAAAGCACAGATAGGGGTTGGCGCTCGGATCGGGGAAACGGGCCTCAACGCGCTTGGCTTTGGGGCTTTCTGTCCACGGGATCCGTACGCAGCCAGAGCGGTTACGCGCGGAATAGGCGCGCAGCACAGGCGCTTCAAACCCGGGGATCAGACGTTTGTAGCTGTTGGTGCCGGGATTGGTGAAGGCATTCAGCGCTTTTGCGTGCTTGAGAATACCACCGATGAAATAGAGCGCTTCCTGGCTCAGATCGGCGTATTTATCGCCGGCGAAAACCGGCTTGCCGTCTTTCCAGATCGACATGTTCACGTGCATGCCGGTGCCGTTGTCGCCCGCGATGGGCTTGGGCATGAACGTCGCGGATTTGCCGTAGGCATGGGCCACGTTGTGGATTACGTATTTATACTTCTGCAGCTCGTCGGCCTGTTTGGTCAGGCTGTCAAAGATCAGACCAAGCTCGTGCTGGCACGAGGCCACCTCGTGGTGGTGCTTGTCCACTTTCATGCCCAGACGCTTCATCGTGGAAAGCATCTCGGAGCGCAGGTCCTGGGACTCGTCGGTCGGGTTTACCGGGAAATAACCACCCTTGATGCCCGGACGGTGGCCCATGTTGCCCATTTCGAACTCGGCATCGGTGTTCCAGGAGGCGTCTACCGCGTCCACTTCATAGGACACTTTGTTCATCGTGGTGGAATAGCGCACATTGTCAAAGAGGAAGAATTCAGCTTCCGGACCCATGTAAGCGACATCGCCGACACCGGTGGATTTCAGGTACTCTTCGGCCTTCTGTGCGGTGCCGCGCGGATCACGGTCATAGGCCTCGCCGGTGTCCGGCTCGACAACCGAGCAGTGCAGGCAGACCGTCTTTTCGGCATAGAAGGGATCGACATAGGCGCTGTCTGTGTCGGGCATCAGCTTCATGTCCGAGGCTTCAATCGATTTCCAGCCTTCAATGGAAGAGCCGTCAAACATGAAACCCTCCTCAAGGAAGTCCTCATCGACCTGATCGGCCATCACAGTGACGTGCTGCAGCTTGCCGCGCGGGTCGGTAAAGCGGATGTCGACATAGGCCACGTCTTCATCGGCGATCATCTTGAGTAGTTCTTTGCTCATTCTCGGATATCCCTCTTGGTTGGAATGATTAGGTGTACGGCGGCGCGGTCAGAGAGCGTCGGAGCCGGTTTCGCCTGTGCGGATGCGGATCGTCTGCTCGACCGGTGTTACGAAAATCTTGCCATCGCCGATTTTCTCGGTTTTAGCGGCGGCCACGATGGCCTCGATGGCGCTTTCGACCATGTCATCATCGAGCACGATCTCGATCTTCACCTTCGGCAGAAAATCGACGACGTACTCTGCGCCGCGGTAAAGCTCGGTATGGCCTTTCTGACGGCCGAACCCTTTGACTTCGATGACGGAAAGGCCCTGGATGCCCACTTCCTGCAGAGCCTCCTTTACTTCGTCGAGTTTGAACGGTTTGATAACCGCCTCTATCTTCTTCATGCTGGCCTCCCTTGCCGCAGTTCATCCCGGACAGACCATTACGGGCTGTCAGGGTCCATGATCAGGGGTAAACTGCTTCTGCGCCCGGATCAATTTGATCAGCGTGCGATTAAGAAATAAACATTATGCATAAAAAACGGGCGAAAATGAATCGCGAGCTCCGACATGACTGAACTGCTGACGGCGCGGCAGATGCGGGATCTCGAACAGGCGGCCATTGATGCCGGTACTGTAACGGGTGCCGGGATGATGGAAAAAGCCGGGCAGGGTGTTGTGTCCGGGCTTCTGGCACGCTGGCCGGACCTGCGAATAAAACCCCACCGGGCGCTGGTGCTTTGCGGGCCCGGCAATAACGGCGGCGACGGGTTCGTTATCGCGCGTCTGCTGATCAAGGCCGGCTGGCGCGCGGATGTCTTTCTCTCCGGAAATCCTGACAGGCTGCCGCCCGATGCCCGGGGCAATTATGACCGGCTGGCCGCCCTTACGGACGTGCATGTCTGGAACAGTGAGGCGATCCGCAATGGCGCGCGCCCGGATGTGATCATTGATGCTGTTTTCGGCACCGGACTGACGCGACCGCTGCCGCGGGACATCGCGGAGGTGCTTGGCGCCCGCGGGTGCCGCCGGTGGAAACAAAGCTATGACATCGCGCGGGTCGCGGTGGACTGTCCGTCCGGGCTGAACCTCGACAATGGTATGCTGCCCTTTGACGGAGACCCCGCAGACGAGGATTTCAACCCCTGGCCGGAGCAGGTGAACAGTGCGGACCTGACGGTGACGTTTCACAGCCCCAAGGCGGGCCATTACCTTGGTATGGGGCCGCTGATCTGCGGGCGGATTGCTGTGGTGGATATCGGACTCAGGGGCGAGGCAGGGGAGCGCTCGATGGTCGGTCAGCCCCCCGATCCTGAACGCGCGCGCCTGGCAGAACCGAAGTTTGCGGGCCGGCCGGTGCGCCGCTGGCCGGGCATGGTTCTGACGAAAAACAGTTATGCAGGACATAAATACGACCACGGCCATGTGATCGCTTTTGCCGGCGGTGTCGGGCGTGGCGGGGCCGGCCGCCTTGCGGCCCGTGCGGCATTGCGCATCGGGGCAGGGCTGGTGACGCTGGTCTGTCCGAAGGCGGCGGTGATGGAAAACGCGACGCACCTCAATGCGGTCATGCTGCGCGGACTGGATGATCCGCAGGATCTCGCGCAGGTCGCGGACGACCGTGTGACGGCATTTTGTGTCGGACCGGGGCTGGGAGCCGGGGCGCGCACCCGCGCGCTTGTCGCACAGGTGCTGGCGCGCGCAGAAAGTGAGCGGGACCGGCGCCCGCCTGCCGTGGTGCTTGACGCGGATGCGCTGACGAGCTTTGCCGATGACCCGGACGCGCTCTTTGCCATGACCCATGCGCGCACCATTCTGACGCCGCATGAGGGCGAATTCGGACGCCTTTTTCCGGATCTTTCGCAGAGCGCACGCGGGGATGCGTCAAAGATTGATGTGGCCCGCCGCGCGGCGGCGCGGGCGGGATGCGTCGTGCTGCTGAAAGGGCCCGATACAGTTATTGCCGCACCGGACGGCGGCGCCACCGTACATGCGGCAGTCTATGATCGCCGGGCGCCCTGGCTGGCAACAGCGGGCGCGGGAGACGTGCTTGCCGGTATGATTGCGGGGGCCGCGGCCGGGCCGGTCTCGCCGGATCTGATTGTCTGTGCAGAGGCTGCAACCTGGATGCACACCGAGGCCGCGCGTGCCTTTGGACCGGGTCTCATCGCTGAGGATCTGAGTGAAATGCTGCCGCAGGTGCTGCGCGGTCTGCAGGATGAGCCGGACTAGCGGTGCCGCTGTGCGCGCAGGCTGTCCGCTGTTCCAAGCTCCATCCCGCCTGCGTATATTACCGCCGGTTCTGCGCAGCGGATCCGGTACAGCGTGACGGGAAGCTGACCCAGATCGCGCACAAACTCACCATCGGCAAGATCGCCGGCGCGCACCAGCGCCTCATCCGATCCGCTGAACGCCCGCGCGCGCCAGTCACGCAGCAGCACCGGCTGCCCCGCGCTCAGGAGGGTGTCTGTTGTCCGGGATGAATGCCCGAGCGACCCTGCGATGACATAAACCATACAGGTCACGGCGCTGATGACCTCAATGCTTTGCACGGCAACACTCCCGCTCCGGCGGGTGATGATCTGATCTCCACAGCGCAGATGTTGCACAGGGATCTGTCCATGCAACGTCAGAACCGCCGTGCCATATGCAAGGCCGGCAATCTCCCGGCGGCTGTCGGCGGCCCTGCGCGCGAAATGCTGAAGAAGAGATGTTTGCTGCATGTTGCCCCGCAGAATCCTTGCCTGAAACCGGTCGTATCAACGCGATCAAACCATGCAGCGGGATAATAACTGCTTAACCGCCGTGTCTTTTCTCTTGCTACTGCAGGGCTGGTTTGGCAGGAACCGCGACAGGCCGCTTGCGGTCCTTTGCGGGTGTGGCGAAATTGGTAGACGCACCAGATTTAGGTTCTGGCGCCGCAAGGCGTGGGGGTTCAAGTCCCTCCACCCGCACCATATATGCAGATAGAAAATTGATATTGCTACTGATTTTTGCGGTTTCGAGTACCTGCATCCCCGCCGGTACCTTCCAAACAAGATAAACCCGTTGAATTGGACAGGCGCATTTATACATCGGGGCACCACGGGGACAGGAAAGCATGGGGATGGACGGGGACGCCGGTACTCTAGACCGTAGTATTTGATCAGGCAGTCCCAGCGGTGTCGCGTGACACACCACCCACCTCGGGAGGCAGGTCGTGGACTTCTTCGATAAGAATTTGTTTGCACGCCAACAGGCCGTCATAAATCGGGCCCTGCCGGTAGGAATTGTTCGCAGTGTCGGTAAGCCCTGAGCATTGGCATGGCGCTCCATGAGACCGGCGTTATTCGAACCCAGAACCCATCTTCGATCCCCACCAACATTGCGCTGCAGAAACGGCGTCTCTGCGATCGGTGCAAATATCACTGACGTGCCTTGGTTGCCTCCGGCAGTGCTGCAAGCTTCATGTTTTCCTGCAGATGTCGGGGTAACAGGGTGGATACCGGTGCATCAGATCAATACCATCAAGGTAACCGCTGAGGCTGTCCTGAC
>CBDUCB010000009.1:0-34521 GCA_965365545.1 uncultured Roseobacter sp. | reverse complement strand
GCCGCGCCTGGCCTGCAAAAACGCAGGGATCGCAGCCCATGCGGCTCCGAAAAGCCCTGCCGCCACAGTCGCGGCCAGCAGCGCGATGGTCCAGTGCGGCCAGGGCACCAGAAGGCAGGCCAGCGCCACGCCGAGCCCGCCCAGCATCGCCTGGCCTTCACCGCCGATGTTAAAGAGCCCCGCATGAAACGCGACCGAAACAGCAAGCCCGGTAAACAGGAAATTCGTTGCGTAATAAAGGGTATAGCCCCAGCCATAGGTGCTGCCGAGTGCACCCGTGATCATCAGGTTGACCGCCGCCACCGGGTCTTCGCCGATCGCAAGAATAACCAGCGCCGAGAGGATTGCCGCAAGCATCAGCGAGATCAGCGGCACCAGAATGACCTCAGCCCATTTTGGCACCACATCCATCCGTTCAGCCCTCCACACCGGCCATCAGAAGGCCCAGTTCTTTCTCGTCCGTTTCCGCAGAGAGGCGCTCGCCCATGATATGACCGTCAAACATCACAGCCACGCGGTCCGCCAGCGCCAGGATTTCTTCCAGTTCAACCGAGACCAGCAAAATAGCTTTGCCCTGATCGCGCAGGGCCACGATCTGCTGGTGAATAAATTCGATGGCACCGATATCGACGCCGCGGGTGGGCTGGCCCACAAGCAGCAGATCAGGGTTACGCTCAATCTCGCGGGCCAGCACGATCTTTTGCTGGTTGCCGCCGGAAAAGCTTTTGGCGGCGAGCGCGGGATCCGGGGGACGCACATCAAAGCGTTCCATCTTGCCTTCGGTATCGCTCCGGATCGCGGCATTGTCGAGCAGCATGCCCGACTGATAGGCGTCTGAGCGATGATAGCCGAAGGCGGTGTTCTCCCAGGCCGAGAAATCCATAATCAGACCTTCACGCTGCCGGTCTTCGGGCACGTGACCGATGCCACGCATGCGGCGTGAACGTCCGTCGGAATACCGGCCGCTCAGGTCCAGCGGTTGCCCGTTCAGCGTAACCTCGCCGGTGGCATCCGCGTAGCCGCCAAGCACCTCGAGGAGTTCTGACTGGCCGTTGCCGGCGACACCTGCGATGCCTACAATCTCGCCAGCACGCACCTGAAGATCGATGCCTTTGACGCGTTCAACCCCCTGATCATCCACGACTTTCAGGCCCTTGATGTCCAGCACTACGTCACCGGGGGTCGCCGGTGTTTTGTCGACGCGCAACAGCACCTTGCGCCCGACCATCAGCTCAGCGAGCTCTGCCGGAGAGGTCTCGGACGTCTTCACCGTCGCGGTCATCTCGCCGCGCCGCATGACGCTCACGGTATCGGTGGCTTCCATAATCTCGCGTAGTTTATGGGTGATGAGGATGATTGTCTTGCCTTCCTCGCGCAGCCGCCCGAGGATGCGGAAAAGCTGATCTGCCTCAGCCGGCGTCAGCACACCCGTCGGCTCATCAAGGATCAGAATATCCGCGCGCCGGTAGAGCGCTTTGAGGATTTCGACGCGCTGCTGCATACCTACGCCGATCTCTTCGATCACCGCGTCAGGGTCCACGTTCAGGCCGTATTCCCGCTCAAGCTCCAGCAGCGATTTGCGTGCCTTGGCAAGCGAAGGGCGCAGCAGCCCGCCGTCTTCAGCGCCCAGAATGATATTCTCGAGCACCGTGAAATTCTCAACCAGTTTGAAGTGCTGGAACACCATGCCGATGCCTGCCGCAATGGCGGCCTGGCTGTCGGGGATTTCGGTTTTGTTGCCAGCGATGAAAATCTCGCCTTTGTCAGCTTTGTAAAAGCCGTAGAGGATCGACATCAACGTGGATTTGCCCGCGCCGTTCTCGCCGATAATGCCATGGATCGTGCCGGGCATGACACGGATCGATATGTCCTTGTTTGCCTGAACCGGGCCAAAGGCTTTGGATATGCCTTTCAGTTCAATTGCCGGCGCTTTATCGGCCATCAGCCACCCCCATCCGGAACAGGCCACGCCGGGTGGCGTGGCCTGCTTTAAGCCTTGCTGCGCTGCGGATCAGAAGTCCAGTGCGGGGCAGCTGTCGTTTGCGTAATAGGCCACGACTTCAAGCTCACCGGAGATGATCTTTTCGCGGGCTTCCTCAACGGCGGCCTTCATTTCGTCGGTCACCAGGGATGCGTTGTTGTCGTCCATTGCATAACCCACGCCGTCTTCGGCGAGACCCAGAACGGTAAAGCCACCGGTCTCGACATCACCGCCGGACTTCATTGTCTCATAAACGGCAACATCCACACGCTTGAGCATCGACGTTAGTACTTTACCCGGGTGCAGGTGGTTCTGGTTGCTGTCCACGCCGATCGACAGGATATCTTCGTCTGCCGCGGTCTGCAGCACGCCCACGCCTGTGCCGCCGGCGGCGGCATAGACAACGTCAGCGCCCTGGCTGATCTGCGCTTTGGTGAGCTCGGAGCCTTTCACCGGGTCGTTCCAGGCGGCAGGTGTCGTGCCGGTCATATTAGCGATCACCGTGGCGTCGGGATTCACCGCTTTTACGCCCTGCGCGTATCCGCAGCCGAAGTGGCGAATGAGCGGAATATCCATACCACCGATAAAGCCAACGGTGCCTGTTTCAGACGCCATCGCCGCCATCATGCCCACCAGGTACGAGCCCTGATGCTCCTGAAAGCCGATAAGCTGCACATTCGGGGGCACTTCCGGCAGCCAGCCGTCAATATTCACGAACTTGGTGTCAGGATAATCGCCGGCAACCGCATTCACCGGGTCGGCAAAAGCGAAACCTGTTGTGATGACCGGGTTGGCGCCCGATTCGGCGAACCGGCGCAGAGCCTGCTCACGCTGTGCTTCGGACTGCAGTTCAATCTCAAGGAACGTGCCGCCTGTTTCTTCTGCCCAGCGTTGCGCACCGTTAAAGGCGGCCTCATTGAAGGATTTGTCGAATTTGCCGCCAAGGTCAAAGATCAGGGCGGGGTCGGCCAGCGCGGCACCGGCGCTCAGCGCCAGGGTGGCGCTCGCGCCGAGGAATTTTTGCATAAGGGTCATTCAGTGTCTCCCGGTTTATATTTCGGCGTCGGCAACGCGGGAATTCACGCGCAGCGCCCGATATGAGCAGATGTCTTCTCATCCTGCGCAAATTAGGACCTGTACCGAAGGCAGGGTCAACCGGTTTTTGGCGCGGGTGCAGGCGTTTCCGCCGCGTCAGGTGCCCTGAGCGCGGACTTCATGAGCACTGCGTCCACAGCAGTGCTCCCGGGGCGGGCGTAATAGCCTGCCCGCCGCCCTGTTACAACGAATCCGTGCGCTGCATAAAGTGCCAGAGCCGCCGCATTATCCGCCGACACCTCAAGAAAGGCCGTGTGTGCATCGACGCCGGTCATCCAGAGGTGCATCAGCTGCGATCCGCGGCCCGCGCGCTGTGCGTCAGGGTGAACGGCAAGGGAGATCAGCTCCGCCTCACCGGCGACGGTCATCACGAGCGCGAAGCCATCTGTGACTGCATGCAGCGAGACATGCGGATTGCGGAGCAGATCGCGCACCTCCTGCGGACACCAGCCCCGGTCCGGCGCAAACGCGGCCTGATGTATCCGTGCGACCTCTTCCGGTGTCATGAAAGAATAACCGGTGGTGTATCGCGGGCAGGTGCCGCATCCGCAGGGCGGATATAGAGCGGTGCGGGGCGCGGGTGGCTGTTACCGCCACGTGCCAGGCTCACCCGGGCAATTGTCTCTGCCACGGGCAGGGTTTGCCGGGCGATGCTGCCGCCTGTCTGTTCTGCAATCTCCGCTGCGCGGTGGCCGACGCAAAGCGGCGCCACGCCCCTGAGGGTGGCAGGCAATGCCGCGAGGTCGCAGAGCATTGGCGTCACGGGGACTGGCATGCCAAAGCCTTGAAGGTAAAAATGATCGCGCCGGGCATCGAGGGCAGAGACAACCGGTCCGTCAAACCCGAAGACCTGAGCCTCGAGATTGCTCACACCGATGGCTGGAATGCCCAGCCCCAGAGCGAGGCCGCGTGCTGCTGCCACAGAAATCCGCAGGCCGGTGAAATTGCCGGGCCCGGTGCCAACCGCAAGCCGGTCGATATCAGACCATCGGACGCCGCCGGCGCGGAGCACCTCTGCACAGAAGTCCATAAGGCGTTCCGCCTGGCCCTTTGCCATCTCTTCGCAGGCGGCGGCCACCAGGGTTTCTCCCGACAGCAATGCGGCAGCACAGTGAGGCCCCGAAGTGTCGAAGGCAAATGTCAGCAGACCGGACATGATGACCACGATCCTGGCGGGCGGCGCAGCGTCTCCAGGCCACTGACAGATGCCTTTTCCACACTGTCGTTCATCGAAACCCGGGGCAGTGCCGCTTGCGCGTGACAGTGCAGTTCCGGAGAAATGTTTGCAAAATCGCTCTGGATATTAAGGGAAGTGCAAATCCGCCCGGACAAGTGCCCGAAAGTTGCAGCGCGCGGCGTACCGCAGGATTTGCGGAGCCCGCGTGCCACTCTGTTGGACGGGCGAAACACCGCTAAAGGCTCAGGCCGGATTTCCACATCTGCAAGGGCAAATTCCGCATACGCCGATGCCGGTGCGCTGGTGAGACGCCGGCAATCGCTGCAGTGGCACCAGTCAGCGATCTCTGGCGGTGCCGGAGTGGTCAAGGTCATTGTGCCGTAACAGCACCGGCCTGAAAGAACAGGATCGCGCGGTCGAGAGCTCATGCCGCCTCAGCTGGCGACCGGGCGGACCTCGGTGACTTCAGGAATATAGTGGCGGAGCAGGTTCTCAATGCCCATTTTCAACGTAAGCGTCGAGGACGGGCAACCGGCACAGGCACCCTGCATGTGCAGATACACCACACCCCGGTCAAAGCCGTGAAAGGTGATGTCGCCGCCGTCCTGCGCCACGGCCGGACGCACCCGGCTGTCGAGCAACTCTTTGATCTGGCTTACAATCGCGCCGTCTTCACCGGTATGCTCAGCATGACCGGAGGCAGGCGCATGATCACCCGCCATAACCGGCTGACCGGACTGAAAATGTTCCATGATGGCGCCCAGAAGGGCAGGTTTTATGTGATCCCAGTCCACCGCTTCGGCTTTGGTCACCGTCACGAAATCTGTCCCGAAAAAGACGCCGGCGACCCCATCCACGGCAAAGATGCGCATCGCCAGAGGGGATTTGTCGGCTGTCTCAGACGTCGGGAAATCAGCCGTCCCCATTTCCAGAACGGTCTGCCCGGGCAGGAACTTCAGTGTTGCGGGGTTCGGTGTGGATTCGGTCTGAATAAACATTCTGCTCTCTCCTGAGGTTGAATATGATATGCGGATTGACCGAAGCTAAGTCAAGGTTTGGAATCGTTCTAAACTGCACATGCATCCGTGCATCCAGGGCCATGTCCGAAGGGCAGGAACCAATCGGGTGATCAGGTAATCGCCTCGAGTTTTTCTTTGCTCAGATCACCCGGCACGATGGTGATCGGAATGGGCAGTCCGCCCGCCATGCGCGACAGATGCGTCACGAGCGGGCCCGGGCCCTTTTTGTCGCTTCCTGCGCCAAGCACAAGCACCCCGATGCTTTCGTCTTCACGCACCTGCGCCATAATCTCGTCAACGGCCTGACCTTCACGGATGATCAGTTCTGGCTCAATCCCCTGGCGGTCACGCATCCACTTGGCAAAGACCTCATAATGCACTTCGATCCGCTCGCGGGCCTCTTCGCGCATCATTTCGCCCACACCGATCCAGTGATTGAACTCGTCGGGCGGGATGATTGACAGAATGCTCACACCACCGCCGGTTTTGGCCGCGCGCATGGCCGCAAACCGCATGGCGTTCAGGCATTCACGACTGTCATCCAGGATGACCAGAAACTTGCGCATGATGTGATGCCCCCTTTTGGCGCAATAATGGCGGTTCCGATTGGAAGGCGCAATCGCAAACTATTTGTGCTATTACGGAGCGAACATGGGAGGCACCGCGACAACAAAAGCTGTGCGTTAAATGGTTTCAGGAGACTGCCGATGCCGATGCAACAGATCATTTATGCCTCGCGGCCGTTCGGATACAGCCTTGATGTACTTGCCGGAATTCTTGCGACGGCACGGTTGCGCAATGCCCGGTACGACATCACCGGGGCGCTGATCTGCCGGTCGGATATCTATCTGCAGCTTCTTGAAGGGCCGACGGGAAAGACCGAAGAGATCTTTCAGCATATCAGCGAAGATGACCGGCACACCGAGGTCAGACTGCTGGTCAGAGCCAGAGTGCACGAACGCCTGTTCCCCGACTGGGCGATGCACCACGATCCCGCTGAAACGTGGCTCTGGCCCCCGGATGAGATCAGAGACGGGGTGCTCTCGCAAAAATCAGCGCGAGAGATCCGCGGAATTTTCCTGCGGTCGGCCTTGTCGCTTGAATCACAGAGTCTCTGAGGCGGCCCAGTCCCAGTACATTTCCCGCAGCCGCCGTGTGACCGGACCGATCTGATACTGCCGGTCCTCAAAGGCAGTAACCGGAGTGATCTTTGACATATTGCCTGTAAGAAACACTTCGTCCGCCGCTTCAAAGTCGGCAAAAGTCAGCACTTTTTCGTGTACCTTCGTGCCGTCCTGCGCCAGATTTGCGATGTGCCGGGCCCGTGTAATCCCGGAGAGAAAGGTACCGTTCGCAACCGGCGTCAGGACCTCGCCGTCCCGGACCATGAATACATTGGCTGTCGCGGATTCCGCCACATTGCCGATAGCATCCGCCACAAGCGCGTTGCCAAAGCCGCGCGCACGGACCTCGGTCAGCATGCGCGCATTGTTGGGATAAAGGCAGCCGGCCTTGGCGTTCACGACATTGTCTTCAAGGACCGGGCGCCGGAAACGGGTCCGGCCCAGCGTTGTCGAGGCATCCGCCGGAGCCATCGGGATCTGCTCAAGACAGATCGCGAAACCTGTTTCATCGCGGGATGGCACAATGGCGGTCAGATCTCCGTGGATGCCCCAGTACATCGGCCGGATATAAACCGCGTCGTCGGGGCCGTAGTGCTTCAGCCCCTCACGAATAATCGCAACCATTTCCTCCGGAGCCACGGTGGGGGTGATCATCAGGGCGTGCGCGCTGCGGTTGACGCGTTCACAATGGGCCAGCAGGTCAGGCGCACGGCCCGAAAACATCCGCGCCCCGTCAAAGACACCGCTGCCCAGCCACGCGCCGTGATCCGCAGCCCGCATAACCGGTACGTCGTCTTTGTGCCACCGGCCTTCAAACCATGTGGTAATATTTGTCCCGGTGCTCATGCCGCCCTCCGCTGCTCCCCGCCACAGGAATACAGGACGACCCGGTCGGGTCAACGGGCCTTGCCGTCACTTTGCCCGGTAAACGCCTTCGGGCAGATTGAGTGCCGCGGTCAGGTCGCGCCACTGGCAGGGCGATAACCTGACGGAAATGACCCGGTCGGTGCGCGGATCATACTGGTTCAGCAGGACGTCGGTTTCGGTAACATGTACTGTCACATCCTCCAGAAGCGGGGCAGTGCCCTCGTCGACAAGGGTTACAACTGTAGCGTCAAATTCGTGCTCAATGGTAAACATGAACGGCAGCTTACATGACGCCCCTTTGCAGACAAGTGCGACAAAGCACGCAGCGCGGGGTGGCGTCTGCGCCTGCACGCACTAATATAACGGGTACGTAATGGTAACGGCATAAGGACGCCGAAGGATGAATGTAACAAGATTAGCCGCCTGCTTTGTCGCGATGCTGCTTGCAGGGTGTCAGGTGACAACCACGCAGGGACCCGCCCCGCAGCCTCGCCAGCAGACCCAGGCAGAAACCTCAACGGCCTCGCGGATTTCCGCCAGTGCCGCAGGGCGCAGCTTTGCCCAGGTCGTGCGCACCGTCGAGCCGGTCGCCGAGCGCGAATGTCGCGCGAGAACCCGGCAGGTGAACTGCGATTTCCGTATTCTGGTGGACGACCGTCCGGGCCAGCCGCCCAACGCCTTCCAGACGCTTGATAAGTCCGGTCGTCCGATCATCGCCTTTACCCTGGCGCTGATCGCCGATGCGCGAAATGCCGACGAAATGGCCTTTGTCATGGGGCACGAGGCGGCTCATCACATTCGCGGCCATATCGCACGCCAGCAGCAGAACGCGGTTGCCGGCGCGGTCATCGCCGGTGGGCTTGCCGTTTTGCTGGGGGGCAACCCCGATGTGATCGAAACAGCGCAGCGTCAGGGCGCTGCTGTCGGCGCGCGGACCTACTCCAAAGACTTTGAGCTGGAAGCGGATGCGCTTGGTACAGTCATAACCGCGCGGGCGGGCTATAATCCGCTGCGCGGTGCACAGTTCTTTGCCCGCATTCCCGATCCCGGTGACCGGTTTCTCGGCACCCACCCGCCCAATGCACAGCGCATCGAGACGGTGCGCCGCACGGCGGCCGGCCTCTGATTATTTTTCCGGGGCGCAGGTCCCGGCATCACAGCCGGTCCGGCGCATCCGGATCCTGTCAGAGCGCCAGAGCAACGGGGCGAGCACGAGGTCATACACCGCGCCCGCAATGGGCCGCACGACCGGTGCGCCAACGACCCGCGCGAGCCATTTATAACGTGGGATTTCGCGCCAGATCGCGATAAACGCGGGCAGACCGCTGCTCACAACCCCGTCGTGGCGCACGTGCAGCCGTTTCGCAGCCGCCTCGCGCGTTAAGCCCCAGCTCTTGAGAGTGTCCGGTTCGTTCAGATCGTCGAAAGCGAGCGGCAGCGACTGCTCGGCGCTGAGCGCCGCATAATGGTCGATCTCGCGGCTGCAGATCGGGCAGGAGGCGTTATAGAGAACGCGCAGGCGGGGGTCTGTAGGATTGCTCATCAATCTCAAGTAGGTCACTGCCGGCGGGCAGCAACCGGGTGCGACAAACCTGCCCGCGGCGGACGGTTTGCGTCGATCCAGCCGGACATCAGCGCCTTGTCGCGGAAACACGCATCCGGAATGGCGCGCCGTCTGACGCGCGAGATGCGTTCCGCAAAGGCCACCTGTCTGGACGAAGGATAATCCGCAAACCGGCCGGAGGGTTTTGGCGGCTTATGTGTGTCGATCCAGTCTGACAGACGGTTCCGGTCCGCAAAAAGGTCTTTTGGCAACGGGATGCCCGCACGTTTCGCCAGTGCTTCGGCATAGCGGATCTGTTTCTCACTGCCCGGCTCAGGAGCATGCAGCGGCAAAGCACCCTGTTCGGGGGCAAAAAGACCGGGGAACTGCGGTTGCAGGGACATAATCCGTTTCTCTTTCTGTGTACCAGTATTCACACCAATATAGAACAAAAAGAGAACATTTTCAACCAGCGGCAAAACGGTTCTGACGGTTTCTGTCAGCTGGTATCAGAGTTTGTTGTGCGCGCCGTCGCAAAGAGGTGGATTGCCGGTACGCTTGCAACCGCAGAAAAATACCTTTTCATCCGCCTCTGCCACGTATTTCACCGGATTAAACGCACTGTCCTTATGCGATCCGTCACAGAAAGGTTGTTTTGAAGACTGCCCGCAGGTGCACCAGAAATACGCCTTCCCCTCCGTAACATCGACGGCGAAGGGCCCTTTCTGCGCGATCTTTGGTGCATCCGACATCAGGCTATCCATGACTTGTGGCTGTTCGCGATCCTAGCACCCGGCACGGCCAAAAGCATCCCCCGGTGCCGGTGTTATCCGACGACCCGACCCCAGAGGTCGTATTCGCTGGCCTCTTCCACCTCCACCGTGACGATGTCGCCAGGCGTCAGAGTTGCAAAATCCTCGTCAACAAAGAGATTTCCGTCGATCTCGGGTGCATCTGCCTGCGTGCGGCATGTGGCGGCCTCGCCATCGACCTCATCAACAATAACATCGATGCGCCGGCCGGTTTTTGCCGCCAGTTTCGCGGCAGAGATCGCCTGCGCTTTAGCCATGAAGCGGTCCCAGCGGTCCTGTTTGACTTCCGCCGGGACATGATCGGGCAGAGCGTTTGAACGCGCGCCATCGACATTTTCGTACTGAAAGCATCCGACCCGGTCGAGTTGCGCTTCATCCAGCCAGTCAAGCAGGGTCTGAAACTCCGCTTCTGTCTCGCCCGGATAGCCCACGATAAACGTCGAGCGCAGCGTCAGATCGGGGCAGACATCACGCCATGCGGCGATCTCATCGAGAGTTTTCGCTGCCGCGGCAGGCCTCGCCATGCGGCGCAGCACTTCGGGATGGGCGTGCTGAAACGGAATGTCGAGATAGGGCAGCACGAGGCCGTCGGCCATCAGCGGTATGAGCTGTCGCACATGCGGGTAGGGATACACATAATGCAGCCGGACCCAGGCCCCGAGAGAGCCCAGATCACGCGCAAGATCGGTGATATGCGCGCGGTGACCACGCTCTTCGGCATGGCGGATATCGACGCCGTAAGCCGAGGTGTCCTGGCTGATAACCAGCAGTTCACGCACGCCGCTTTCAACCAGCTTTTCAGCCTCTCGCACCACGGCATGCGCCGGCCGTGACTGCAGTCTGCCACGCATATCCGGAATGATGCAGAATTTGCACTTGTGATTGCAGCCTTCGGAAATTTTGAGATAGCTGAAATGCCGGGGCGTCAGGCTGACCCCGCGCGCGGGCAGCAGATCAATGAACGGATCGGGGCTGGGGGGAACGGCGACATGTACCGCATCGAGCACCTGTTCATACTGGTGCGGCCCGGTCACAGCCAGCACTCTGGGATGCGCGCCGGTGATATATTCCGGTTCGGCACCAAGGCAGCCGGTGACGATCACGCGGCCGTTTTCGATCAGCGCTTCGCCAATGGCAGACAGGCTTTCGGCCTTGGCGCTGTCGAGAAACCCGCAGGTGTTGACAATGACAGCGTCAGAACCGGCATAATCGGGCGATATGGCATAGCCTTCGGCGCGCAGCCGGGTCAGGATACGCTCGCTGTCCACCAGCGCTTTGGGGCATCCAAGGCTGACCATCCCGATCGTCGGCTGGCCGGCGCGGCCGGGTTCAGCCAGGCGGGGTTTTGGTGCGATATCAGGGCGCAGGTCTGGCGGGTTGGTGCTCATGCACCGGGCTATAGTGTAGTTGATGCGCTCCGGAAAGGGGCGCTGTGAAGGACAGGAGTAAGGTATGAAGTGGATCTTCCGGCTGATCGGGCTCGTTTTGGTGCTCGCCCTTGTCCTTGTTGTATCCGTGCTCTTTCTGCCGGCAGACCGGATTGCACAGATCGCCACTGACCAGTTGCGCGCAGCTACAGGGCGGGATGTTTCGGTCAGCGGTGTCAGTATCACGCTCTGGCCTGTGCTGGGGGTGCGGGCGGGAGAGCTGGAGGTTGGCAATGCCAGCTGGGCAGAGCAGGGCCCGATGTTGCAGGCCTCCGGTGCAGCCATCGGGGTTGATGCACTGGCGCTGATCAGAGGGGAAATCCGGATCACCAATATCGAGGCACAAAGTCCAACCATCCGCCTTGAACAAAAAGCAGACGGGCGGGCGAGCTGGCGGTTCACGGACGCAAGCGGCGACGCGCAGATCGAAACCGGCACATCGCCCGCACGCGAGGCCCGGGCAGTCAGCATTCAGCGTCTCGAGGTCACCGATGCGACCCTGATTTATGATGCGGAAGGCAGCGATCTGATCTCTTATTCCGGCGTGGATCTGACGCTCGACTGGCCGGACCGGCTCGGCCCTGCTGATTTTGCGGCCGTGCTGCGCCCTGCCGGGGACCCGGTGACTGTGAAGGCCACGATCGACGGGTTTGCAGGATTTATCACAGGTGAGACCCGCAATGTCAGCATTGATATCAGTGCGGGGCCAGGTGACGTGAGCCTCGAAGGGCGTGCAAGTACCGCAGGCGAGGTTGCCGGCAGCTTTGGTGTCGTCACCAGTGACACCAGCGCTTTTGTGCAGGCGCTGGGCCTGCCGCCGGTCGCTCTGCCAGCCAAACTCGGCGCCCGGATTGATCTGACGACTCAGCTGACGCTGACCGCAGACAGACAGCTGTCGCTGCGCGAACTTTCTGCCGATCTGGGTGGCAACCGACTAACCGGGGCCGCTGATATCGGTCTGAACGACACGCCGCGGATTAACGCCCGGCTGGATGCGGGCCCGCTCGATCTGAGCGATCTCAGCACCGGGGGCGGGGGGGGTACTGCCTCGAATGGCGGCGGTACGGTTTCCCCGTCCGGCGGCGGCTGGCCCACGGACCGGATCGATGCCGGCGCGCTTTCAGCTTTTAACGGTGAGATCGCGCTGAGCGCGGAAAGCATCGATCTGGGCCGGTTCCGCCTCGGAAAAACCCGGACTGTGCTGAGCAACGACAATTCCAGAATGGTCTTCATTCTCCGCGATGTTGTGGCCTATGGCGGAAATGTCACCGGTCGCTTTGTTATAAATAACCGAAGCGGGCTGTCCGTTGGCGGAGATCTGAGCGCGGACGGCATCGAGATGCAGGGGCTTCTGGATGATGCAATCGGGCTGAGCCGGCTGACCGGCGGAGGTGACCTGCAAACGAGCTTTCTGGCCTCGGGCCCTTCGGTTGATGCGATGATGAAATCGCTCTCCGGTGATGGCAGCCTTAACATCGGGCGCGGCACCATTGAGGGGATTGATCTCGACCGGCTGATGCGGTCAGGGGAAACGGGCAGCGGCACAACGGTCTTTGACAGCCTGACCGGGACCTGGACCATCGCATCAGGTGTGCTGAGCAACCGGGACCTGCTGCTGGAACTTGCAAATTACCGCGCCACAGGCGAAGGCACGGTCGGGATCGGCAGGCAGGTGGTTGATTACACCGCGACGCCAATAGCGCTGCGGGCCAGCAGCGGGCAGGGGATATCGATACCGGTCCGGTTTACCGGACCCTGGTCAGATGTGTCGGTTCAGCCCGATTTCGAAGCCGTTCTTGATGCGCAGATCGATGAACAGACGGACAGACTGGAGGAGAAAGCAAAGGAAAAGCTGCTCAAAGAGCTTGGCGGAGATACAGGCGGCTCACTGGAGGACCAGATCAAAGACCGGTTGTTCAAAAAGCTCTTCGACTGAGCTGATTGCTGATCAAACCCGCTGCCGTCCGCAAAAGTAATAGCGCACCTCAGGATTACTGCCCGGGGCCCGGTGGTGGGATCATTTTGACGGCAGGACGCTCAGAACTCCAGTGGTGAAGCTTTGGCCAGCCGGTCAAACTGCATCAGCGTGTCGATGAGTTTCGGCATCTTGTCCAGATAGATCATATTTGGTCCGTCTGACGGCGACTTGTCCGGGTCTTCATGGGTCTCGATGAAGACTGCGCCGACACCGATTGCGACAGCAGCACGTGCCATCACTGGCGCAAATTCGCGTTGTCCGCCGCTTGACCCGCCTTTGCCGCCCGGCTGCTGAACCGAATGCGTCGCGTCCATAACAACCGGGTAGCCGGTCTGGGCCATCTGCGGCAGACTGCGCATATCGGCAACAAGCGCGTTATAGCCAAACGATGTGCCGCGCTCGGTCAGGAGGATGCGCCTGTTTCCGGTGGATTCGATTTTCGTGACGATATTCGGCATGTCCCAAGGCGCAAGAAACTGGCCCTTTTTTACGTTGATCACAGCGCCCGTGGCCCCTGCAGCCAGCAGCATATCGGTCTGGCGGCTGAGAAACGCCGGGATCTGCAGGATGTCCACAGCATCAGCCGCGAGCGCGCACTGCGCCTCGTTGTGCACATCCGTCAGCACCGGCACGCCGATGGCGCGCCCCACCGATTGCAGAACCCTTAGCCCGGCGTCGATGCCCGGCCCCCGGATCCCGCTCAGAGAGGTGCGGTTGGCCTTGTCATAGGAGGCTTTGAACACATATTGCGCGCCGGCGGCGTCACACGCTTCCTTCATCCGTCCGGCGATCATCTGCGCGTGGTCTTCGCTTTCCAGCTGGCAGGGTCCGGCGATAACCGTCAGCGGAAGGTCATTGCCGATTGTCAGATCGCCGACGGATACATGCGTCATGTCAGGAGGTCACCTGTTCTCTGAGAATGGATGCTGTCAGGGACACCATCAGATACACACCTGCAAATATCAAGAACGCGAGAATGGTATTCTCAAAGCTGCGCGGATAGCTGGCCTCCTGAGGCGCCACCGGCCTGACGCTGGTTGTCAGATACCGCACCTGACGGTTTGCCTCGAGCCGGGTCTGTTCCATCTGCTGCAGCGCCGACTGCAGCAGCATATCGCGGGTGGCGAGATCGGCCTGCGCCATCTGGCTGCGTACACTGAGCTGTGCCAGTGAGTTTTCACCCTGGCTGGCGTCAGTCATCCGGGCGTTCAGTTCGTCGAGCTGTTCATTCAGGCGGCGGATATCGCCACGCGCACCATCCACACGGGACTGGTTCGGCCGGCTGTTATCAAGCAGTGCGGCAAGCTGCAGTTCTTTCTCGAGGACCTGCATTTCGACCTGTGTAATCTGCTGGCGCAGGCTGGCAATTACCGCCTCCGGATCCAGCGTCGCGCCCTGAAGCTGCAGGTTTACCAGCGCTTCCTGTGCCGCCCGGCGTTCTTCCTCGGCCTGGCGGAAGCTTTTCTCTGCTTCGGCCATCTGGTCACCGCGTTTTTGCTGACTGAGACTGTTCACGCGTTCCTCTGCGTAATCGATCAGGGCCTGACTGTAACGCGCGCTGATTTCGGGATCAGCCGCAACGACCTCCATCCGCAGAACACCTTCGGTCGGGTCATACCCGACCTTCACGCGTTTCTGATAGGCGCGATAGGCATCCTCATTGGTCGGGTCTTCCGACATCCGCTGAATGGGGTCGATCCAGGGCTGCGTGAAGTGCGATTTGAACCCGATGTCCCGGTCCAGACGCAGCATGGCGTCTTTGGACTGCAGATAGGACTGCACAGCGATACTGTCCTGAGAGGTGGCAAACTGCGTTCCGCTCAGCAGACCTGCAGCGGCACCTCCGGCCTGGCCATCCGCCTGCAGGATCAGGAACTCGGATTTGGTTGCATACATCGGCGTTGCGATGAAGAAAAAGTAGATGCCGGCAATCAGCGTGGGCAGCATCACGAAAGCAGCCAGCCGGCTGACCAGCATCACCATTTTGCGGCGACGCCGGCGCGAAATATCCGCCTGAATTTCCGAGATCTGGCGGTTCCGCTGTTCGGCAGGGCTTACATTTGTTGACGGCAGTGTCTCGGACGGGCCCGGCACTGTCTGGGGCAGCTGAATGCGACCGGTCGGCTCCCCGGCGGTGCCCGTTGCTCCTTTTGCGGCCGCTTCGCCGCCCGGCACAACAAGTTCGAGCATATTGGCGCGCTGAAAGGGGTCAATGCCGCGTGCCCGCAGCAAACGCACGGCGTCAAAATCGGATGTCGGCGCCAGTTCGTGTTTGTGAGCGATGCGCCGCGCCATGCGCAGCTGGCGTCCTGTCAGACCTTCGCGCCGGATCGCGTCAAGCTGCAACGCGACGGTCTCGGGTGAGCCCGCAGGTTTCGCGACGGTCTGCTGCGCGCGCGCTTTGGGCGGCACACCAGCCTGTGTCTGTGCCTGAGGCCGTGCCTGTGAATGGGAGTTTGCCTCCGGCAGCCGTTCGGGAGAAGCCTTCGCCGATGCAACCTCGCGCCCGGGCATTTCCCTGCCGGGTTGCGCGGCACCTGCTGCTGGTCTTGTGACCGCCGCCGGCTGCTGTGGCGGTGCGGCAGACTGTTGGTCATCAGAAGCTGCCGGACGCGTGCCCGGCTCAGGCCCGGTGCGCCGGATGCGATACTTCCTAGCTGTCGGTTTCGTAGTCATAAAGCTGTTTCGCTTCTTCCAGTGTGTCGAACATGTGAAACTGCCCGCCGACCAGCACAGCAGCGGAGCGGGCGAATTTCTCGAGTGTTTTTGCCTGATGAGAGACAATGATAATTGTGGTTGTGCGCAGGCGTTCCTGCAGGATTTCCCCGGCTTTGCGGTTGAACTCCGCGTCGGTTGTCGTCGGCATGCCCTCATCAATGAGATACATGTCGAAATCAAGGGCCAGCATCAGGGCAAAGGAAAACCGTGCGCGCATCCCCGCCGAATAAGTACCAAGCGGCTGATCAAAGTATTCATCCAGTCCGCAGAGCCAGCGGCAGAAACTTTCAACGTAATCAGGGTCCAGCCCGTACAGCCGCGCGATGTAGCGTGCATTTTCAACGGCCGAAACCTTATTGACGACGCCGCCCATGAACCCGAGCGGGAAGGAGATATTGCACGCCCGCCGGATCTCGCCCGCGTCAGGCTTTTCCAGCCCGGCCATCATATTGATCAGCGTCGTTTTACCGGTGCCGTTAGGCGCGAGGATGCCAAGCGAGCGGCCAAGCTCAACCTTAAAGGACACCTTGTCCAGAATGACTTTATGCTGCGTCCCCGTCCAGTAAGACTTGGATACATTCTCAAATGCCAGCATGTCTGCTCCGACTGCCCCAATTTACCGCATTCGCGGGATCGTCCGTTCTCAGTAGCGGACATTGTTATTAAATATCTGCTAAGTTAGGCATCTTTATGTCGTAAACTAATCAAATTGTGCAATGAACCCTGCGCATGAATCAGGGTTTGCGCGCGGGAAACCGCCGTTTTTGCAACACCAGGGGCGTGCTATCGCTGAAATCTCCCTCAGGAGGGATCAGGCGATGCTCTGCCAGGCCAGGCCCGCAATCAGGGCGCCGACCATGGCAAACCCGATGTAGGCGGCAAAGACGCGCGGCTTCACCAGCGCCCAGACCGCGATTGCAGCCGGAATACAGCTGACACCACCGGCGATTACAAAGGACATCGCAGCACCCGGCGCCATTCCCTGGGCCAGCAGCGCATCCACCAGCGGCACAGCGGCATAGCCGTTGAGATAGGCCGGTGCACCGACCAGCGCCCCCATGACAACAGGCCAGAGCCCCTGACCGCCGAGCAGTCCGGCAATCAGTTCAGCCGGTACATATCGCAGCATCAGGGCCTCGAACACATACGCCAGCGTCAGCCATTTCAGCAGAAACAGCGCATTTTCGAGCGCCGTGTCCCGGAAAGTGACCCGCCGGTCCGCGTGAGACCAGAAAGCCCAGACGGGTGCTCCGGAAAACGGCTTTTTGACGCCACAGCAGCCGCCCACAGAGGGCCGTTCGCGCAGCGGATCAGCAAAAACAGGCGTTCTGGCGAATATCATCGTGCCAAATCCACCCATGACGCCGAGGCCCACCGCAGCAAATGTCTTGGCGATCGCAAATTCCCACCCGAGCGTGCCGGACGTGATCGCAAACATCGCAGGATCCATCAGCGGAGAGGCCAGCCAGAAGGCCATCACGGCCCCGAGCGGAGCGCCGACAGCAAGCAGGGCCGCGATGAAGGGAATGACCTCGCAGCTGCAAAAGGGTGAAAGCCCGCCCAGCAGGGCTGCCATGACAATCATACGTGACTGGCGGCCTTCAAACGCCCGCGCGAGCAGGGTCTCCGCACCCGATGCCTTGAGATAAGCTACGGCGAGGACGGCAAAAAGAATAAAGGGCGCAGTATGCGCGATGGCGTTCAGAGTGAACTGTGCGGTCGGCAGGACCTGTCCGGGATCAAAAACCGCGAGCACAACAAAAACGAGCGCTGTGGCGCCCCAGGCACCGGGCGATCTCCGAAAGGCGGGGCGCGGTGCGGGTCGGGTCGTATCGGCCATGTCAGGTATCCTCAGAGGTGCGTGCGCTGTCAGCGCAGCATTCGGTCAGCAAAAACCCGGAAAGGGCCCGCACATCATCATAGGCAACGGCAGCACAGATAATGCTGCGCCCCTGCCGGGCCTGCGATACAAGACCGGCGGAGGCCAGGATTTTTACGTGATGGGTAAGGGTTGAGCCGGTAATGCCGGTCCGCTCGCCAAGCTCGCCGATGCTGAGCCCGTCGGGGCCCGCGCGCACAAGACACCGCAGCACGGCAAGCCGCTGTTCAGAGCCGAGAGCAGCAAACTGTGCGGCGGCGATGGTAAGGCCGGGGGCCTGGGGTAAATCCTGTTTCATATTTCTAGAGATATCGAAATGAATAGCGTAATGCAAGTTATTTCGGCATCTGTCGAAATGATGGCCCCAGCCGTGGCTATTGCGAAACCGGCTGCACACCCTAGGTCAGCCGGTGTGACAGATATCGCTGATCAGATACGCGCCTGCACCCTGTGCCGGGACCGCTTTGCGCAAACTGCGACGGCCCATGCGCCGAACCCGGTGGTCTGGTTCCGGCCCGGAGCAAGGATCCTGATTGCAAGCCAGGCCCCCGGGCTGAAGGTACACCGTGCCAACACGCCTTTCTGGGATGCGTCCGGCAAGCGGCTTCGGTCCTGGCTGGGCATGGACGACGATACCTTTTATGACCGTGACCGCGTGGCGATCGTGCCGATGGCGTTCTGTTTTCCGGGCTATGACGACAAGGGATCGGATCTGCCACCGCCGCCCGTTTGCTCGCAAACCTGGCGGCGTGCCGCGCTTGACACCCTGCCGGATGTGGCGCTGACCGTGGTGATCGGTGCCTATGCCATGCGCTGGCATCTGGGCCGGGTGGCGTCAGTGACGGCGGCGGTGGCACAACGGACCGGGCGGAACCGGCAGATTTTTGCATTGCCCCACCCAAGCTGGCGCAATACAGGCTGGCTGAAGAAAAACCCGTGGTTTGAACAGGACGTCGTGCCGGATCTTCAGCGCACGGTGCGTGAGGTACTGCATGACTGATCAGACCCCCCTTGACGTGGCCCATGCCGCGATGGAGGCCGACCCTGCGGATGATGCCGCCCGGCTACGATTTTATGAGCGCCTCGCGGAGACAGAGCTTTTTCTGATGCTTGAAACCGAAGCGGGCGACGACAGCGACCAGATCACGCCGGAACTTTTTGAACTCGATAACGCGCGGTTCGTGCTGGTCTTTGACCGGCAGGAGCGGCTCGCCGGGTTTGCCGGTGGCATGGCGCCTTTCGTGAGCCTCTCCGGGCGATCAGTCGCGGGCATGCTGCAGGGGCAGGGCATCGGGCTTGCAGTCAATCCGGATGTGGCGCCGTCCTCCATCCTGCTGCCAGAGGAGGCGGTGGCCTGGCTTAACGGCATCCTCGCCAATCAGCCCGACGAAACAGAGGCCCGCATTGTCGAAGTGCGCGCGCCGGGCGGGCTGCCTGAAACGCTGATTTCGGCACTCGACGCAAAACTCGCCACCGCCATGGGGCTGGCACTGCATGCCTGCCTTGTCGGAGTGCGGTACAGCGATGACACCGCCGGACATTTGCTGGTGTTCGTGGGGGCGGTGCCAGGGGCTGAGACGGCTCTGGCGCGCGCCGCCGGTGAAGCGCTGAGTTTCTCCGGAATAGATGCGGGCGCAATGGATGTGGCGTTTTTCAGGGCGGATGAGCCAATGGCGGAACGGCTCGAACGCGCAGGCCTGCGGTTTGATCTGCCCCAGGCGCAGGAGGCCACGGCCCTGCGTCCCGCCCCGGGCAGCGATCCTGCGCGACCGCCAAAGCTGACCTGAAAGTGCTGGCCGGCCGCCGATCACGGAACGATCACGCAAATCGCGCAGATGTCACAAGCCCGCGAGAGTGACTGAAACAGGGTGCACAGCCCGTTACGCGGCCTCTACATCATAGACAGAGCGCGGCCGGGGTGGCCGCACCGACTGACTGAACCGGAGCCTGACTGACATGCGTTTTCCCCTGACCTTTTTCGCCGCCGCTGCTGCCGCCGCTACATTCGCCACCGCGTCTTTCGCCGGTGACCAGTACATCGATCCGACCGGCTTTGCCGTCTCCGGCTATGATGTGGTTGCCTATTTTGATCTGGAACAATCGCCGGTCGGCGCCGAACAGCCTGTCGCCGTTCCGGGTAACAAAGACATCACAGCCGAGTACAACGGCGCCACTTTTGCCTTTTCAACGGAAGCAAACCGCGACAGATTTGTTGCAAACCCGGCAGCCTATGCCCCGCAGTACGACGGTCATTGCGCCTATGGCGTCGCCAAGGGCGGCAAGGTGCCAGGCAACCCGAACCTGTGGCGGATCGTTGATGACAAGCTGTACCTCAACATCACCAAAAACGTCGTCGGCTTCTGGGAGGAGGACATTGACGGAAATCTTGATCTCTCCGAAAGCAACTGGGTCAGCATTGAGCCCGATGCAGCCTCCGACCGGGAGATCCCGCAGTTCTCAAGCACAGCACCGGTCAACTGATCATGAGCTTGTCTGATCCTGAAAAGGACGGGCAAAAAAAGGCCCCGTCGCGGATAACGCGGCGGGGTTTTGTGGCTCTGAGCCTGGGCGCCGTTGCAGGCGGTGGTGTGCTTGCTGCCACCTGGTTCAACGTGTTTGCCGAAAATGACGGGGCTGCTCTGAGCCCGGATGAGGCGCATGACCTCGCGGCCCGTGGCGACATCCTGCTGGTTGATATCCGGCGCCCTGATGAATGGGCGCGGACAGGCACAGGCCAGGGGGCGCTGCCGATCGACATGCGCCGCGACGATTTCATTGACGAACTTCTGGTGCGCACGGGCGGCCGGAGAGACGTCCCGGTGGCTCTGATCTGTGCGCGGGGCGTGCGTTCGCGCCGTTTGTCTTCGCGCCTTGAGGGTGCCGGTTTCACAAAAATCATCGACGTGCCCGAGGGTATGCTCGGATCCGGTGCCGGTCCCGGATGGCTCGACCGCGGCCTGCCGGTAACGGTTCAGCAATAAGCTGAGGCCGCACCGCGGTTTGCGAGACAGGTCATAAGGGAGCTGCCGTCCGGCGGAACCTGTCACAAAATAAAAAATCTGACCGTCGGAAATAACCGCATCTGATCGCAGGGCACGCGCATTGAGCGCTTTACTCTGCCGGCATTCCCGGTCCGGAGAGCAGATCGCTGACGCGCAGTCGCTGGCTGCGGGCGCGGGTCAGAATGGCGGGCTCGCGCAGCGAATGCGGGCTGTCCATGCGCAGCGCATGGGGCAGGCGCGCGGAGACCGGAACCGAACTCAGCGCCGAGAGCGGCACGGCAAGGCACAGGCTCGCAGCAATTGGAATAAGCCAGAGCGACACAAGCCCGGTCACAAGTCCGACGGCAAGCATCAGTCCGAGGATCGTTTCCACCCAGTGAAACCGGATCAGCGTCGACAGCGGATAAGCTGCGGCCCGGCGCGACTGGGGCGCCCAGGTATTGCTGCGGCCCAGGGCTGCGCGCAGCACCGCGCGGGTCTGCTGGATCATCAAAACCGGCGCATAAGCCACCGACAGCACCACTTCCACCACGAAGGCCCCCAGAAAGGCGCGGCGACCGCCGTAAAGCCGCGTGGCTTTGGGGTGCAGCGCAATGATCGCCGCCCCGGTTAGTTTAGGTGTCAGCAGCATGGCGTACATGATCACGAGGAACACAGCAGAATCGATATGGCTCATCGCAGGCGGCCAGTCAGGAAAGAGCGGATTGGTTTCGTTGAAATACCGGATCACATTGGTTTCGCTATCCTTGCCCAGCAGCGACCAGACGATCAGCAGGACAAACCAGGCCGGCGAGAGCAGATAGCTTACAGCCCCGTGCAGCAGGTGAAACCGCGAGACCGGATGCAGGCCAGCCGTGCCCAGCAGCCGCAGATGCTGCAGGTTGCCACGGCACCAGCGCTGATCGCGCAGAACGTAATCGATGAGTGTGCCGGGGGTTTCTTCGTAGCTGCCGGAGACACGGGGCAGGAAGCGCACCTGCCAGCCTGCCCGGCGCAATAGCCCGGCTTCGACAAAATCATGGCTCAGAATGAGCTCAGCACGGCCATCCCGGCCCGCCAGATGCGGCAGTCCGGCCGAGGCCGCAAAGGCGCGGGTGCGGATAATGGCGTTATGGCCCCAGTAATTGCCCTCGCTGCGTGCCCAGGTCGCCAGACCTTCGGCCAGCAGCCAGCCATAGGCGATGTTGGAGAACTGCTGCAGACGGGCAAAGAGCGTGTTTGCCCCGATCAGCATCGGAAAGGTCTGAATGAGCCCGGCGGACGGGTCGCGGCTCATTTCGCCGGCAAGTCTGTCGATGGCACGCCCGGTCATCAGGCTGTCGGCGTCAAGCACGACCATGGCCTGCCAGGCAGCACCCCATCCGGTGATCCAGTCTACGAGGTTACCGACCTTCTTGTCGGTGTTGGTGTGCCTGCGCCGGTACCAGACGGTGAAACCTTCCGGCGCACCAGCCTTCAGCATCCCAAACGCGCGGGCTTCCTCCTCTGCAATCGCTTCATCCGTCGTGTCCGACAGAATAAACAATGCATAGCGATGCGGGCCGCGCCGCGCTGCCAGATCATCCAGCATCGCCGCGGCATTGCCGAAAACATCCGCCGGATTTTCATTGTGAACCGGCACAAGCAGCGCCACATCCAGCGGCGCGGTTTCACCCGCGTCCGGCTCTTCCGAGCGCGCATGTGCCAGTAGCCCCGCGATGGCGACACCAATCGTGCTGACCGACAGGGTGACCCAGACAAAAGTCATGCCGATCATGAACAGCAGCACCCATTCAAGGCCCGTCATACCGGTTTCGGCCAGCCAGCTGTGCAGACCGGCCACCAGCAGGGCGGTTCCGGCGAGTGCGGGCAGAAACAGTGCCATCCGCCAGCCGGTGTGACGTGCGCGCGGTGCAGGGCCGCGCCCGGCTGCCGGAGCAGGGGCCGAGAGGTCCTGCGGGCGCATCTCAAGCGGTGCGGGTGCAGGCATGACTGTGAGGCGGGTGTCGCTCATGCGCGTGTCCAGCGGTAAAGCCACACTTCGCTCAGCGGTGCTCCGTCAAGGCGCAGCTGGGCGCGGAATTCGATAAGATCGGCATCTCCGGGCCGGAAGGTAAATGCAAGACGCGGCCCGTTGGTGTCCGGATTACGCTGCACCAGTCCGGGCGTGACCTCGCCCGCCGAACCGCGCACGACGATGTCGAGCCGGTCCAGATCTTCCGGCACCAGCGCGCTGTCTTCAAAATCAATGGCGACGATATTGCCACCCTCAGGGCGGGCACCGATGGCGGTGCTCAGTACTTTGAGCGGCATACCGGCGGCAGGAGCAGGATCCGCGCCCCAGTCAAGCGTGTAGGTCATGCTGTGCTCAGCACCTGCCTGCACCGGCTCGGACGGGCGCCAGTAGGCGACGATATTGTCGTAAATCTCCAGATCGGCCGGGATTTCGACAAGTGTGACTGCTCCCGGGCCCCAGTCTTCGCCTGGCGTGACCCAGAGTGCCGGACGCCTGTGATAGAGCGCTTCCAGATCTGCAAAATCGCTGAAACGGCGCGGGCGCTGCATCAGGCCAAAGCCGCGCGGACCGGTGTCGGAAAAGGCGCTGATCTGTAACGAAAGAGGGTTGGCAAGTGGCCGCCAGATCACCTCACCCGCCCCGTTGTGAATGAGCAACCCGTCGCTGTCATGCACGGCGGGGCGGAAATCAGAAAACCGCTCGCGCATGGTTTCGTCGAACAGAAACATCGAAGTCAGGGGCGCAATGCCCACATGCCGCATCTCTTCACGGGCGAAAATCGTGGCGGTAACTTCCATCCGCAGGGTCTCGCCATGGGCAATGTCAAACCGCCAGGCCCCGGAGCACGACGGGCTGTCGAGCAGCGCGTGCAGCACCACAGACCCGGACCCGGGTTTGGGTGTCTCAAGCCAGAAGGCCGTAAAGTCAGGAAACTCCTCGCCGGCCGGATCGCCGGTTTTAAGCGCCAGTCCGCGCGCGGAAAGACCGTAGATCTCGCCCGTTCCGATGCCGCGAAAATAGCTCGCGCCCTGAAAAACAGCGTATTCCTGGAAAATGCCGGGCTCTTCAAGTTCGGCGCGCAGCCGCAGCCCGGAATAGCCCAGCGTGTCGTCCATCCCGACATCGGGGAATTTGTCGGTGGTGTCGAAAACGCCCATATCGAATTTCAGTGGTCTGGCTACTCCAGCCTCGACAACGTTAATCTCAACCGCCTGCGGAAAGTAGAGCCCAGGCGGAAAGACATCCACGCGCTGCGGCCGGTCGGTGTTCTCCCACAGTGCATTGCGGCTGTCGAACCAGATTTTGCGATACTGATCATAGGTCAGATTGCGCCAGCTTTCGGGGATCTCCGGGCGCGGTTCGTATGCACGCGCCGCGAGTGCACGGGCGCGCGAAACCACCGTTTGCGCATCAAAGGCTGTGCCTTCCCCGGTTTGCAGGCCGGGCTCTTCGGCAAGTGCGACAGAGGGCGCTGCGGCAAGGACCCCAAGGGCTTTGAGCATATCACGACGCAGCATTAAGCCACCGCCTTTTTTCTGCGCCAGGGCTGGGATTTGAACCAGCCGACGCCATAGGCCACACCGATCAGAATGGCAAAGCCGACCGCATTAACAAAAAGCTGGCTCGCGACGGAACCGCGCCCCAGCGTGTCCAGCATCACCCCAAGCAGACGGGCCGTGAACATCGAAGTGATAAACACCGCCAGCGACTGCTGTCCTACCTTCATGATCACCGCCAGAATGCGTCGCCAGGCCTCGGCAGCGGCGCCGCCTGCCTGCGGTGGCAGAATGCGTCGCCCGGCCTCACCGACGGCGATCCAGCACAGATAGGCAAGCGCGAGAAAGTGCACATAGCGCAGCACGCCGAAATCGGTTTTGGCAATCAGGACACGGTATTCGTTGCGCCAGGCCTGCACATCAGGCAACTGCCGGGTGATCCGGTAGTACGCCAGCGGGATGATGATCAGCACCACCAGAGAGGCGAGGATAATCAGCACGCGGTTTCGCGGCGGGGCGGGCAGCCAGCCCGACATAAATGCAAACCCGGTGAAGAACACCAGCTGCCAGCCGAAGGGATTGAAAAACCACTCCCGCGCCGACCAGGGCTCGGCGGGCAGTGCCAGGACATCAAACTGCGCGCCGAACCAGACCAGCATCACGAACCCCAGCGCCATGAGGGGTTGTACGCGGTGCAGTGCCACCACCAGCGGCATCATCGCCAGCACCACGAGATACATCGGCAGGATGTCAAAGTAATTCGGCACGTAGGTCAGCGTGAGCAGGCCGACGATATTTTCGTCTGGCCTTTTAAAGAAAGGATAGAGGTTCAGCTGCCCGACATAATCCCGCTCAAACCATCCGGTATTATTCAGCACCACCATTGTGCAGGCGATGGCGAGGAAAAGACATATATGTGCCCAGTAAACCTGCCAGCATCGGAAGGCGACACGCGCGGTGCCCATGGCAATGCCCTGATCGCGGAAAACCGCACCAAAGGCGATCGCTGAGGCCATGCCCGAGCAGAAAACAAACACCTCCGTTGCATCCGAAAAGCCGAAACGTGCCGGGATCCACAGCGTCAGCCAGTTGCCCGGCGTATGCGCGATGAGAATGATGAACATGACGATGCCGCGGAAGAAATCCAGACGCGGATCACGGATGCGCGCGGGCGCTGACGCCTGCACACGGGCTGCAGACGCGGAGGGCGTGATCTGTGAAGGGTCGGCAAGTGTCATGGCCGGTCTTTATGCTTTGTCTCGTCGAATGTCATCATGGCCTCTGCACTACTGCGCAGGGATCCGCCGCGCCTCGGAAATGCTCTCCATTCGTGTGGTTGTAAAGCGGTCGGCATTGCCGGCGCGGCGTGCGAGACGGTCCAGAAGAATGGTCTCGGTCTGGTCAAAGCGCCCGGCGCGCAGTCCGGCATCTATGGTCAGCCGTTCAAAGACGTCGCGTTGTGCGTGACTGCCGCCAATGGTCTGCATCGCAGGCCGCGCCGCACTCAGATCCACAAAGGCCCGGTCATAGCGTCCTTCGGCAAAAGCATTGAGGCCCGACAGGGCCGCAACCCCCGGATCCGCATAGCGCTGCGGCATCTCGCCGGTGCGCGCCGCATCGCGGGCAAACCGGGCGGTCATTTCGCTGATGGCAGCAGGCCGGTGCGCACCGGTCAGCGCCATCATGTAATGCAGATCCGCAAAGACTACGCAGCCGTCCTCGGTGCGTGCCTGCGACAGATCCGCAAGCTCTTCCCAGCGCGGGCCCACATCCACGCCCTCAAGCTCCAGCCGCACCAGCAGGGAAGTGGCATTGGAGATGTCGCGGTAGTCATCGGTTTTATCCGCCCGGATCTGCGCATCATAAAGCCCGAGCGCCACGTCCAGCTCGCCGCGGTCCATATGCAACAGAGCCTTGTGCCACCAGACGTGATAGCGAAAATTGTTGCAATGATCCCAGGCGCCGGTGTGGTTCTCGATGAGCGCGATGCCGTGGTCGGCACGTGCTGTCATATCGTAAACGTGGGTCACCGCATGCAGGCCCCAGCTGTCTTTTGGTGCAAGGGTCAGACCTTTGAGCCCGGTGGCTTCTGCGGCGTCATATTCGCCGGCTTCTTCCAGCGCAAATGCATGGCATCCCAGCGCATATCCGGCACAGGCGTGGCTGTCGTCATGCGCACCGAGCAGACGTTCGATTGATCTGCGCATGCCCGCAGCATCCCCGAGGATAAAGCGAATGGCATGGCTCACCTTGGCTGAAAGCGTATCGGCGGGATTGGCGGCGAGGTCCTCGGCCAGCAGAGCGACAGCACCGGAGGGATGGCCCGCAAGCCACGCCTCAAGCGCCTCGACCCAGGCCGCTTCGCGCCTGCTGATGTTTGTGTTGTTCGCATGATGACGTGCCGTTGCTGCGGCCTCTCGTGCAACGGGCACCATTTCGGCGCGCCCCAGCATCAGCGAAAAAAGACCCCGCGCGGCATGCCCCATGGCAAATTCAGGGGTGTCGCTCAGCAGGGCGCCCAGATGCACAGGAGTGGCCGTTCCATGTGCCAGAAAGGCATCGATCATTGCGTCCCATTCGGACAGCGCGGCCTGTGTCTTCAGGGAGACCGGACTTTGGCAGATATCGTACAGCATTGGGATCGCACCTTTTTAACTGGTTGTTCCTCTTCTCTAACCCAATATCGGTGCGCGCACAGGCCGTCCGGAGCAGGTTACACGCCAACGTGACTGCCTGTGTGGAGTTTGCGTTAATATTTCAGCAAAAGATCGCGCAGCAGTGGCAAAATCCGGCCGGTGCAGGCCGTGTGCCGCCTGAATGTTACGCTTTTGGCGGGCGCAGACCGAAGCGCGCGGCAACCGCAGCGGTATCCTGCCCGAAACGCGGCGGTGCGGTGCGGTACTGAACCGGTGTTCGCGAAAGCTTCAGCGGATTGGCCAAAAGCCTGACATGCCCGTCGGCGGTATCGTCTGCGGGAACATGCACCACAGACCCGCGTGCCTGTGCCTGATCAGAACTCAGCGCCTCGCGAACAGTGTGTATCGGTCCGGCGGGCACTTTCACCGCATGCAAACGGTCCAGCACCGCATCACGCGACAAAGGAGCCAGGGCGCGTGCAAGCTGAGGGATGAGCGCATCGCGGTTTTCAATCCGTGCCACATTGGTCCGGAACCGCGCGTCGCCGGCCAGATCAGCCAGCCCGAGCGCATCACAGAACCGCGCAAACTGTGCGTCATTTCCGACAGCGATCAGAACATGCCCGTCCGCGCAGGCAAAGGCATCATAAGGCACGATATTGGGGTGTGCATTGCCGCGCCGCACAGGATCTTTGCCCGAGGTCAGAAAGTTGGTGCCTTCGTTGATCAGCCAGGCCATCTGCGCATCCACCAGCGACAGATCGATATGCTGGCCCTCTCCGGTACGGTCGCGATGTCGCAGGGCGGCGAGAATACCTATGGTGGCATACATCCCGCACATCACATCGGCGATGCCCACCCCCACCTTGGTCGGCGGACCATCGGGGTCGCCTGTCAGAGACATGATGCCGCCATAGCCCTGCGCCATGAGGTCATATCCGGGCTGGTCGCGGTTGGGGCCGGTCTGACCGAACCCGGAAACGGAGCAGTAGACAAGACCCGGATGTGCGGCACAGAGGGTTTTATGGTCGAGCCCGTATTTCTCCAGACCGCCGGGTTTGTAGTTTTCGATCACGACATCGGCGCGGGCGGCCAGCGCGCGCACAAATTCCTGTCCCTCTGCGGTCGAAAGATCCGCCGCGACGGACTGTTTGTTGCGGTTTGCGGCCATGAAATACGCAGAGAGATCGGTCGGATTACCGGCCGCATCCCGGGCATAGTTGGGCCCCCAGCCACGGGTATCATCGCCGCCGGTTTTCGGGTTCTCGATCTTGATAACTGTGGCGCCAAAATCACCCAGGAGCTGCGTCGCCGTCGGGCCGGCCAGAATCCGGCTGAGATCCAGAATGACGAGCCCGTCGAGCGCTGCCGGCGTGTCAGATGCGTCCGTCATAGCCGCCCCGATCGATCACTGCAGCGATCACTGTGAAGGTTTCGGCGGCCAGCGCCGCCTCAAGTGCTGCACTCAGTTCTTTGCGGTTGGTCGCAGTGTGGCCCGCGCCGCCAAAGGCCCGCCCCATGGCCGCAAAGTCATGTTTCGCAAAATCCACACCGTTATTTTTCATCTGCCGCGAGCGTTGCTTGAGCTCTATGAGCGACAACGACGCATCGACAAACACGACGAAAATGGTGGTCAGACCAAGCTCGGCGGCGGTTGTGAGCTCGCCGGCGATCATCAGAAAACCAGCGTCACCTGAGAACGAAACGACGGGGTGCTCAGGCGCGGCAAGATGCGCGCCCATCGCCAGCGGAATGGCGCAGCCCATGGTGCAGAGCGCGGTGGATTGCGTAAGGCCACGCGGCGCATAGCATTCCCACATCTGGCTCAGCAGGATCCGGTGTGCGCCGCTGTCCACGGTGGCCAGCGTCTCGCGGGGCAGGGTGCGGCGGCAGGTATCGATCACCGCCGCCGGCCCCCAGTCATCATCACGCGGAAAGGCCTTGCCAAGCGCCTCGCGGGTGGCCGCAACCTGACCGCCGGTCCAGGTCTTTTGCGGGGCGATACCCTCTGCGAGTGCTGAGAGCGTGGCTTTGGTTTCAGCGATAAAGTTCAGGCCCGACTGGTGCATGTAGTGATGATTGGGCTCAGCCGTCACATCGATCACATTCTGCTGCCGCGGGTCCCAGGCGTCGCGCCATCCCGTGCGCATCTCGATCGGGTCATAGCCCAGGCACAGGATCAGATCGGCCTGCTGCACCAGTGGCATCAGATGCTTGTCTGCCAGCGGCGACAGCCCCGCGCCACCAAGGGCGAGCGGATGATCCTCCGCGATCAGCCCCTTGGCTTTGTAGGTCGTAATGACCGGCACATCGAAGCGCTCTGCAAAAGCGGTAATCTCCGCGCCGGCGTCGTCGTTCATCGCATCGAGGCCCACAATCGCTACGGGTCGTTGTGCTGCGGCCAGCCAGCCGCGCGCAGTTTCAAGATCTGCACCTGCCGGGGCAACGGGTGACGCGGCAGCGCGGTCAGGGCCTGCATTTTCCGGCACGCGGGCATCCGCGACCGTAATCGGCACGTCGATGTGCACAGGGCCGGGGCGACCCTCGGTCGCGATGCCAACGGCTTTGTCCGCGATCACATGCGCCGCACCCGGAACCAGCGAAAAGCTCGCCTTGGTGATCGGGCGGAACACCGCCTGCTGATCGAGCACCTGATGGGTGTAGGTCTGCGCCTCATCGGCATCGACGGCACCGGCAAGAACGATCATCGGTACGCGGTCCTGGTGGGCATTCGCCACGGCATTCACGCCATTCAGCGCCCCGGGGCCGACCGTGGCCACCAGAATACCGGGCGCACCGGTGCGGTGCCAGACGCCTTCGGCCATGAAGGCCGCCGCATTTTCGTGTTTGCAGAGCACAAAGCGGATACCGGCCGCCTCAAGCGCATCAATCAGGGTCAGCACCTCGCCGCCCGGCATCCCGAAAGCGTGGCGGCAGCCGGCCCGGTAAAGGCGCTGTGCGAGCGCGTCGGCCGCGCGGATGGTGGAAGGCTGGGACATCAGGACACCTGTCATCGGTTGCTGTGGCCTGCTGATAGCGCATCGGCTGGCGCGCGCAATTCACCATTGCGTGGCAAAAATTACAATCATGAAGGTGGCAGGTGCGGGATCGCCGCCTCAGCGACGACGGTCGCGGCGCGAAGACATCGGCTGAAACGCCACGCCCACATGCGCCTCGCAATACGGCTTGCCCTGCTGCACCGGCAACCCGCAGAACCAGAAGTTCTCTGTCGCAGGATCGCCGACAGGCCATTTGCAGGTCCGCTCTGTCAGTTCCATCAGCGAGAGCTTTTTAGCCTTTTTCTCGATCTCGGAGACCTTGGCCAGCGCTTCAGGGCTGATTTCGTTGGCCGAGGGCTGCGGCGGCAGCGGCTGTCCTGCCGGAATAATCTGTTTGCGTGCGGGAATCGGCTTGGGCGCGGCAGGCTCTGCTTCGGCCCGGGCTGCGGGCTCTGCCGGTTTTGCCGCGGGCTTTGGCCGGCTTTCGGTCTTGGGGGCCACCTTTGCTTTGGCCTCAGGTTTGGAGGCTGCGGTCGCGCGGTTGGAAAGCCCCAGGCGATGCACTTTGCCGATCACGGCGTTGCGGGTCACCCCGCCGAGCTCTTTAGCGATCTGGCTGGCCGACTGACCTTCGCCCCACATCTTTTTGAGCATTTCAACGCGTTCGTCGGTCCAGGACATCGTCACTTCCTCAAGTCAAAAGCGGCCCTTCGTCAGTCGGACCGCTTTGCTGCATCACGGGGTCTTATTCTAATCACTCACCAGGGAGTTACAAGCGCTGAACGACAGGCGGCGCTGATTGAACGGCTGCCGTGCGGGCACGCGCTTCGCGCACGGCGAGGATAATGCCACCGGTCAGAATGATGCCGGCACCCAGCAGTGTGACCCTGTCGGGGATCTGGTTGTAAAAGGCCACGTCATAAAACGTCGCGAATATCAGTGTGCCATAGCTGAACGGGGCCACAAAGCTCGCGTCCGCCCGTGCCATCGCATTCACAAAACAGGCCTGTGCTGCTGCCATGCAAAGCCCGAGACCGCCAAGCAGCAGCCATTGCAGGCCGGTGGGCGACTGCCACACCAAGACAACAGCCGCGCAGGAGAGGATCAGCCCCAGAAAGTTGTTGGTCAGCAGCACCTGAAAGGCAGGCTCCCGCCCCGAGAGCTTTTTGATGAATATGAGTTCCAGGCCCATCACAGCCGCCGCGGCCAGCGCGAGGAGGCTGGCTGCCTGAAAGCTTTCCGGCGTGGGACGCAGCAGAATAACTGCGCCGGCAAGCGCCATAGCAGCAGCCGACCAGCGGATGCGCCCGACTTTTTCGCCCAGCAGCGGAACAGCCAGCATCATGCCGAAGACCGGGTTTAGAAAAGTGATGGCCGTGGCATCGGCGAGCGGAATCCATGCCACCGACGCAAACATCAGTGTCACCCCCGCCCATCCGCATGTGGTGCGCGCGATGTGCAGCCGCCAGCCGGGACGGGTGAGCGTCGGGCGGAGCACACCCGCCGCCACCGCCAGCACCGCAAAGGCAAAGACAAAGCGCCCGTGGGTGATCTGCAAAGGATGCAGCGCAGGACCCGCCGCATCGCTGCCAAGGGCCTTGGCAAAGAGCATTGTCGCCGCAATGAACGCCGTGGCGATGAGCATCAGCAAAACGGCGATGCGCTTATTTTCGGGGCGGGGTGTGAACATGATGCGGCCTATGCGCCCGGCGGCCCCTGCAGCGCAAGCGAAGAATTCCCTTCCCAAAATTCCCCTTCCCAAAACGGAGCGCGCCCGCTAATCAGCGGGTATGGAACACCCGACGCATATTCTGTCGCTGCGACGATGCTGAATGCAGGCCTCTGCTGAGGCCACCCGTTGCTGCCTGTGCCGCAGTGAAGTTCCTGACTGACACCCGAAAATTGTTGACCCTGCTCTGAGGCTCATGCACCTTCCGTGCTCCGGCCTGAGCGTATCTGATAAGGAAGATCCGATGATCCCGACCCTGCTGCCCACCTATGCCCGCGCGCCGATGACATTTGTCAAAGGCGAAGGTTCCTGGCTGACAGAGGCAGACGGACGACGTTTCCTCGATCTCGGCGCCGGCATTGCGGTGAACGCGCTGGGCCACGCACACCCCGCACTGGTGCAGGCGCTCACCGACCAGGCCGCCGCGCTCTGGCATACATCCAATCTTTATCAGATCCCGCAACAGCAGGCGCTGGCGGACAAGCTCACAGAACACACCTTTGCGGATACGGTGTTTTTCACCAACTCCGGCACTGAGGCCTGCGAGCTGGCAGTGAAAATGGCGCGCAAATACTGGTACGATAAAGGTCACCCCGAAAAGACCTGCATCATCACCTTTTCAGGCTCGTTTCACGGGCGCTCCTCGGCGGGGATTGCCGCTGCGGGCTCCGAGAAAATGACCAAAGGTTTTGGCCCGCTGCTGCCCGGTTTCGTGCATCTGGAATTCGGTGACCATGACGCCCTCACGGCGGCTGTTGATGATACCACAGCCGCTATCCTGATCGAACCGGTCCAGGGCGAGGGCGGCATCCGCCCGGTGCCGGACCAGTGCCTGAAGGGCCTGCGCGATCTTTGTGACGAGAAGGGGATTTTGCTGATCTTTGACGAGGTGCAGTGCGGCGTGGCCCGCACCGGCCGGCTCTTCGCCCATGAATGGTCCGGGATCACACCTGATATCATGATGGTCGCCAAAGGGATCGGCGGAGGCTTCCCGCTGGGCGCGGTTCTCGCGACCGAAGAGGCCGCCAGCGGCATGACGCTGGGCACCCATGGCTCGACCTATGGCGGCAATCCGCTGGGCTGCGCTGTCGGATGTGCTGTGATGGACCATGTCGCCGACCCTGATTTCCTCGCTGAGGTAAACCGCAAAGCAGCCCTCATGCGCCAGAAACTTGAGGGTCTGATCGCCGCACATCCGGATGTTTTTGACAGTGTGCGGGGCAGCGGGCTGATGCTCGGTATTAAATGCCGTGCCTCCAATACGGATGTGGTGAAGGCAGGCTATGACCAGCTGATCCTGACCGTACCGGCCGCGGATAACGTTATCCGTCTGCTGCCGCCCCTGACAATCACTGACGCGGAAATCGACGACGCCATAAGCCGGCTTGATGCCGCCGCAACCGCTGTTGTCGCAGCCTGAAGTCTTCCGGACGAAGTAACGTCCTGGCACCGGCCCCCCCCGGCCTGCAATGAAAAAGAAAACCGACATGAACCACTTTCTGGATATCCATCTGACCGGTCAGGACCACCTGCGGCAGATCATCGACACCGCAGCGCAGATGAAATCCGCCCGCCAGGGCCGTCCGCGCGGTGCTCTCGATGACAACCAGCCACTCAAAGGTCACATGGTCGCGCTGATCTTTGAAAAGCCATCCACCCGGACGCGCGTGTCCTTTGACGTCGGCGTGCGACAGATGGGCGGACAAACGATGGTGCTGTCAGGCTCTGATATGCAGCTCGGCCATGGTGAGACCATCGCTGATACGGCCCGGGTGCTCAGCCGCTATGTGGATCTGATTATGATCAGGACCTTTGACGAGGCGGTTCTGACCGAAATGGCCGAATTTGCCACGGTACCTGTTATCAACGGTCTCACCGACCGCACTCATCCCTGCCAGATCATGGCCGATGTCATGACGTTTGAAGAACACCGCGGCCCGATCCGCGGTAAAAAAGTCGTCTGGTCCGGCGACGGCAACAACGTCTGCGCGTCCTTCCTGCATGCGGCCGGCCAGTTCGGGTTTGATCTGACCTTCACCGGCCCTCCGACGCTTGACCCCGAGCAGGAGTTCATCGACCTGGCACGCTCAAAAGGCTCCAGAATCGAGATCGAACGCGATCCGGCACGCGCGGTCGAAGGGGCGGATCTGGTGGTAACGGACACCTGGGTGTCGATGCACGATGCGCAATCCGCGCGGGAACGGCGGCACAACCAGCTGCGCCCCTACCGGGTGGATGCAGCCCTGATGGCGCAGGCGAAACCGGATGCGCTGTTTATGCATTGTCTGCCTGCGCACCGCGACGATGAGGCCACATCCGAAGTGATGGACGGCCCTAATTCGGTGATCTTCGATGAGGCGGAAAACCGGCTTCATGCGCAAAAGGCGATCATGCGCTGGTGCCTCGGGCGATAGACGACGGGGTCAGGTGCCGCGGGGTTTTGCTCTGAGCGTGGGATCTGCCGCTGTCGGGTCCTCGGGCCAGGGATGCCTTGGATACCGACCGCGCATATCCTTGCGCACATCCGCATAGGAGGACGCCCAGAACCCGGGCAGGTCTTCGGTGACCTGCACCGGTCTGCGCGCGGGTGACAGCAGCGTCATGCGTACCGGCGTACCCGCGACCTGAGGGTGTTTCGTGACCCCGAAAACTTCCTGCAGACGCAGCTCGATCTGCGGCTGCGCGCCGTCATAGCTGATCGGGACTTTGCGCCCCAGCGGTGTTACAAAATGCGACGGCACAGCTCTGTCCAGCGCCCGGGCTTGCTCCCGGCTCAGCCGTGTCTGCAGGGCAGGCAGGAGATCAAAGCGTTTCCATCCGGCTGCGGTTGTCACCCCGTAAAGGTGGGGCAGCAACCATTCTTCCAGCGTCTCAGTCAGGTTCTCCTCAGAGAAATCAGGAAAACCCGGGTCCGACCGGTGCATCAGCTGCGCGCGCGCAATAAACCTTTCCGCAGCCCCGGTTGGCGTGAACCCGAGCTGACGCCCCCCGTCTAGCATCGCAGCGGCCACCGCCTCAGCCGGCGCTTCAGGCCATGCCCGGT
>CBDUCB010000008.1:0-34698 GCA_965365545.1 uncultured Roseobacter sp. | reverse complement strand
TCCGCGCGCCAGGTCGCGGCATTCTGTTCAGTGATCGGGATACCCTGCATGCGCAGCATCCGTCAGGTCTGCAACCGTCTGAGCAGGCTTTTCATGAACGCGTGACCGGTCTCGAACTGAGCACGGGAGATATATTCATCGGGCTGATGTGCCTGGGCGATATTGCCCGGCCCGCAGATCGCGGCGGAATAGCCCGCTTCCTGAAACTGCCCGGCTTCGGTGCCGTAGCTCACCACATGGGTGCCGTTGTCACCGGTGATCATGCGGGCGAGCGTTTCAGCTTCTCCCGCCTCTTCGGGGACCAGCGGCGGCACGGTGTGCTCGTGGATGATATCGATGCCGGTCTGCGGGACCACGACCTGCATACCGGTCTCAACCTCACGCAGCCGGTCGCGCACCCGGTCCCCCCACATGCCGGCGCTTTCGCCGGGCACCATGCGAATGTCGAGCAGGAAAAAGCAGTCTTTTGCGGTGATGTTATGCGCCGTCCCCCCCCTGACAACCCCGACATGGGCTGTCGTGTAAGGCGGGTCGAAAGCCGCGGCCAGGTCTGTCGGTTCCGCTGCGCGGTTTGCGTCATTGACCGTATTTGTCCAGTCGATGACTTTGGCCGCGTTCATAATGGCACTCACGCCCTTGTCGGGCATGGAGCTGTGCACCTCGAAGCCGCGTGCGTGTATCTCAAAGCCGATACTGCCTTTGTGGCCGGTCACTACCTGCATCTCAGAAGGCTCACCCACAATTACCGCCGACCCCTTGGGCAGGACAGGCTGCATCGCCCGTATCATCGGCGGCGCACCGACACAGCCAATCTCCTCATCAAAACTGAGTGCCAGCTGCAGGGGCCGGGTCACACCGGCATATTGCGCTTCCACGAGTGTCCAGATCGCAAGCGCGTCAAACCCTTTCATGTCACAGGTGCCGCGCCCGTAATACCGACCGTCCTTTTCGACGACCTTAAAGGGGTCAGTGCTCCAGTCCTGCCCCTCAACCGGCACCACATCGGTGTGCCCCGAGAGCACGACGGCCCCCTCTTCCAGAGGCCCGACATGGGCGAAAAGAGCCGCCTTGGGCTCATCCGGATCAGCATAGCGGTGGGATGTGATCCCGTGCCCCGACAGATACTCTTCAACCCATCCGACCAGCGGCAGGTTCGTAGAACTGCTGACGGTCGGGAAGGAGACGAGCTTCGTCATCAGCTCCAGCGGGGACAGTCGATCGGGCATGCCCGTCAGTATCCGCTGTCGGTTTGCAGCACGAAGTGTCCCGGCTCGACCTCGCGGTACACCGATGGCTCCGGCGCATAACCCGCAGGGTGAATAGGTGACGGGATCGGTTTGAAACTGAGCTCGCTTTCATCCTTGCGCCGGGTCGGATCGGCGATCGGGACCGCCTTCATCAGCGCCTGAGTATAGGCGTGCTGCGGGTTCTCAAACACCCGCGCGCGCGGACCAAGCTCGACAATGCGTCCCAGATACATGACGCCCACATGGTGACTGACCCGTTCGACGACAGCCATGTCATGGCTGATGAAAAGATAGGAAATACCAAGCTCCGCCTGCAGCTCCAGCATGAGGTTCAGCACCTGTGCCTGCACCGATACATCAAGAGCAGAAACAGCCTCATCCGCGATGATGAGCCTGGGGTTCAGCGCAAGAGCCCGTGCAATGGCCACGCGCTGGCGCTGCCCGCCGGACAGCTCATGCGGGAAACGTCGCATAAAACTGCGCGGCAGCTCGACCCGGTCAAAGAGCATGGCAACACGGTCCATGACATCTTTGCCTTTGAGCGTGCCAAAATTGTGGATCGGTTCAGCGACCTGATCGGCAAGCTGCATCTGCGGATTGAGCGAGGCAAAAGGATCCTGAAAGATCATCTGCATATCCAGTCGCGCATCACGCAGCGCGCTCTGATCCAGCGCCAGAATATCTTTGCCATCCAGAACAATCTCGCCGGACATCGGCTCGACCAGCCGCAGAATGGACCGCCCTGCCGTCGATTTGCCGCAGCCGGATTCACCCACAAGGCTGAGCGTCTGGCCTTTGTTGATGTTAAAAGACAGATCCTCCACCGCATGCACATTCGCCACGGTGCGCCGGAAAAACCCGCCCTTGACCGGAAAACGCGTGGTGAGGTTTTTCACGCTCAGCAGCACCTCGTTTGTACCGGGCACCGGCTTGATCTCGCCCTGATCACTGCCCAGCAGCTTCATCGGCTCAGGGGCGGATTTGCCGCGCATCTCACCCAGTTTGGGAACCGCAGCCAGCAGCGCTTTGGTGTAAGGATGCTGCGGCGCCTCGAAAATCTGATGCACCGGACCTTCTTCGACCTTATTGCCGCGGAACATCACGACCACGCGGTCAGCCATTTGAGCCACCACCGCCATATCGTGGGTGATAAACATGACCGCCGTGCCGGTCTCGCGTTTGAGCCGGTCCATCAGCGCCAGTATCTCGGCCTGAATGGTGACATCGAGCGCCGTCGTCGGCTCATCGGCGATCAGCAGGCGCGGTTTGCAGGCCAGCGCCATGGCTATGACCACGCGCTGCCGCATGCCGCCCGAGAGCTCATGCGGGTACTGTTTAAGCCGGCGTTCCGGCTCCGGGATGCGGACCTCACGCAGCAGTTCCAGCGCGCGGGCTTCCGCCTGAGAGCGGCTCATGCTCTTGTGCAGCCGCAACCCTTCGGTCAGCTGTCGCCCGACCGTAAAGACCGGGTTAAGCGCCGTCATCGGTTCCTGAAAGATCATCCCGATCTCATTGCCGCGGATGGTCTGCATCAGGTCGGCATCGGTTTTTGCCAGATCGATGGCATCAGCTCCCGGACGGTCAAAAAGGAGCTGTCCGCCGGTGATCTCGCCTCCGCCAAACTCCACCAGGCGCATCAGCGACAAAGACGAGACCGATTTACCCGATCCGCTTTCGCCGACGACACAGACCGTTTCGCCCGCGCTGATCTCGAACGAGACATCCTCCACCCCGGTGACGGGCCCGTCTTTTGTCTGAAACTCGACGCGCAGATTTCTGATCCGGGCGATCGGTCCGGGCGTGTCGTCCGAGGTTGCGTGATCCAGCATATCTGCCCCTGTCATGGAATTTACCGACGCTACGCTCAGCCAATGACCACTGTCAAACACCGCGTGCCCCTTTCCACCGGGTCAGCCATGACAAGGCTTGCTTTTTCCGCAAAACATGCTTCGATGAAGTCACGCATCCGGGGGGATCGGCAAGATATCTGCGTTTTTCTGCAGGATCAGCCCTAAAAACGTCAATCCCTGAAAGCGATAAAAATGACTGTCTGCAAAGGACAGTACAGACCGGCACCCTGGTGTCCAACATGGAGTATAACATGAAACTGAGAACCCTGTTAATGAGCGCGGTCGCCACCTCCGCGCTGGCGCCTCTGGCGATGGCCGACGGCCACGAAGGCGAGCGCGGGCGCGATGGCAATGTCAACGTGATCTACTGGCAGGCGCCGTCGATCATGAACCCGTATCTGTCGGGCGGCACAAAAGAGCTTGAGGCTGCCTCGCTCGTCATCGAACCGCTCGCCCGCTACAACCAGGACGGCGAGATTGTGCCGTGGCTGGTCGATGAAATCCCCACCGTCGGAAACGGCGGGGTGAGCGAAGACCTCAAATCCATCACATGGAAACTCTCTGACGGGCTTATGTGGTCTGACGGCACGCCCGTCACCTCCGAAGATGTGAAATTCTCCTGGGAATACTGCACCGCGGAGGGCGGTGGCTGTGCCCAGGCAGAGAAGTACAACGACGTCGTCTCTGTCGATACACCCGACGCGCAGACCGTGGTGGTAAACTTCGGCATTTCCAAACCATTCCCCTATGGCCCCTTTGTCGGCGCTCAGGCCCCGATCATTCAGAAAGCTCAGTTCGCGGACTGCCTCGGTGCCAAAGCGCCCGAGTGCACAGAGGCGAACTTCAATCCCATCGGCACCGGCCCCTTCACCGTAACCGAATTCCGCCCCAACGATGTGATCACGCTGGCCGCCAACGAAAACTACCGCGATCCGAACAAACCCGCCTTTGCGACCATGACCTTCAAAGGCGGCGGTGACGCCAATGCCGCGGGCCGGTCGGTTCTGGAAACCGGCGAGTTCGATTATGCCTGGAACCTGCAGCTCGCCCCCGATGTGCTGGAACGTATGGAATCTGCCGGCAAGGGCAAAAACATCGTTGCCTTTGGTACGTCCGTGGAGCGGATCCTGATCAACCTGACCGATGTGAGCCCGGAGCTCGGCGACGAGCGTGGCACTGCGGCGCATCCGCACCCTTTCCTCACCGACAAGGCTGTGCGCCAGGCGATGTCCATGGCCATCGACCGCGCGCTGCTGACCGAAGTGGGCTATGGCAGCTTTGGTAAGCTCACATGTAACGTGCTGCCCGCCCCTGCCGCCTATAACTCGCCAAATAACGACAGCTGCCTGACCCAGGACATCGAAGGCGCCAAGGCAGTGCTGGAAGAAGCCGGCTGGACGGACAGCGACGGTGACGGTGTGCGCGACAAGGACGGCGTGAAGCTGTCGGTGCTCTATCAGACATCGACCAACTCCGTGCGTCAGGATTATCAGGCGCTGATCAAGGACTGGTGGGCTCAGATCGGCATCGAAACCGAACTGCGCAACATCGACGCATCGGTGTTCTTTGGCTCCGATCCCGGCTCGCCCGATACGTTCCAGAAGTTCTTTGCGGACGTCGAGATGTTCACAAACAACTTCGACGGCACCGACCCCGAAGCCTATATGGCGAACTGGGCCTGTGATCAGGCGCCGCGTCCTGAAACCCAGTGGCAGGGCAATAACATGATGCGTTTCTGCTCTGAAGAGTATGACGCGCTGATTGCTGAAATGGCCACAACCGGTGACATCGAAAAACGCGCTGAACTGGCGATCGCGATGAACGACATGCTGATGCAGGAATACGTGATCCTGCCGCTGACGCACCGCGGCCGGAACGCCGCACATGCCAACAGCCTCGGCGGTGTTATCATGAACGTGTGGGACAGCGAGATCTGGAACGCTGCTGACTGGTACCGCATCGACGGCTGATGCGATTTTGAGCAGGGCGCGATCAGCCGGTCGCGCCCTGCCCCTTTCCGGCCTTTCGCGGGCTTGTGTTAACAACATTTCCCGCCAACGATAACAAGAACGACCCCTAAAAGGCGCGCCCATGCTGACATTCACAATCCGGCGACTTGTGCTCGCAATCCCGACGCTGATGTTCATCAGTCTGGTGATCTTTATGCTGCTGCAGCTGGCGCCGGGCGATCCTATGGCGCAGGTGCCCCTTACGGTCCCCCCTGAAGTGAAACAACAGATGCGCGAGGCGCTTGGCCTTGGCGCCCCGGTCCACGTTCAGTACTGGAAATGGCTGGTGCAGTTCTTCTGGATCGAGCCGCAGGTGGTGATTGACCACTGGTTCGGCACGACCTTCTCCGAAGGCAAACTGCGCGTCATTTCCTGGCAGACCCGCTCGCCGGTGATGGATATCGTGATACAGCGCATGCCCCAGACGCTCTGGGTCGTCGGAATGTCCTATATCGTGGGCATTCTGCTGGCGCTGCCCATCGGGATCTATTCCGCCTACAAGCAGTATTCGCTCTTTGATCAGGCCGGCACATTCATTTCGATGATCGGCTTTTCCGTGCCGCCTTTCTTTTCCGGCGTGATCGTGATCGTTATCTTTTCAGTAAACCTGGGCTGGTTTCCCTCGATCTATGACACCACCCATGTTGTCACCGACTGGGCCAGCTTCAAAGTGCAGCTTCAGCAGATGATTATGCCGGTGATGGTACTGGCCCTGCAGACCACCGCGCAGATCAGCCGTTTTATGCGGGCCTCTATGCTCGATAATCTCAACCAGGATTATGTGCGCACCGCCCGGGCCAAGGGCCTCAAAGAAAGCGCGGTCGTCATGGTGCATGTGCTGCGAAATTCGATGATCCCCATTGTGACGGTGATCGCTCTGGGCATCCCCTCGATCTTTGGCGGCGCCATCATCACCGAGACGCTCTTTAAGGTGAACGGCATCGGCCAGCTTTTGCTGACCGCGCTCTTTGCCAACGACCTGCCGATGGTCATGACGCTGACCTTCATCTTCGCCATCCTGATCGTGGCTTTTAACCTGATCGCTGATGTCCTCTACGGGCTGCTTGATCCGAGGATCCGATATGACTGACCAGCATGTGAACGCAGCCGCCGCCGAATACGAGCTCTACGGCGCGCTCAAAGACAAAGAACCGCAAAAGGAGCCGCGCAGCCAGTGGAAGGACGTCTGGGACCAGTTCCGCAAACATAAAGGCGCGCTCATCGGCGGCGGGTTCCTGCTGGGCATCACGCTCTTTGTGCTGATCGGCCCCTGGGTCTGGCCTGTCGATCCTAAACAGCTTGATATCCGCAACAAAGACCTGCGTCCGGTCTACACGCTGCTCTGGAACCAGGATGCCAATACGCTCTGGTCGCGTCCCTTCGGCACCGACAATCTGGGCCGCGACATCATGGCCACGCTGATTGCAGGCGGCCGGGCTTCGCTTGCCGTGGGCTGGACGGCGATGATTCTGTCGCTGCTGATCGGTACGGCTGTGGGCGTCTGCTCAGGCTACTTCAAAAAACTCGACGGCGTACTGATGCGCATCACCGACCTCTTTTTATCACTGCCGATCCTGCCGCTGCTGCTGGTGGCCGTCACCCTTTTCCGCCAGCCGCTGCGCGCGGCCTTCGGGCCGGAAGGCGGCATGTTTATCCTGATTGTCGGCGTCATCGGGATCACCTCCTGGATGCCGACCGCGCGCATTGTGCGCGGCGAGATTCTCGCGCTGAAAGAACGCGAGTTCATTCTCGCGGCCCGCTCTATCGGGACCACGCCGTTTCAGATCATCCGCCGGCATCTGCTGCCGAACGTGATTTCACCGATCATGGTCTCGGCGACGCTGGGCCTTGCCACGGCAATCATCACCGAAAGCGCCCTGAGCTTTCTCGGCGTGGGCTTTCCATCCGATTTCCCGACCTGGGGCAAGCTTTTGTCCGATGCCGTCCCGCGCATGGAAGAGTTCCCCGAGCGGGTCATGCTGCCCGGTATCCTGATTTCAGTGACGGTGCTGTCGGTGAACTATCTCGGCGATGGCCTCAGAGACGCGCTTGACCCCCGGATCAGAGGTCGCTGACGCTCTCTGATCTGCATGGCACGACTGGTTCTCTGAAACAGATTGCCAGCCGTTCGACATTCCGGAAGCACGACAGGCAGTAAAGCACCGCCTGAACCCGGCATCAAAAAAGAATGCTTTGAGATGACGAAAGATACGGGACGGCGGGCGGGGCGTCTTTGACGCAGTCCAAAGAGCGCCGTTCCGTCGCTCTCAGTCCGGCAGAAACGGGTGCCGGACCACACAAAACCCACCGTTCCGCAACGGGTGTTTAAAAACCGGAAAACACCGTTATTCCACGCTGGCCCGGAGCCGTCTGACCATCCACCAGACCAGCAGAACAACGGGCACCGTCACCAGCGCCGTCAGCATGCCCTTACTGAGCCCGGTGGCCTCCGCAACAGGGTAAAGCAGATACCCCGCCAGCGAGACTGCATAATAGCTGATCGCCACAACCGACAGCCCTTCGACCGTGCGCTGCAGCCGCAACTGCAGATCAGAGCGCCTGTCCATACTCGCCAGCAAGGCCTGATTCTGGGCGGAGCGTTCCACATCCACCCGCGTGCGCAGCAGGTTCGAGGCCCGGATCGACCGGTCCGACATCTGTTCCAGCCGCCGCTCTGCAGAACTGACAGTGCGCATCGCCGGCGCGTAACGCCGCATCATAAATTCCGAAAAATGTTGCCGGCTGCGAAACCGCATCTCTCGCAGCGCTTCGATGCGCTGATTGACCAGCGCCTCATAGGCTCCCGTCGCCCCGAACCGGAACGACGACTGCGCAGACAGCGTCTCAAGCTCAGCCGAGATGCTCAGCAACGCATTAAGCGTGCCTTCCGCACTTGCCGTCTCGCTTGTCATATCGCTCATCAGACTGGTCAGCCGGGTATCAAGCTCATTCAGACGCGGCTGCAGCGCCCGCACCCGCGCAAATCCCAGCATCGACATAGATTTGTAGGTCTCGATCTCACACAAACGCTGCACGATACGCCCGATGCGACGGGTCCCTGTCTGATCACCCGTAAACACCGCAAACCGCAGATGCCCGTTGGTGTCGATCCTGAAATCACCTGCGACAGTGGCCGCATTTTCCAGCACATTCGCCACGGCAAGGCTCTCTGAGACAAACCAGTTCTCCAGCGACTGCTCGATCTCTGCCTCGTCTTCCGGACGCGGCAGGACATGTACCATCACCGAGGTTATCCGCTGTCCGGGCGCCTCATCCAGCCATTCAGACGGAAAGACGTCAAAGCCCGACGGGTCAAACGGGCGCTCAGTGCCCTCTTTTATAAACGCGGTATAGGTTATGAACTCCGTGTGCTGCTCCCATTTGATCCAGTGTCGTCCGATCTGGCCGTAGTAATGCGTGGCGCCGGGTTGCGGATGCGGCGCGCCATGGCGGTCCAGCAGATCCGTAAGATGACGAAGATCCTCAGACCTGTCACGGCTGACCGCATCATTTGGCCGTTTGATCGCAACATATACGGCGCTGCAGGGCGCCTCCATCGAAGGAAACGGCCTGGCGTGCAGCTCATTTGCGAGCTTATAACGCAGCGGATGATCGGTAATGGGTGGCATAAATCAGGCTCCGGAGACACTGTGAGACATAACGACCTCACCCCCAAAGTCAATAAATTTCACCTTTCTGATCAGTACCTTAACTGAGTGCAACGGTATACCATGCGCATTTCGGACCGTTCTGCCTGCAAAGACTGTTCAAATCCCGCGCCTTAGGCCCTGCGTCAGCCTGTCCCGGAACATCGCGCCAGAAAGCCGCGTTAATCCCGGCCTCACAGGAACAAAGGACGATGATATGAGCAAGAGCGAAAAGGCCCCCCTGACCACAGGGCCCGTCTGGCGTGCGCTCGCATCGATGTCCGCCCCGATGAGCTTCGGCATCTTCGCAGTGCTCAGCGTGGGTCTTGCGGATGCTTATTTTCTGTCACAGGTGAGTGGTGCCGCCCTAGCGGCGGTGGGGTTCATCTATCCGGTGACGACGGCTGTCACTTCGCTGTCGATCGGCCTCAGCGCCGGTGCCAATACGGCGCTGAGCCAGGGCGTGGGGCGCGGAGATGACGATGAGACTGCACGGCGCCTCGGCCTGCACGCGGTTGGTCTGGGGACCGTACTCGCTGTGGTCACAGCCGTACTCTTATGGATTTCTTTCCCGTTACTTTTTTCCGCCCTTGGGGCAACCGATGCCGCCGCGCGCGAGATTGCAGGGTATATGCCGGTCTGGAGTCTCTCTTTTCCGTTCCTTGTTACAATGATGGTAATCAACGCGGTTTTCCGGGCCCATGGCGACAGCCTCACGGCACCTGTCATTATGGTCGTTGCTGCGGTCATAAACCTCGGCCTTGATCCCCTGCTGATCTTTGGCATGTGGGGTCTGCCGGAAATGGGCACACGAGGTGCTGCCGTCGCAACATGTGCTGGTCGCGCCACTGCAATGGTCATAGCACTCTGGCTGGCCTGGCGGCGCGGGTTTCTCGGCGTCTGCGGCAATCCGTTTTCGGGCGTGACCGGATCAGTGCGCGCGGTGCTCAGTGTTGGACTACCGGCGGCCTTCTCCAATGCTATCAACCCTGCCGGCATGGCGCTTGTCACCGCCGCTGTTGCAACCGTGGGCGAGGCCGCCGTTGCCGGCTTTGGTGCGGCGACCCGCGTTCAGAGCCTCGCTCTCGTGCCGCTTATGGCACTCTCGGCTGGTATCGGTCCGGTGGTCGGCCAGAACCGGGGCGCGGAGGAATACGACCGTGCGCGCCAGGGTACAACGCTGGCCTTCGGCTTCTGCGTCGCCTATGGCGCTCTGATCGCCCTTGTTCTGGGGATCTTTGCAGAACCGATCGCCCGCGCTTTTACCGCCGGTGGCGAAGACACCGGCTATGCCACGCTTTACCTGCGGTTCGTAGGCGCAAGCCTCTTTGGATACGGCATTGTGGTTGTGGCAAATGCGGCAATGAATGCCCGCGACAAAGCGGTGTGGTCCATGGCCCTGAGCCTGTCGCGGATCTTTGTGATCTACCTGCCGCTGGCCTGGGCCGGTGCGCTGATGGCGGGCTTTCCCGGCGTCGTGGTTGCGGCCATCCTCGCTAATGTTCTTGGCGCGTGGGGCGGGCTTGTGGCCACCCGTGCCACAGGGCTGATCGCGACCGATACGCTGCTGATCAACGCGCCGCGCCGCTTACTGCCCGGTCAGTCCTGAAAACGGTAAAATCCGGTGTAAATCAGGGGTTCCGCACAGCGCGCGGTTTGCCCGCATCGTCCAGAGCCACGAAAGTGAAGTGTGCATCCGTGACCTTTACGCGCTCTTCGTGGTGGCGCACCCGGCGCCAGGCCTCCACATGGATGCGCATCGACGTCCTGCCGATCCTTGTGGCTTCGGCATAAAGAGACACCTCATCTCCGACTTTAACAGGGCTGAGAAACTGCATCCCGTCCACGGCCACGGTTGCCGACCGGCCGCCCGAGATGAGTGCCGCGATGTTACCTGCCGCAAGGTCCATCTGTGACATCAGCCAACCGCCGAAAATATCGCCCGCAGGATTGGTGTCCGCCGGCATCGCCACGGTACGGATCGCAAGAATCCGGTCGCCTTCATCAGGGCGACCGGAGGGTTCCGGCTGATCGCTTTGCGGTACGGCCGGGTTACCGGGCTGCATCCTGCGGCGTCAGTCGATCAGGGGCAGAAGCTTATCAAGGCTGGCCTTGGCATCGCCGTAGAACATCCGCGTGTTGTCCTTGAAGAACAGCGGATTTTCGATGCCCGAATAGCCAGTGCCCTGTCCGCGCTTGGACACAAACACCTGTTTGGCTTTCCAGCATTCCAGCACCGGCATACCGGCGATGGGGCTGTTGGGATCATCCTGTGCCGCCGGGTTCACGATGTCGTTGGACCCGATCACAATCGCCACGTCGGTGCCGGGGAAATCATCATTGATCTCGTCCATTTCCATGACGATGTCATAGGGCACTTTGGCTTCTGCGAGCAGCACGTTCATGTGCCCCGGCAGACGACCCGCGACAGGGTGAATGGCGAAACGCACGTTCTTGCCCTTGGCGCGCAGTTTGCGCACCAGATCGGCAACAGCGCTTTGCGCCTGCGCGACGGCCATACCGTACCCGGGGATGATGATTACGCTGTCGGCCTCGTTGAGCGCCGTGGCAACTCCATCTGCGTCAATTGCAACCTGCTCGCCCTCGACCGCCATCTGCTCGCCCGCAGGGCCGCCGAAACCACCAAGGATCACCGATACGAAGGACCGGTTCATTGCCTTGCACATGATGTAGCTCAGGATCGCACCCGACGAGCCGACCAGCGCGCCCACAACGATCAGCAGATCGTTGCCGAGGCTGAAACCGATCGCCGCCGCCGCCCAGCCTGAGTAGCTGTTGAGCATCGAGACCACGACGGGCATATCGGCACCGCCGATGCCCATGATCAGGTGATATCCGATAAAGAGCGCCAGCAGGGTCAGCAGAACAAGTGTCCAGCTGCCTGCGCCGTTCATGTACATAATCGCCAGCAGCAGCGATAGACCTGCAGCCGCCGCATTGAGAATGTGCCCGCCTGGCAGTTTCGCCGCAGAGCTGTTCACCCGGCCCGCAAGCTTGCCGTAAGCAATCACGGAACCGGTAAAGGTTACCGCACCGATCCAGATGCCCAGCACCAGCTCGACCCGCAGGATGCCGATCTCTACGCCGGTTTTCTTGGCGATGAGCTGACCGAAAGAGGACAGCCCCTCATAGATGCCGTCAGGCAGCTGCGCATAAGCGCCCGGGGTGCCGAGAATAAGCGCGTTTTCATCGAAGAGACTGCTCATGTTGTTGATCATAATGTCGGCGTTGAAACCCACAAAAACAGCCGCAAGACCCACGAGCGAGTGCATGATCGCGACCAGTTCCGGCATCTGCGTCATCTGCACTTTGGTTGCAAGCTGATAGCCGACGGCAGCCCCCATAGCGATCAGAACAACCGAGACGATGCCAAGACCCTGCCCCGGTCCGATGAGCGTCGCGAGCACAGCGATTGCCATGCCGACGATACCGTACCAGACGGCGCGTTTCGCGCTTTCCTGACCGCTCAGGCCGCCAAGGCTGAGAATGAAGAGAACAGCGGCGACCGCATAGGCCGCGATAGTAAATCCGAATTCCATTGTTCCCGTCCCCTTAAGATTTCTGGAACATGGCGAGCATGCGCCGTGTCACAAGGAAGCCACCAAAAATGTTGATCGAGGCCATAAAGACCGCCAGTGCCGCAAGCAGCGTGATCAGCAGTGAGCTGGACCCGATCTGTATGAGCGCCCCCAGAATGATAATCGACGAGATCGCATTGGTGACCGCCATCAGCGGCGTGTGCAGGCTGTGCGCGACGTTCCAGATCACCTGGAAGCCGATGAAGACCGCAAGAATGAACACAATAAAGTGCTGCATGAAGCTTGCCGGTGCCACCAGACCCACGGCAAGCAGCAGACCGCCACCAATGGCAAGCAGTCCGACCTGATTACGGGTCTGCAGTTTGAAATCAGCGATTTCTTTGGCCCTTTTCTCCTCCGCCGTCAGTTCTTTGGCTTTTTCCTTTTTCGGAGCCGCGGCGATGGCCGACACCTTTGGCGGCGGCGGCGGGAAGGTCACCTCTTTGGCATGGGCGATGGTCGCACCACGGATCACATCGTCATCCATGTTGTGATTGACCTCACCGTCTTTCTCCGGCGTGAGATCGGTCATCAGGTGGCGGATGTTTGTAGCGTAGAGCGTCGAGGCCTGGGTCGCCATCCGGCTGGGGAAATCTGTGTAACCGACGATTGTGACACCGTTGTCAGTCACGATTTTCTGGTCAGGTACAGTCAGTTTGCAGTTGCCGCCCTTCTCCGCCGCCAGATCCACAATGACCGATCCGGGTTTCATGGACTTCACCATGTCCTCGGTCCAGAGCTCAGGGGCTTCGCGGTTGGGGATCAGCGCTGTGGTGATCACGATATCGACCTCCGGGGCGAGCTCGCGGAATTTGGCCAGCTGTGCTTCGCGGAATTCCGGGCTCGAGACAGAAGCGTATCCGCCTGAGGCGGAGCCATCCTGCTGTTCTTCCTCGAAATCGAGGTAAACAAACTCGGCACCCATGGATTCGACCTGCTCCGCCACTTCCGGCCGCACGTCAAAGGCATAGGTGATCGCACCCAGCGACGTGGATGTCCCGATCGCCGCCAGACCGGCGACACCGGCACCGACCACCAGCACTTTGGCAGGCGGCACTTTACCCGCCGCCGTGATCTGTCCGGTGAAGAACCGGCCAAAGTTGTTGCCCGCCTCGATGACCGCGCGGTACCCCGCGATATTCGCCATGGAGCTCAGCGCATCCATTTTCTGCGCGCGGCTGATCCGGGGGATCATTTCCATTGCGACAACAGTGGCGCCCTTTTCGGCCGCCTGCTTCATCTTGTCTTCGTCCGCCACGGGGCTGAAGAAGGAAATCAGCGTCTGATCGCTGCGCAGACGCTTCATCTCAGCCTCAGAGGGCACGCGCACCTTGGCCACGATGTCGGCAGCCTTCCACAGTGCGGCGGCGGTTTTGGCGATCTCGACACCGGCCTCCTTGTAGGCGGCATCGGCAAAGCCTGCCTTTTCGCCCGCGCCGCTCTCGATGATGCAGGTATGGCCGAGTTTTTGCAGCTGCAGGGCGCTGTCCGGCGTCATTGCAACGCGGTTTTCGCCCTCAAATGTCTCTTTTGGTGTGCCGATCTTCAATGGAAGCTCCCCCCGGTATTTACGTTTTCGAGCAAAATGGTGCACAGAAGTGCGTTGTCCAGTACCGTTTCAACGGGCGGTACACAAGCAGGCTGAAGCCTGTGAGCGCTCACGCCTGCCCGGATTTCAGACCCACCTGCCGGTTTTTTCAGCATAGCGTGCAAAATCCACCCGGAACAACCGCCGAAGCCGGTTTTCTTCCGGCACGATAAAGCGCGTCTCGAGAACCCGCGCCAGAACCGGGACCAGCACCAGCGACAGCACCGCGTCAAACCACAGGCAAAGCCCTGCCAGGATCAGCACATCCGCGAGATAAATCGGATTGCGCGTTTTGCTGAAAATACCGCTGGTGATCAGCTGTGCGGGCTCGCGGTGCGGGATGATCGTGGTGCGCGCGCGGCGAAATTCCATCGCCGCCAGCCCGGTCAGGACCAGCCCCGCGCCGACCAGCACCCCGGCGAGCAGCGCGGTCACCGGATGCGCGAGGCTCAGCCCCAGCGACAAAACCTTCGCCTGCCACCAGGCAATCACAGCAAAGCCCGCAAGCCAGAGGGGCGGCAGATCAAACTGCTTCACGGCAGAGCCTCCGCGGGTTCCCAAAGCTCTACCGGGTTGCCTTCAGGATCATGCAACCGCGCAAACCGGCCGTTCGGATAGTTTTGCGGATCAAAAATGACCTCAATCCCGGCGGCCTGCAGACCAGCCACCATTTCATCAAGATCATCAACCCGGAAGTTCACCATAAAGGCCTGCGATTTTTTGCCAAAGTACTCTGTCGTCTGCTCAAATGGCGCGAAAACGGTGGGGCCGGCCGCCTGGGTCCAGACCGGCTGATCATAGTCCTGCGGCACCGGCGTCACGCCGAGGTGCTTTTCATACCAGGCGGCCAGCCCCGCAGGGTCCGCGGCACGGAAAAACACGCCGCCTATTCCGGTCACTTTCGCCATCTCAGCCTCCCCACGTTTCAAGGGGCAGCATAAACCGCTGAGCATCTGATTGCACCTGGCTGCTTGCGCCCGGCGCTGACGCTCCTAATCTGGGCAGGGCGATAACGGAGAGGCTTTATGACACTGAAGGGCAAACACGCCGTTGTAACCGGAGGCGGCACAGGCATCGGCCTCGCAATCGCCAGGAAACTGGCGACGGCAGGCTGTGAGGTTACCATCACAGGGCGGCGTAAAGAGGTGCTTGAAGATGTCGCCGGCGAGGGAATGCATGCCCTCGCCATGGACGTCCGCGACGAAAACGATGTCGTTGCTGCGTTCGCCGAGGCCACCGAAGCCCGCGGACCGGTACAGATCTGCGTGGCCAACGCCGGCATCGCCGAAGGCCGCGCACTGCACAAAACCGACATGGATTTCTGGCGCAACATGATGTCGACCAATCTCGACGGCGCTTTTCTCACCATCCGCGAGGCGCTGAAAACCATGCGCCACGAAGACTGGGGCCGGGTGATCGGCATTTCATCGATTGCCGGCCTGCGCGGTCTGCAGGGCGCGTCGTGCTATACGGCGACGAAACACGGGCTTGTGGGGCTGATCCGGGCGCTGAGCGAGGATTATCTGGGCCGTTCCATTACCTTTAACGCCCTTTGCCCGGCCTATGTGGACACCCCGATCGTCACGCGCAACACCGCCTCGATCGCAGAACGCGCAGGCGTCAGCGAAGACAAAGCGCGCGATATCATGATCTCTGCCAACCGGCACAACAGGCTCATCCACCCCGATGAGGTCGCGACAGCAGCCCTGTGGCTGGTCTCTGAAGGATCGGAAAGCGTCAATGGTCAGGCCATCGAAATCGCCGGCGGCCAGATGTAGCGCCCGGAGGCGTCAGGCGACCTGGGCCGGGAGCGGTGTACGGCTTTGCGCCCATGACCGGACCGCATCCCCGAAGGCCGCGAAAAGCGGGCGCGATACGGGATCCTGGGAGGCGCGGTATTCCGGATGCCACTGCACCGACAGCGTAAAGCCCGGCGCATCCGCGATAAAAATCGCCTCGGGCGTGCCATCAGGGGCCACCCCGTCGATAATCACCCGCGGCCCGGAGGATTTGATGCCCTGCCCGTGAAGGGTGTTTGTCATGACCTCTGAGGCCCCCATCAGCCGGTGAAACGGCCCGCCTTCGGTAAATGAGACTGTGTGGCGATGCTCGAATTTTTCCTCAAGCGTGCCGTCGGGGGGCATGCGGTGGTTCATGCGCCCTGGCAGTTCGCGGATTTCGGGATAGAGCGTACCGCCCATGGCGACGTTTACTTCCTGAAAGCCGCGGCAGATGCCCAGAAACGGCTGTCCGCTCTGCACACAGGCGCGGATAAGCGGCAGTGCAACAGCATCACGCGCGCGGTCGAACTCGCCATGCGCCTCCGTAGGGGGCTCGCCATATTCTTCCGGGTGCACGTTGGGACGTCCGCCGGTAAAGAGAAACCCGTCGCAGCGTTCCAGCAGATCGGCCACGGTGACAAACCGCGGATCCGCCGGTATCAGCAGCGGCATACAGTCAGATACTTCCGACACGGCCTCGGAATTCATCGCCCCGCCGGCATGGGCGGGATACTGATCGTTCAGCAGATAACGGTTGCCGATGATGCCAACAACTGGGCGTGCCATCCGGGTGCTCTCCTGTGTTCCCCCGTTCGAGATATAGGAGAACGCAGCGCGTGATAACAGCCTGTCTGTGCGCAGAACCCTGTGCACAGATGCAAATTGCGGCCGTCAGACGGATTTTCAGGCAGTCCCTGCGGCTCAGGCGTCGCCCGTAAGCCCTGCCGCAGCAATCCCCGCGAGACCGGCGATTACGTCATTGTCCGAGGTATCACCCGTGACGCCCACCGCACCGATAACGACGCCTTTGCGGTCCCGCATCAGAATTCCGCCCGGCACCGGAACCACCTTACCGTCATAGACCCCGTTCATGGCGATCATGAAATAGGCCTGCTCATCGGCGCGCGCTTTCTGTGCTGAGCCCGGCAAGCCCAGCATGATTGAGCCGTAGGCCTTACCCTGCGCGATCCCGAAACGGCCGGGCGAGGCACCGTCTTCGCGTTCGAACGCCTGGACATGGCCGCCGGCGTCCAGAACCACCACCGACAGCGGTTTGAGTTCCATCTCGCGGCCTTTTTCGAGCGTTTTGCGGATAATCGTCCGCGCTTTTCTCAGTGTTACAGACATGTCTCTCCCTTTTCTCATCCGTCCGGAAATTTACACCGTGGGCCTCCCGGGGGCCGGCAGCCCCTGCAGCGGTCAGTGTCCCTGCGCCTCTTTCAGCTCAAGACGCCGCGCGTGCAGCACAGGCTCGGTATAACCCGACGGCTGCACCCTGCCCTTGAATACAAGATCACAGGCCGCCTGAAAGGCAATCCCGTCGAAATCGGGGCTCATGGGCTTATAGGTCGGGTCAGAGGCGTTCTGATCATCCACCACGGCCGCCATCCGCCGCATCGCGGCCATCACATCCTGCGCATCGACAATGTCATGGTGCAGCCAGTTGGCAATGTGCTGTGCGGATATGCGGCAGGTCGCACGGTCTTCCATCAGGCCCACGTTGTTCATATCGGGCACCTTGGAACAGCCGACACCGTGATCGACCCAGCGCACGACATACCCCAGTATCCCCTGAGCATTGTTTTCGACCTCGCGCATTTTCTGCGCATCCGTCCATTTCTGGTATTCGGCGAGCGGGATGTTCAGCACGGTATCGACATAAGCCCGGCGCCCGCCTGCCCTCAGGATCTTCTGCACGGCAAAGACATCGACCTTATGATAGTGCAGCGCATGCAGCGTCGCCGCCGTCGGGCTCGGCACCCAGGCACAGTTGGCACCGGATTTCGGATGCTCGATCTTTTGCTCCAGCATTGCCGCCATCAGGTCCGGCATCGCCCACATTCCCTTGCCGATCTGCGCACGCCCGCTCAGACCGCATTCAAGGCCAATATCCACATTCTGATTTTCATAGGCCGTAATCCAGGCCTTGCGCTTGATGAAATCCTTGCGGCTGAAAGGACCTGCTTCCATCGAGGTATGGATCTCATCGCCGGTGCGGTCGAGGAACCCGGTATTGATGAAAGCCACCCGTGATTTCGCGGCCCGGATGCATTCTTTGAGATTCACCGACGTGCGGCGCTCTTCATCCATGATGCCGAGTTTGACTGTGTTCTGCGGCAGCCCGAGCACTTTTTCCACCGATGTGAATGTCCGGTCGGCAAAAGCCACCTCATCCGGTCCGTGCATCTTGGGTTTGACCACATAGACAGACCCCGTCACTGAATTACCACCTTCACGCTGAAGATCATGCATCGCAATCAGCGTGGTGACCATCGCATCCATCAGCCCTTCAAAGACCTCGTTCCCGTCGCGGTCGAGGATCGCGGGATTGGTCATCAGATGGCCTACGTTGCGCACCAGCATCAGCGCCCGCGTGCGGATCGTGACGTCGCCGCCATCGGGACCGGTGATTACCCTGTCGTCGCTGAGACGCCGCGTCTGTGTTTTACCGCCCTTCTCGAAGGTATCTTCCAGATCGCCGCGCATCAGGCCCAGCCAGTTGCCATAGGCCAGTACCTTGTCCTCGGCATCGACACAGGCAACTGAATCCTCACAGTCCATGATCGCCGAGACAGCGCTTTCGAGTTGCACGTCCGCAAGGCCCGCCTGATCGCGGCTGCCGATCCGGTGGGTCCGGTCAAAGATCAGCTCAACATGCAGCCCGTGATTGCGCAGCATCACACTGTCAGGAGCCCTGGGATGCCCGGTATAGCCCGCGAATTTCTCCGGCTCCGCCAGAGGCCGGTCATCGATCAGCAAGGCGCCACCTGAGACATGATAGCGGCGCGCGTCCGCATGGCTTGTCATTTCTATCGGAAAGGCCTCGTCGAGGAAAACACGCGAGCGCGCAACAACCCGTGCACCGCGCCCCTGATCATACCGTCCGGAGGGAGGTGCGCTGCCCATCGCATCGGTGCCGTAGAACCCGTCGTAAAGGCTGCCCCAGCGCGCATTGGCCGCGTTCAGAGCATAGCGAGCGTTGGTGATCGGCACGACAAGCTGAGGCCCGGGGATCGTGGCGATTTCGGCATCGACGTTTGCTGTGTCGATCTCAAAATCGTCCCCTTCAGCCAACAGATATCCGATTTCACGCAAAAACGCGACATATGCGGCGTGGTCATGCGCCTGGCCCCGGCGTTCGCGGTGCCATGTATCAATCTGCTCCTGAAGGGCCTCCCGCTTTTCAAGCAATGCTCTGTTTTCAGGGCCCGCGTTGTGCACCAGATCCGAAAACCCGGACCAGAAAGCGCCGGCGTCGACACCGGTGCCGGGCAGCGCCTTTTCTTCGATGAATGCTGCAAGTTCCGGGCTGACCTGCAGTCCGCTGCGCTCGGTTCGCTGTGCCATGATATCTCCGTGGAATTTGCGTATACCGTTGTATTCCATCCATCTAAAACGCCGGGCCGTGCAAAGCAACGCCTCCAGGGGCAAAACGCCGCCAGGGCTGTGTGTTTGCGCAAACAGCGGACAGGACCGGTCAGTCTTTGCTGCGCTCGCGCCTGCAGCGTTCGGAACAATAGCGCACCTCGTCCCATACCGCCTGCCATTTGCGGCGCCATGAGAACGGCCTGCCGCAGGACACGCAGATTTTCTGCGGCAGATCAGATTTGCGTTTCATTTTTCCCGGCATGATGTGTTCTGAGTTTTGATGTGTTCTGAGTTTTAAGGTGTTTTTATTGCAGATTAACGCAAAACCGCCCCGTGCAAGAAGCACGAGGCGGTACGAAGATAAAAGGCGGAAACTCTTAACCGTCGGGATTGATAACCACTCCAGCCTCACTGCCGTTGGTGTTGGTCACCGCATCAGCACTCTCCTCGCCTCCATACATGCTCACATAGACAAAGAGCAGAATCATCATAAGAAAACCGAATATCATCGCACCTTTGATGCCCCACAGGGCCGGGCGATGGCGTTTTTGTTGCTTTTCGATGTTTGTGTCGGGCGCAGACATAAAGTCTCCTTTTCATTTACTCATTGTGGCTCACAGCTTGCAGCCACGTGCTTACAGACCTAACGTTCAGTGCAGCAAACTGTTCCATCCTTTATATGCAGGCTCCCATGAAAGACGCAGCGCCCAAGACGATTTACCTGAGCGATTACAAGCCATTCGGGTTTGAAGTTGCCTCTGTCGAACTGACTTTTACGCTGCATCCGAACCGCACGCGCATTGCCAGCCGGATTGCGTTTTCGCCCCGGCCGGACGGCGACGGGCGGTTCTTTCTGCACGGCGAAGATCTGAAACTGATCTCGGCGCGCATCGACGGCGCTCCGGTGCATCCGGATATCAGTCACGAAGGGCTGACCTGTACCGTGCCCGACCGTCCGTTTATCTGGGAAGCTGAGGTGGAAACCGATCCGGCCGGCAATACCGCCCTTGAGGGGCTGTATATGTCTGGCGGGATGTACTGCACCCAGTGCGAGGCCGAAGGCTTCCGTAAAATCACCTATTATCCGGACCGCCCGGACGTCATGAGCGTCTTTACGGTGCACATCCACGGACCTCATCCTGTTCTGCTGAGCAACGGCAATCCGGTGAGCCGGTCGGAAAACCAGGCAAGCTGGCACGACCCATGGCCCAAACCTGCCTATCTTTTTGCGCTCGTGGCCGGAGAACTGCACAACCACCCCGGCTCATTCACCACGAAATCCGGGCGCGAGGTTGAACTGAACCTCTGGGTCCGCCCAGGCGATGAGGGGAAATGCGCCTTTGGCATGCAGGCTCTGATAGACAGCATGAAATGGGACGAAGATGTGTACGGCCGCGAGTACGACCTTGATATCTTCAATATTGTGGCCGTGGATGACTTCAACATGGGCGCCATGGAAAACAAGGGGCTGAACGTCTTTAACTCCTCGGCGGTGCTCGCCTCGCCCGACACGTCGACCGATATGAATTTTGAGCGGATCGAGGCGATTATCGCGCACGAATACTTCCACAACTGGACCGGAAACCGGATTACCTGCCGCGACTGGTTCCAACTGTGCCTCAAAGAAGGGCTGACCGTTTTCCGCGACAGCCAGTTCACCTCGGATATGCGCTCGGCGCCGGTAAAGCGCATCTCGGATGTCATTGACCTGCGCGGGCGCCAGTTTGCCGAAGATCAGGGGCCGCTCGCGCATCCGGTACGGCCGGAAAGCTTTCAGGAGATCAATAACTTCTACACCGCAACTGTTTATGAAAAGGGTGCAGAGCTCATCGGAATGCTGCGCCGCCTTGTCGGTGCGGATGCCTATTCTGAAGCCGTTGATCTGTATTTTGACCGCCATGACGGCGAGGCCTGCACCATCGAAGACTGGCTGCGGGTATTTGAGGATAAGACCGGGCGCGATCTGACACAGTTCATGCGCTGGTACAGCCAGGCCGGAACACCCACCCTGAAGGTAGAAGAAGAATGGAATTCAGGAACTTATACCCTGAACTTTACGCAAAGCCTTAAGCCATCAGACGCGACACCCGATCCACTGCCGCAGGTGATCCCGATTGCCGCAGGTCTGCTGGCACCGGACGGTCGTGAGGTGGTGCCGACGCAGGTTCTCGAAATGACCGAAGCAACCCAAAGCTTCACATTTGAAGGCCTCGACGCACGGCCGGTACCGTCTGTACTGCGCGGCTTTTCCGCGCCTGTTGTGCTGGAAAGTAACCTGCCGGTGGAGCACCGTGCCTTTCTGCTGGCGCATGACACCGATCCGTTCAACCGATGGGAAGCAGGGCGCAGCATCGCCCGCGACAGTCTGCTCAACTCGATACGGACCGGGGACGCACCGGATCCGGCATATATGGACGGGATGCGCGTGGTGTTACAGGACGAAACGCTTGATCCGGCCTATCGCGCTCTGATGCTGGGCCTTCCAGGCCAGTCGGACCTCGCGACAGCCCTTCACAAGGACGGCACAACCCCGGATCCCGATGCGATTTATGCTGCAACCGAGGCGATGCGCGATGCGCGGGCCGCGCACCTGGGCGATCTGGCGCAGCCGGTTTACGCCGCCCATCAGGTCAGTGACCCCTTTCGTCCCGATGCCGTACAGGCCGGACACCGCGCCCTCGCAAACGCCATGCTGGCCCTGCTGGGCCGCCTTGATGGCGGCGCACAGGCAGCCTCGCAATACGCAGCCGCGGATAATATGACCCAGAAGCTCGCCGCACTGAGCGTGATGCTGGAGGCCGGCACCGGCGATGATGCCCTTGCCGCCTTTGAAGCGGAGTGGAAAAACGACCGCCTGGTTATGGACAAATGGTTTGCGTTGCAGGTGGTGGCCTCGGAGCCTGACCAGACCGCGACAATCGCGACCCGGCTGACAGAGCACCCGGACTTCAAGTGGAAAAACCCCAACAGGTTCCGCTCGGTCATGGGAGCACTCGCCGGCCATCACCCCGGTTTTCACGCAAAAGACGGCGCCGGATACCGCTTGCTGGCGGACTGGCTGATCCGCCTTGATCCGGTAAATCCGCAGACCACGGCGCGCATGTGCTCTGCGTTCCAGACCTGGCGGCGATATGACGATGCACGGCAGGCGCTGATCGCATCTGAACTTGACCGGATCCTCGCCACACCGGATCTGTCGCGCGATACCACTGAAATGCTAACCAGAATCCGAGGAAATTCCTGATGAAACCTGTCCTTCTGATCACCGGCGGCTCCAGCGGCATTGGCGCGTCCTGCGCCCGCATCGCCGCCGCGCGCGGCTATGACCTCGCCCTCAGCTATCGCTCCAGCGCAGCTGAGGCAGAGAAGGTTGCCGGCGACTGCAGGGCGCAGGGCGCGGATGTCATCCTGTGCCAGGGCGATGTTGCCGACCCCGCGGATATCACGGCGATGTACGCAAAGATTGACGACCACTTCGGGCGGCTTGATGCGTTGATTAACAATGCAGGTGTCGTTGATCAGACGGCAAAGCTGACCGAAATGAATCACGGGCGCCTGAAAAGGATGTTCGACATCAATGTCATTGGCGCGATGCTGGTGGCCAAAGAGGCCGTTTTGCGGATGCAGGCACAGGGCAAAGGGGGCGTGATCGTAAATATCTCTTCAGCCGCCGCGCGTCTTGGCTCGGGGAACCAGTACGTGGATTACGCGGCATCTAAGGCTGCAATTGATTGCTTTACCAAAGGCTTATCGGACGAAGTTGCCGCAGATAATATCCGCGTCATGGCGATCCGTCCAGGACTGATTGAAACTGAACTGCATGCCAAAGGCGGCGAGCCCGGCCGCGCCGACAAACTGGCGCATATGGTGCCGATGAAACGCAAGGGTTCGGCTGACGAGGTGGCTAAGGCGATCATGTGGCTGGTGTCGGATGAGGCAAGCTATGTGACCGGGTCAACCCTGGACGTAACAGGTGGCCGCTGAGGCGTTTCAGTACAGGCGGCGGGGTCGCAGCCGTGCGGCCCTGCTGACTGTCGGACTTGTGTGGCTGGTCCTCCTCGCGGCGATTGTGCTTCTGGATGCCGCCTGGTGGCTGGTGGCGATCATCGGATTTTTCAGCCTGCCCGCGATCTGGGAGCTGATCAGCAACCCCGAAGCGGGGCTGGATCTGGATGACAGTACTGTGCGCTGGTTCTCAGGCCGCCGGGAGGCACAGATGGCGCTGAGCGAGATCGCGAAACTCCGCCTTGATACGCGGCTGGATTTTTCGGTGCGGGCGACCCTGGTCCCGCATGAGGGACACAAAATCCGCCTGCCCTATGAATGCACACCACCGCATGAGGCGCTGGAACAGGCCTTTGCCGACCGCGGGATCGCGTCGGAGCGCCACCACTTTTCGCTTATCGGCTGACAGGCTCAGGAATGACCGGCCTGCGTTCAGGCCGTTTCGCCGGGACCAGCGGTGCGAGGCAAAAGGGCTGCGCATTCGTCCATGCAGCCATTTCATTGCGTTTACGCGGTACCCGCAGCGGCCCCCAGTCAGCAGCCACCCCGCGCCAGCGCGTATCGCGATCGTCAATAACCCCGTCACGCGGCACCGTGGATGCCATGATCCGCACAGCACAGCTCAGGTTTTCGCCACCCCGTTTGAGTGCTTCGCCGGTGCCTGCCCGGCATCCGTATCCGCGCGCTGTCGCCGGCGAGATCTGCAACAGCCCGTACCATCGCCCTTCTCCGCCGACCGCACGGGGCCGCCAGGTGCTCTCATGCTTGGCCAGTGCCGACATAAAGCCGACCCAGAATGCCTCGCGCACCGCAGTGTCCGCAATCGGATAAAGCGGACACCATTCCCCGATATCGGCAGGCACCATCTCAACGAGTTCGCGCCCGTGGGTGCGCAGCGCATCCAAAGCAGCAGCATTCCAGAGCGCGCTGTTGTCAGTGTGATGCCAGCGCATCTGGGGCAGTGCGCGGGCATCGGATCCCGTGGCACCGGTCGGGTCCGCGCCGGCCGTCATCAGCCCCAGGATGGCCGCTGTAGAATATCGGAGGAAAGCACGTCGGATCATCGCGCGATACTGCGCCGCGCGCGGGGCCTGTGCAAGTCGCAGCAGAAAGACCGCAGCGAACCGGCAGGAAACGGTGCGTTGCCTCAGGCCGTACAATGCCACGGAAAAGGCACCGGAAAGGCCGTTGCTGGCGGGAAATCAACGCGATGTCACCCTTCGGGCGCCGCCTTTTTGCCCGATTGCCCGCGCATCCTGGAGGCCTCTGTCACTCCCGGAATGGTTAAATGTCGCTGTTGTCAATTCTTACCGGAAACCGCCGGCCCTCCCGCAAAGGGGGGACACCTGATCCTGTGCCGCCACTGGCCAGGGTCGCCCCCGGAGCTGTCCGTTCCGGGGACGCAGCATCAGACGCGCCGGCGCAAAGACAGAGCGCGGAGGTGCTGCACATCCCCAGCCCGGTCGTCTCCGGCGAAGAAGATGCGCGGGACATCCACCGACAGCATGGCCAGTTTCTGGCCCGCCAGGACCGCTGGGACGATCTCGTTGCTGAAATGGCACGGGCCGATATGGCGCGTGACGCGACACCCGCCGGTATGCCCGTGGCCGAACTTTTGTGTTTTGGCGCCCGCGCGGATGTGGTGATGGCCGTTGAACACGCGCTGACCGACGAGAACGCCGCCGGCACCACCCCTTTGATTTCCGGCATCGAAGCGCTGGAGCATATGCTGGCCGATCATCCGGCCTGCGCCTTTCGCGCAGTCACGGTGGCGCAGGCGCATATGGACATCGGCTGGACCTGGCGCGGCACTGTGACCGATGCGCAGGTACCGGAAGGGAACCGCGAGGCATTCGAGGCACATTTCGACCGTGCCGCCGAGATCCTCAGAACGTACCGGCAGCACAGTTCAGGGTCACCGCTGATCAGAGCTGCCTTTTGTGCGCTGCATGGTCGGGGCGCGGGCACCACAAATGATCTGGTGCGCGACTATGAGACGCTTATTGATCTGCACCCCGATAACCCCGCGCCCCTGCGCAGCCTTGGCGCCTATCTGTCGCCGCGCTGGTTCGGCAGCCACGAAAGGCTGGAACTCGAAGCCCGCAGAACAGCCGCGCGGCTTACCGCCGACTGGGGCGCAGGTGGCTATACCTGGGTCATGATGGATGCGCTCGCGGATGATGATACCGCCTGCGCGCAACTCGACCTCGACTTTTTTATCGAAGGACTACGGGATATTCTCGACCGCCGGCCCGATCAGCACACGGTCAATCTGCTGGCGGCATGGTGTGCCGTGTCCCTCGGTCGCCAGATGAGCGGGCATACCCGTGCCGACGCCACCCGCAAAGCTGTCGCAGGCTGTTGTGACTGGATCGTGCGCGGCTTCATGACAGAAATGCACCCGCTGATCTGGGCCCATGCGGCACAGGGGTTTGACAACAACATCACCATCGGATCGCCCCGCCGGTTTGCCAGCGCCGGAGAGACCGTGGCGCTGCGCACCATCCGGTCTGTCTTCGACACAGAAATCAGTGCCGGAAAGCGCATTTCATTCACCGCGGACGGGCCGGTAACGGCGCCGGTCTGACACCGCAGGAAAGGAACAGTTTATGGGACAGATCCCCGCAGATGCCACCCACTGGGACAGCGGTGACTGGATAGAATGGCACCGTGCCGCAATCGGAGAAGCCCGTGCGCCCTCCATTGCGACACCTTCTGATCCGATGGCCGCCCTGACGGCCCTCAGCGTGAATATGCTGAACAGCGCCCGCGCCTGGTGGGAGGCCACAGGCGAGCACCTGCCCGTCTATGATGCGATCGCCAGAGTCCACGCAGCACTTGAATACGATCTGCCCGTTTCGGGCGAGGACCCCGACCCTGAGCGCATGATAAGGATCTGCGTGCTGCCGCCGCACGGCCCCGGTAACACGGTTGACGTTGACCTTGGACAACCGTTCAGTGCCGTTCTGATGGTAAGGATCCGCGACAACTGGACAGTGGAATCGCGGATGGTCTCACGCGCCCGGCTGAACTGCGCCGAAGAAGGCACGCTGAAGCTTTCCTGGGCTGCCCTGCCCGCGGCGCGCTGACGAACCGGTCCGGTATTTTAGCGGCCGTATCTGCGCGCGCCCTTGCGACCCTGCACAGGGTGATCTAAACCCGCTGGCAGTGCATTTTCTCCATGAGGCGCGGCATGCTTGATCTGACCAGTGAGACCCCGAAACCCAAAATAATCGCCGGCGCAAAGCATGACTGGGAACTGGTGATCGGCATGGAAGTCCACGCTCAGGTCACCTCGAAAGCCAAGCTCTTTTCCGGCGCTTCCACAAAATTCGGGGCTGAGCCCAACAGCAATGTGGCGTTTGTGGATGCCGCAATGCCCGGCATGTTGCCCGTGATCAACGAATTCTGTGTAGAGCAGGCCGTGCGCACCGGGCTGGGACTGAAGGCGGAAATCAATCTCGAAAGCGCCTTTGACCGCAAGAATTACTTTTATCCGGACCTGCCGCAGGGATATCAGATTTCGCAGCTTTACCATCCGATTGTCGGCGAAGGCGAAGTGCTGGTCGAGATGGGCGACGGCACAGCGCGTCTGGTACGGATCGAACGCATTCACCTTGAACAGGACGCCGGAAAGTCGATCCACGACATGGATCCGAATATGTCTTTCGTTGACCTGAACCGTACCGGTGTGGCGCTGATGGAAATCGTCTCGCGCCCCGACATCCGCGGCCCCGAAGAGGCGGCAGCCTATGTGGTGAAACTGCGCCAGATCCTGCGGTATCTGGGCACCTGCGACGGAAATATGCAGAACGGGAACCTGCGCGCGGATGTGAACGTCTCCATCTGCCGGCCCGGCGATTACGAGAAGTATCAGGCCAGCCAGGATTTCAGCCATCTCGGCACGCGCTGCGAGATCAAGAACATGAACTCCATGCGCTTTATTCAGGCCGCGATCGAGGTCGAGGCCCGGCGTCAGATCGCCATCGTCGAAGCAGGCGGCAAGGTGGATCAGGAGACCCGCCTCTATGATCCGGACAAAAACGAAACACGCTCGATGCGTTCCAAGGAAGAGGCGCATGATTACCGCTACTTCCCCGACCCCGACCTGCTGCCGCTGGTGATCGAACAGGCCTGGGTCGATCAGATCAGCGCGGATCTGCCCGAGCTGCCGGATGCAAAGAAATACCGCTTTATCAATGATTTCGGACTTGCAGACTATGACGCATCGGTGCTGACCGCCGATCTGGACAGTGCGGGATATTTCGAAGCTGTTGCGCAGGGCCGTGATGGCAAGATGGCCGCAAACTGGGTCATCAACGAGCTGTTCGGCCGCCTGAAAAAAGATGACAAGGACATCGCGGACAGCCCGGTCACGCCCGGACAGCTTGGCGGCATTGTCGATCTGATCGCCTCGGATGCCATTTCAGGCAAGATTGCAAAAGATGTCTTTGAAATCTGCTACACGACCGGCCGCGACCCGGCTGAGATCGTGGAAACCGAAGGCATGAAACAGGTCACCGACACCGGCGCCATTGAGGCCGCGGTCGATGAGATCATTGCCGCAAACCCCGATCAGGTGGCCAAAGCCCGCGAAAATCCAAAGCTTGCAGGCTGGTTCGTGGGGCAGGTGATGAAAGCCACAGGCGGCAAAGCCAACCCGAAAGTCGTCAACCAACTGGTGGCGAAAAAGCTCTCCGGCTGAAAGGTATGCGGGCGCACAGGATGCGCGCGCGTTACGGCCGGCACTTACTTTTGTGGTGCGCGCTCAGCGCTGCAAATCGCCGGATCAGCCGCACAGCGACAGGATCAGCTGCCATAAAAACCCAGGCCCCGGCAGATCGAGCACCGAATACAGCACCGTGACCGCACTCAGCATGAAAGTGGATGCAATAACGCCGAGAAGCAGCCTGACGCGGGTGACTTCCGGATCACTCTCACGGAACACCGGGTTCAGCCGCATGGTCGCGGAGATGTTGTATGACAGGACAAGGTCGTCGGCTGGTCTCATCAGATTTTCCCGTATCGTCAGGCCGTATTATCGCCGCTGAATGTGACAGGAAAACGGCAGATCATCCTTCAGAGACCGTGAAAATCACATCTGTCCAGGGCCAAACCGGCCTGAAACGTTTTGCCATGCGCCGTTTCCTGCCCTAAGTCTCAGGGATGCAGCCGAAAATCCCCGATCCTCTGAACGTTGCCCCGCACCGCTCTTCTGTCATGACCGTCCGCCCTGAGTGGCTCGATTATAACGGTCATATGAATATGGCTTATTATGCAGTGCTCTTTGACGAGGCCGCGGATGAAATCTACCCTGCGCTCGGGTTCGGTCCGGAGTATCAGAAGACCGGGTTCACCACCTACACTGCAGAATTTCACATCTGCTATCTGCGCGAATTGCACGAGGGAGATCCGGTCACGGTAACGCTGCAATTGCTGGATTTTGACGAGAAACGCTTTCACATCTATCAGGAAATTCACCACACGGACGGCTGGTGTGCAGCAACGGGCGAATCCATGGGCCTGCACATTGATCAGTCAGGGCCACGCGTTGCACCGATGCCCGGCGAGATACTCGCGCGTGTGCGGGCGCTGCACGAGGCGCATGAGCATCTGCCCTGGCCTGAACGCGCCGGACGCAGCATCGGAATTATCCGAAAGCAGTAACCTGATGGGGTCCGGACCAAAGGGAAGGCGTCTTTCCCAAAGGTCAGCCGGTTGATATAGTAAACGCAGGTGTCTGAGAGGCTGAGCATGCCGCAATACGAATACAGGGTCATTCCCGCGCCGGATCGCGGTCTCAAGGCGAGGGGTTTCAGCACGGCAGATGCACGCTTTGCAAATGCCCTGCAGACCCTGATGAATGACATGGGCATGCGGGGCTGGGAGTACCAGCGGGCAGAAACGCTGCCCGTTACAGACGGCGACGGGCCGGAATCCGCCGGGACACAGTGGCGCAATATGCTGGTCTTTCGCCGGCAGATCCCCGAGCGCTCTCCGCTGATCCTGCAGGCTACCGAACGCCTCGATGTGACACCTCCGCCCGCACCGGTGGCGGATGCGGCGCAAAAGCGCGCGGTATCGCCCCGCCCGATGTCCTATTCGCGACCGGCGAGCCCGGAGGATGATGCCTCCCAAAGCGAGGGTGCCACCCGGATGCTGCGCGACAACGGTGTCGAAGAACACAGCGACGTCTCCGGCATTTCAAACGCACTTATGCGCCTCGCAGCCAGCAGAAATCATTTTAAATCAGATAATTGAAATACGAAGTTAAACATCCACATCAAGTGCAAGTGCGTGGATTTTCCCGATGAGCTCAGGCCCGAGCGCCGTATGAACAGCCCGGTGACGTGCCAGCCGGTTCATGTCCTGAAAGGCCGGCGCCCGGATTGCCACATTAAAATGGCTCTCGACGCCTTCGGTGAACCCGGCGTGCCCGCGATGGCTTTCTGTGTCATCCACAACTTCCAGCCGCGTCGGCTGAAAGGCTTCACGCAGCCTTGTTTCGATCTCTTGCCGTTTAGACATTTTTTTGCCTCCGCCCCCTTCAATCTTTTCCTGTGCAGTCTAAACTAAGCGGCCTCGACTCGTATAGGTGCCAAAAAATGCCAAAACCCGACCCCTTTGGATTCGACATGTCCGTGTCCTCCTCCAAAAAGAAAAATCCGCGCGGACGGCGGGGCATGTCAGGTGCGTCGGAAACATCGACCCGCATCTGCGACAAGGAAGGCTGTGGCGAAGCGGGCAAATACCGCGCGCCAAGGGCACCTGATGTACTCGATGACTATTACTGGTTTTGTCAGGCTCATGTGCGCGAGTACAATCTCAAGTGGAATTTCTTTGATGGCACCACCGAGGCCGAGCTGAACGCTCAGATGTCCAAGGACAAAGTCTGGGAACGCGACACAAAACCGATGGGCGATCCTGAGGCCAGGGCCTGGGCCCGGCTCGGCATTGAAGACCCGCATCAGGTGCTGGGCGCAAATGCAACGCAGAACCCCGGCCGCGGTGCCCAGGCCGGGCGACGCCTGCCCCCGACCGAACGGCGCGCCATAGAGATCCTTGAGGCCAAAGACACCTGGACCAAACCAGAGGTCCGCAAAGCCTACAAAGCGCTGATCAAAGTGCTGCACCCTGACATGAACGGCGGCGACCGCAGCCAGGAAGAACAGCTGCAGGAAGTTGTCTGGGCCTGGGACCAGATCAAAGGCAGCCGGAATTTCCGCGACTGACACCGGGTTGAGACCGAGGTCCTGCCCCGGGCCCTTTCCCTTGCACCCCGGCGCAATATGTTGCACCAGATGACCCGGGCAACGCGTGCCCGGACAGACCTGTTTTTTCAAAGGACGACACCCATGGCCGACGGCGCACTGGACATTAACACCAAGCCCACCGAAGAGATCCACGTGCGCGAGGTCTTCGGCATCGACACCGATATGGTTGTTAAAGGCTTTGCTGATGGCAGCGACCGGGTGCCGGATCTGGATTCCACATACAAGTTTGACCCCGATACCACGCTGGCGATCCTTGCAGGGTTTTCCCATAACCGCCGGGTGATGATCCAGGGCTATCACGGCACGGGCAAATCGACGCACATCGAGCAGGTCGCCGCACGTCTGAACTGGCCCGCGGTGCGTGTGAACCTTGACAGCCACATCAGCCGGATCGACCTTATCGGCAAAGACGCGATCAGGTTGAAAGACGGCAAACAGGTCACCGATTTTCAGGAAGGCATCCTGCCCTGGGCGCTGCGTAACCCGACCGCGATCGTGTTTGACGAATACGACGCAGGCCGCGCGGACGTGATGTTCGTGATCCAGCGTGTGCTGGAAGTGGACGGCAAACTCACGCTTCTCGATCAGAACCAGGTGATTGAACCGCACCCCTATTTCCGCATTTTCGCGACCGCCAACACGGTTGGTCTGGGCGATACGACCGGTCTCTATCACGGCACGCAGCAGATCAACCAGGGTCAGATGGACCGCTGGAGCCTCGTGGCGACGCTGAACTATCTCAGCATCGACGCCGAAACCGCGATCGTTCTGTCCAAAAACCCGCACTATAATACCGAGAAGGGCCGCAAGATCGTCAAGCAGATGGTTACGGTGGCCGACCTGACGCGGACGGCCTTTATGAACGGGGATCTTTCCACAGTGATGAGCCCGCGGACAGTGATCGCCTGGGCGCAGAATGCCGAGATTTTCCGCAACATCGGCTATGCTTTCCGGCTCTCCTTCCTCAACAAATGCGATGAGCTTGAACGCCAGACCGTGGCGGAGTTCTACCAGCGCCTCTTTGATGAAGAACTGCCCGAAAGCGCTGCAAGCGTGAGCCTCGGTTAAAGTGACGCGCGCCGCCATCAGAACGCGCGCCAGGCGCGACGGACGGGGGGCTGGCGTATGCGTCTGCGGCACAAACCGGACGGGGGCTCCGTCATGAGCAAAAAGCAATCCGACAACCCCGCCGACGCTTTTAAAAAGGCGCTGGGAGAAGCAACGAAGGTCATGGCGCATGACCCGGAACTGACGGTTTCGTATTCCGTCGATCCCGCCGGCATGTCCGGGGACGCGATGCGCCTGCCCCAGGTCAGCCGCCGCATGACGCGCGAAGAGGTGTTGCTGGCACGTGGCACGGCAGATGCGCTGGCGCTGAACCGGCGCTATCACAATGGCCAGACCCATGCGAAATATGCGCCTCAGGGCGATATGGCGCGGGATCTTTACGAGGCGATGGAAACTGCCCGCTGCGAGGCGATGGGGGCCCGGGATATGCCCGGCACTGCCGGCAACATCGATGCAAAGATCGGCCACGAAGCCATGCGCAAAGGGTATGACCAGGTGACCCAGGCGGCGGACGTACCGCTGTCTGTGGCCGCCGGCTATCTGATCCGCCATCTGGCGACCGGGCGCGATCTGCCGTCAGGTGCGCAGAACGTGATGGAGCTGTGGCGCGGGTTCATTGAGGATCAGGCGGGTGGCACGCTTGAGAACCTTGATGAGACGCTGGCGGATCAGTCTGCGTTTGCGAAGTTTGCCCGCCAGATGATTTCAGATCTGGGGTATGGCGACCAGCTTGGCGATGACCCCGATCAGATTGACGAGGATCAGGAAGAAGACGCAGAAGACAGCTCAGAGGACGACAGCGAACCCGACAGCACCGGTCAGGACGATCAGGATGAAGAGGACGCCGATGCCTCCCCTGAACAATCCCAGGAAGAACAACAGGACGCAGCACAGGCCCAGGTCTCCATGGATGACATGGCCGATCAGGAAATGGGCGAAGAGGCCGAGATGCCGGAGGGAGAGGCCCCGCTGGAGCCGCCTGCCCCGCAGCCTGCCTCGGACGCGGACCCCAATTATCTGGTTTATCTCTCTGATCATGATGAGGAAATCGGCGCAGAGGAGCTTGCCGAACCGGTGGAACTGGAGCGCCTGCGCGCCTATCTTGATCAGCAGCTGGAACCGCTGAAAGGCGCTGTGAGCCGGCTGGCCAACAAGTTGCAGCGCCGTCTGCAGGCGCAGCAGAACCGGTCCTGGGAGTTCGATCTCGAAGAGGGCATACTGGACGCGGGCCGTCTGGCACGTGTGGTCGCCAACCCGACGACGCCGCTGAGCTTCAAGGTCGAGAAAGACACCGAATTCCGCGATACTGTTGTGACGCTGCTGCTGGACAACTCGGGCTCGATGCGCGGGCGCCCGATTTCGATCGCGGCGATCTGCGCGGATGTCCTCGCCCGCACGCTGGAGCGCTGCAACGTCAAGGTCGAAATCCTCGGCTTTACCACCCGCGCCTGGAAGGGCGGCCAGGCGCGCGAGGCATGGCTCAACGACGGCCGGCCGCAGCAGCCAGGGCGGCTCAATGATCTGCGCCACATCATCTATAAATCCGCGGATGCGCCCTGGCGGCGGACCCGGCCCAATCTGGGTCTGATGATGAAAGAGGGCCTGCTGAAGGAAAATATTGACGGAGAGGCGCTCGAATGGGCGCACCGCAGGATGCTGATGCGCGCTGAGGCGCGCAAGATCCTGATGGTGATCTCGGACGGTGCGCCGGTCGATGACAGCACGCTGTCGGTCAATCCTGCGAACTATCTGGAAAAACACCTGCGCGACGTGATTGCGATGGTCGAAAAGCGCAAAGCCGTCGAGCTGCTGGCCATTGGCATCGGGCATGACGTAACACGCTACTATGACCGCGCGGTAACGATCACGGATGTGGATCAGCTCGCCGGAGCGATGACCGAACAGCTTGCCGCACTCTTCGACAGCAATCCACGCGCCCGGGCGCGCATGATGGGCATCCGCCGCGCGGGATAAAGTGATACCTGCCTCCGGCGGGCGTAATTCAGTCAGAAGAAACCGGGGGATCCATGTTTCAGTCATTCAAAGTCACAGCACGGCCCGAACAGGGCCCGCCCCGCCTCGCCGCTTTGCGCGAGGTTCTGGCAGCTGAGGGGCTGGACGGGTTTCTTGTGCCACGCGCGGATGCGCATCAGGGCGAGTATGTCTCCGCGCATGACGAGCGGCTTGCCTGGCTGACCGGATTTACCGGATCCGCGGGCTTTTGTGCAGTCCTGACCGGAATTGCGGGCGTCTTCATCGACGGGCGTTACCGGACACAGGTGAAATCCCAGGTCGCGGCCGAGTTCACACCGGTGCCCTGGCCCGAAGTTTCTCTGGGCACCTGGCTTGCGGAGCAGTTGCCCGATGGTGGCACTGTGGGATTTGATCCCTGGCTGCACACACCCGGGCAGATCGAAACCCTCGAACGTGCGCTCAAAGGCAGTGGTATCGACATGCGGGCCTGCGAGAATATGGTGGATCGTGTCTGGGACGATCAGCCGGCCCCGCCGCGCGCGCCGGTCCGGGTGCATCCGATGGAATTCGCCGGGGAAAGCCATGCTGACAAACGCGCGCGCCTGGCAGAAGATCTGCACGATGCCGGTCATCGCTCTGCCGTGATCACTTTGCCCGACTCCCTTTGTTGGTTGCTGAACATCCGCGGCTCGGACATTCCGCGCAATCCCATTGCTCAGGGGTTTGCTGTGCTGCACGACAACGGGCATGTGGCCCTGTTCATGGCGGATGAAAAACTCGACGGGCTGACGGAGCATTTCGGGCCGGAGGTCAGCGTTCATGACCCCGATGATTTCGAGAGCTTTGTCGCCGGACTGGACGGACCTGTCAGGCTGGATAAAAGCACCGTCCCCGTGGCGGTCTCGGAAATTCTCGGCGACAGAGTGGCCTGGGGCGATGAGCCCTGCGCCCTGCCCAAAGCCCGTAAAAACGAGGCGGAAATCGCCGGAGCGGCGGCAGCACACCTGCGTGATGGCGCGGCCGTCGTAGAACTGCTGGCATGGCTTGACGCGCATCCCGCGGGCAGCC
>CBDUCB010000007.1:0-35453 GCA_965365545.1 uncultured Roseobacter sp. | reverse complement strand
GGCTTTGGCTATACGCTGATTGAGGATGCGGCGCTGCCGCCCCTGGGCTTTGAGGATGACGAACTTGAGGCCCTGGTGCTGGGCCTGCGCGATGTTGCGGTCATCGGGGACCCGGCTCTTGCCCGCGCGGCGCGGTCGGCGCTCGCCAAGATCAAAGCCCGTGTGCCGCCCCGCCAGGCGCACCGGTTGCAACACGCGGTGCTCGATGCGCACCGGTTCGCGCCACAGCCGGTGATCCGCATCGATGTCTCGCTGCTGCGCGAGGCGACCTGGGATGAGGTCAGCGTGCGCTTTGCCTATCGCGATGCCGAAGGGTCGCAGACGGTGCGGCGGGTAGACCCTTTGGGCCTTGTCTATCTTGACCGCTCCAACGTGCTTCTGGCCTGGTGCCATTTGCGGAATGATTTCAGAACCTTCCGTCTTGACCGTATGGAAAGTCTTGAACGGACTGATCTGAGCTTCCGTCCGAAACGGGTGCCTTTGCTGCGCGAACATCTCGACCGGATTCGCTGCGAGATTGCGCCACCGGCAGAAGATCGCGCCCGGTCTGATTGAATTCTTCCTATGCGGGACGCGAATCGCTAGACTGGAACGAATAATAAACAGAGCAGCAGGACGGCAATATGCAGTGGAAGATCTGGACAACAGGTGTTCTGGCCATCGGACTGACCATGGCGGACACAGCACAGGCAGAAGCAATCTGGCAATCCGTGAGGCCACTGAACCGGCCCGATACGGCTCTGCCTGACACTCTCACAAACCCCGTTTCACTGATCTCGGTCGCGGCCCGGCCAAAGCTGCGACCGGCGACGAAAGCCGTGACAGATACGGCAAAGGTCGAGGTTGTCGCATCACCTGCGGGGTTTGATCGCTGGGTTACCGGGTTCAAACGCCGGGCGCGGGCGGAGGGCATCAGTGCAGGAACGCTGGACGCCGCATTTCGCAATGTCAGCTATGATGCGGATGTGATCCGGCGCGACCGTAACCAGTCGGAGTTTACCAAGACAATCTGGGATTATCTGGGCAGCGCCGCCTCGGCCACCCGGATCGCCAATGGCAGGATCGCTCTGAAGAACCACAACAGCACGCTGGCGGCGATCGAGAAACGGTATGGCGTCGAGAAAGAGGTGGTCGTGGCGGTCTGGGGGCTCGAAAGCGCCTATGGCACCTTTCGGGGCAAGAACGATGTGGTGACCTCGCTGGCGACGCTGTCTTTTGACGGGCGGCGCGGCGCGTTCTTTGAAGAACAGCTGATCGCGGCGCTGAAAATCCTGCAGAACGGCGACACCAGCCCGCGCAATATGACGGGCAGCTGGGCCGGGGCGATGGGACACACGCAGTTTATTCCGACCTCCTACCTCAGCTATGCGGTGGATTTTGACGGCGATGGCCGGCGCGATATCTGGGCCGACAATCCGGTAGATGCGCTGGCCTCTACTGCCGCCTATCTGAAGAAATCCGGCTGGACCAAAGGACAGCCCTGGGGCGTCGAGGTCCGGATCCCGAATGGATTTGACTACACGCTCGCCGACCGGAAGATCAGAAAGTCACCGGATCAGTGGGCGCGGCTGGGCGTCGTCGATATGAACGGGCGGGCCGTTCCCAATCACGGGCGCGCTTCGGTGCTGCTGCCGGCAGGCGCGCAGGGAGCGGCTTTTCTGATCTTTGATAACTTCAAAGCGATTGAGGCCTATAATTCCGCGGACGCCTATGTGATCGGTGTGGGCCATCTGAGTGACCGCATCAAAGGCGGGCCGGCGATCCGTGCGTCATGGCCGACCGATGACCGTGCGCTGACCCGCGCCGAGCGTGAAGAGATGCAGCGCCGTCTGACGAACAAAGGGTTCAGCACCCAGGGCATCGACGGGCGCATCGGGCCGAAAACCATCGATGCGGTGCGCTCCTATCAACGCGCGCAGGGGCTTGTCCCGGACGGCTATGCGTCTCTGACATTGCTGAAACGTCTGCGCTGAGCGGCATCAGAGACGGCTCAGAAGCTCGGCGACCCGGGCACGGGACAGCGAGATACGGCAGGCGCGGATGGAAATACCCGTGCCTGACCCCCCTCCTGAAAGCGTACCGGTATACTCACAATGTGCCGCGCGGTAAGCGTCCCACGCCGCCTGCGACGCCTCTAGCGCCGGGAGAGCGACCGTTCGGCCGGTGATGTCGTCCAGTTCCGTCGCACTGGCGCGGGCAGATTTGAGCGCGATCTCAAGTGTCTGGTCCACCCGCTTTTCAACGTCTGCAAGGCAGGCGGAGGTTTCGACCTGCGAGGACGACACCAGACTGCACTCCAGCGACGGATCGGCGAAGACGGACGCAGGCAGGGCTGCCAGCACAAGGCCACAGAGCCATCTGCATACCGCGCCGGAACTCATGCGGGGCTCATGCCGCGCAGACGCTCGGACCGACGGCGTAACAGCTCAACGACTGTCAGCAGCGCTATCGAGACAATCACCAGAATGGTGGCAACCGCGAGGATCGTCGGACTGATCTGTTCACGCAGACCGGTAAACATCTGCCAGGGTAGCGTTTTCTGGCCGGCAGAGCCCACAAAGAGCACAACCACAACCTCGTCGAAAGAGGTGATAAAGGCAAAGAGCCCGCCCGATATCACCCCGGGCAGAATGAGTGGCATCTGAACCCGGAAGAAGGTCGTGACCGGGTTGGCCCCCATATTGGCCGCCGCCCGCGTCAGCGAATTGTCAAAACCCACCAGCGTGGCAGTCACGGTGATGATCACGAAGGGGATGCCAAGGGCCGCATGCGCGAGGACCACACCGGCATATGTGCCCTGCAGGCCGATGCGGCTGTAGAAAAAGTACATGCCAGCCGCCGAAATGATCAGCGGGACGATCATCGGCGAAATCAGGATTGCCATAATCGCACGCCGGAACGGCACATGCGGCTGGCTCAGCCCGATGGCCGCGAGAGTGCCAAAGCCGACAGAAAGCAGCGTGGCGGCAGGTGCGATCCTGATCGAGTTCTTGAGCGCTCCCTGCCAGTCGGAATTCGTAAAGAAATCTTCATAATGCTTCATCGAATAGCCGGCGGGATCAAACCGCAGCATCTCCGGCGTAAAGGTAAAGAAATCCTCGGCGTTAAAGCTCAGCGGCATCACCACAAGGATGGGCGTGATCAGAAACACCAGAATGGCACCGCAGATTACCCGGAAGGTAAAATGCCACAGCACCTGCCGGGGCGTGAGGTAGGGCGCCACTTTGGCTCGGTAACGTCCTTCGTAAAGCCAGAAACTGAACCATCCGAAGAACCAGCCAAAGGCCGCCCCGATCAGGGCGGCAGCAATACCGCCCATAAAAAACCCGGCAACTGCAAGAAGAGCCGTCAGCCCCCAGATGCCCGCTTTTTCTTCTTTTATGACTTGTGTCAGCACATAAGCGACCGCCGCCATCAGTGCAGCACCGAGGATAACGCCCAGCAAAGAACTGCCCTGGGCGGTGCCCACGAGCAGCCCGGCGAATGCGCCGGCCGCGGCCACGACGGGCACATAGAACGAGACGGGTGTGCGCGAGATCGGTGTGAGAGCTACCATCGGATCAGCCTCCCAGTTTCACATTGTCGATGCCGACGATCTTGTCGTAAGCCCAGTAGAGCCCCAGAACCACCGCCAGCAGGATCGCGCCAAGTGCAGCCGCGAGACCCCAGTTGAGCGAGCTGGAAATATGATAGGCAATCCGGTTGGAAATGAACGTCCCCGTCGTGCCGCCGACAAGTTCAGGCGTGATGTAATAGCCGATGGCCAGGATGAACACGAGGATAGAGCCCGCGCCAATGCCCGGCACAGACTGCGGGAAATAGACGCGCCAGAAAGCCGTCCAGTCAGTCGCACCCAGCGACTTGGCCGCGCGAAGATAGGTTGGCGGGATCGTTTTCATCACCGAATAGAGCGGCAGGATCATAAAGGGCAGCAGAATATGTGTCATCGCGATGATCGTACCGGTCTGGTTGTTGATCAGCGCAAGCCGGCTGTCGTCTGCGACAACGCCCAGCCACACAAGCGTGTCATTGATGACGCCCTGCTGCTGCAGCATTACTTTCCAGGCCGATGTCCGCACCAGCAATGATGTCCAGAAAGGCAGCAGCACCAGAATCATCAGCAGGTTCGCCGTGCGCGCCGGCAGGTTCGCAAGGATCCAGGCAACCGGATAGCCCAGCAGGATACAGCTGCCTGTGATGACCAGCGACATGATCATCGTCCGGATGAAAAGCTTGATATAAAGCCGCTCGTTTTCAGGGCGCATTTCAGGGCCGTCGGGGCCTTTTTTCATGTCCACGGCATTGAGGAAATAGCCGCTGGTATAGGCCGGGCTGTAGGTCTGGATGGTCTGCCAGACGTCAATGCTGTGCCAGTCCTTGTCGATCTCCTCAAAGGCGGCCGTGTAATCCACGGTCTCAAAATCCGCCACGGCGGCGGCGGCCTCCTGCAGTTCGGCTGAACCGGGCCCGGAAAGCGACGCAACATCCGCACCTGCTGAAAGATCAGCATAAAGCGCGGAGTAAACAATGGCCCAGGGGTCTTCTTTCAGCAGATTGTCTTCGTCCTCAAACTGAACGAATTCTGCAAAGGTCTCATACATCGCGGCGGTTTCGGGCAGTACCGAGGCCACGTCGTCGCGGATCTCAAAGGCGGGCTGGCGGTCACCGGATTTTTCATCCCATCCGGCCATGTCTTCGAGCCACTCCGCGCTGCCCATCAGAGGGTTCCAGTTTTCGGCATCTTCCCAGAACTCGTTGAGGTCCTCGAACTGATCCTGATAAACCTCGCCGATGTCTTCGACCCCGCGCCCTGATTTGCGAAAGAGCGAGGACACTCCCGTCAGCTCATAATTCAGCCGTGAACCCAGCCGCGTGTGCAGCTTGCGCTCGGAGGCGATGAAGATGTCCTTATACAGGTCTTCGAAGAGCTCCGGCGGGGGTATCTCGCCCGAAGCACTGTCCCAGGCGGCAAGGCCGTCGGTGGTGCGGGGCAGGGTATCGGCAACGATCTGATTTTCGACTGATCGGAAAAGCATATCAGCAATCGGCGCGATAAAGGCCACGAGGATAAACACCAGCAGCGGCGCGATCAGCATCAGCGCCCGCAGTTTCTGGCGACGCAGCGCGCGGTTGAGGCTCTTTTTCAGCGGTGTGCCGTCTGCCGCGAGCATCGGGCCGCTGTCAGCATTGTCCGCGGCGCGCAGCGCATTGTCCGGCGTGGCACCTGTGAACTGGTCGGGGCCGGTTGCTGTGTTGTCGCTCATTTATGCGCCCTCCACGAGGATTATCGTGCTGTCGGTCGCCCGACGACGGATGTCGGCGACTTTCTGGTATTCGTCGTCGTTGTAAGCGGCGACGGCTTTCTCATAGCTCGGAAATTCGATGACGACCTGCCGTTCGCGGCTTTCGCCCTCGGGAACCTGGGCGCGACCACCCCGAACGATGTATTTCCCCCCAAAGCGCTCCATAAGTGCCGGCGTCTGCCCGGTGTAACCGGCGTATTCCTCCGGGTCGTTCACGGTGACATTCGCGATAAGGTAGCCTTTGGGCATGTGCGTTCCCTTTTGTTCTGAGGGAAGGGCCCGCAGGGGCCCCTCCCGGTTTTCAGTCGGGCGACCGGCTTATTGTGCCAGCCACGCCTGGAATTTCGCGTCGATGTCGTCGCGGTAGTCTGCCCAGAACTCATAGTTATAAAGGAACGTGTTCTTGGCGTTCTCCGGATCGGTCGGCATGTGCGGCGCCATCTCGATGCCCAGTTCAGCGTGTGTCGATACCAGCGGTGCCGAAGACGCACGCGCCGGGCCGTAGCTGATGTATTTGGCCTGATCGGCCAGACGCTGGGTGTCGGTGGCAAACATGATATAGTCGAGTGCGCGGGCTTTACGCTCGTCGCTCAGACCGGTTGGAATGATCCAGCCGTCAAGGTCGAACACCTGCGCGTCCCAGAGCATCGCCACAGGCTGGTTCTGCTCTTCGATCACAGAGAAAAGACGACCGTTGTAGGTCGAGCCCATCACGATTTCACCGTCTGCAAGCAGTTGCGGTGTGTCAGCACCGGCGGACCACCAGATCACGTCGTCTTTGATCGTGGCCAGCTTGTCGAGGGCCTGCTGCTGACCTTCTTCGGTCTCCAGCACGTCATAGACTTCGTCTTTGGCAACGCCGTCGCAGAGAAGAGCCCATTCCATGTTGTTGATGGGGTTTTTCTCAAGAGCGCGCTTGCCCGGATATGCTTCTGTGTCGAACACCGCGCAGACGGATGTCGGGGGTGTGTCGCCGACCATGTCGGTGCGATAGCCGAATGTTGTCGAGTAAACGATCTGTGGAATAAAGCAGTCCGATACGAGCAGATCACCGAAGTCATCCTCGGCAGATGTGCCGTCTGGTGCGGCGGCCAGCATTTCGTCAGGATCGATTTCCATCGCCAGACCTTCGTCGCAAAGCCGGATCGCATCCGCTGCAACGACATCGACCACGTCCCATGTGACGTTGCCGGCTTCGTTCATTGCGCGCAGTTTTGCGACCGCTTCAGAAGACGACGAATCGTTGATAATGTTGACGCCCGTCTTTTCCATATAGGGGTCGTGATAGGCTTTCTGCTGCGAGTTGGAGTATGCGCCACCCCAGCTTACGATTGTCATTTCATTTGCCATGTGGCCATCGGCGGTGGCCATACCGGCCGCAACAGTCAGCGCTGTCGATGCCATCAGCGTCTTGGTGAGTTTCATTTATAGTCTCCCAGTTTTTTATCCCGTTGGTGAAATTTTAAGACAGTGGCAACGGGTCTGACCGCCGTCTTTTCTGTAATCGTGCAGCCATCAGGCAACACGAAAGTTCCGGCGACCGGACGTCAGGCGTCCAGCGCGCGGCAGTCTTCCGGAAGCCAGCCGATTTCGATCTGCTGGCCCGGGACAAGACGCTCCACATCGGGAGCGTTTCTCGTTTTGATGACAAATTCATTGGTACCCGCCACCTTGAGGCGGGTCCGGAAGATGTCACCCATATAGATAAATTCCAGAACCTCAGCTTTCAGCGTATGCGCATCCGGGCTAAGGCGGTTTTTGTTGTATTCCACACGCTCAGGGCGGATTGAGACGCGTGTCCGGTCGCCTGCTTTCTGCACGTTGACAGGCTTGGCGTCGATCACCTCGCCACCATCCAGTTCCACAAGGCAGCTGTCGCCTTTGATCTCTTTGACCACGCCTTCAAGCGTGTTGTTCTCGCCGATGAACTGCGCCACGAAGCTGTTTTCCGGTTCCTCATAGAGCTTATCGGGCGGGGCAAGCTGCTGAATACGACCATCGTCAAAAACGGCAACGCGGTCGGACATGGTCAGCGCTTCGGTCTGGTCGTGCGTCACATAAACCACTGTAATGCCGAGCTCGTGTGCGAGGTTGGTGATCTCGAACTGCAGCGTTTCGCGCAGTTGTTTGTCCAGCGCGCCGAGCGGCTCATCCATGAGAACCAGTTCCGGTTCAAAAACCAGGGCGCGGGCAAGGGCCACACGCTGCTGCTGGCCACCGGACATCTGTGAGGGCCGGCGTCCGCCGAAAGCCCCCATCTGCACCATGTCGAGGGCGCGCTTCACTTTCGCCTCCCGGTCGGATTTACCCATCTTGCGGACTTCCAGAGGGAAAGACAGGTTTTCCGCGACCGTCATATGCGGGAAAAGCGCATAGTTCTGAAATACCATGCCGATGCCGCGTTTGTGGGGCGGGATATTGTTGATCGATTGCCCGTCGAGGCGAATGTCGCCGTGCGTTGCGGTCTCAAAGCCGGCCAGCATCATCAGACAGGTGGTTTTTCCTGATCCCGATGGCCCCAGCATCGTGAGGAACTCGCCTTTGGGCATGAAAAGGTTGAGATCTTTGACGACGAGATTTTCCCCGTCATAGCTTTTCTGAACGCGCTCGAATTCGACGAACGCGTCTGCGGTAGTGTTAGTTGCCACGTGTGGCTCCCCGTTTGTTCCCCGGCGATTTACGCCTTATTCGCGCACAGGGTAACACGACAGCGCGCCCTCAGAGCAAGCAGTTAACTTACAGAGCGCCCGTTTCACCGCGCTTCACGTTAAACGCGCATAAATACGCCCGGAAACGGGCCTGTTTGCACCTGCTTCGTGCGAAATCAGGAAAATTTCCGGTAGATTTGTGCAATGCCGGGGGATGTTACCGGGTTGTTTCCGGGGTGATTCTCTACACCGCTGCGTCAGGATGCCGCTTTCAGCAACCCCTCTTTGTCCGCTTTCTGCCAGGTTTCATCCAGCGCTTTGCGGGCGCGTTCCATAAAGATGTCGATCTCGTCGGGCGTGATCACCAGCGGCGGCGAAACCACCATCCGGTCGCCCACATGGCGCATCACGAGATTATTGGCAAAGCAGCGCTCGCGGCACATCAGGCCGATCGCACCGGCCTCGCCTGCGAATTTCGCGCGGCTTTCTTTATGCGGTGTCAGCGGCAGCGACCCCATCAGGCCGATGACGCTTGCGCCGCCAACCAGCGGGTGATCCGCCAGACCTTCGAGCCCCGCGCGGAAAGCAGGACCCGCAGTGTTCCGTACGTGATCGAGGATGTTTTCATCCTGCAGAATCTGCAGGTTTTTGAGGGCAACAGCGGAGGCAACCGGATGGCCTGAATAGGTGTAGCCGTGGTTGAACTCCGTCGCGCCGATCACCGAGGCGACCTCGTCACAGACTACCGAGCCGCCGATCGGCTGATAGCCGGAGCTCAGCCCCTTTGCGATTGTCATGATGTGCGGGCGAATGCCGAAGGTCTGGCTGCCGAACCAGTTTCCGGTGCGCCCGAAACCGCAGATAACTTCGTCAGCGATCAGCAGGATCTCGTATTTGTCGCAGATCCGCTGAATCTCGGGCCAGTATGTCTCCGGCGGAATGATGACCCCGCCCGCGCCCTGAACAGGCTCTGCGATGAAGGCCGCAACGTTGTCTTCACCCAGTTCTTCGATTTTTTCTTCAAGCTCACGGGCCCGGGCGAGACCGAATTCCCCGGGGCTCATGTCACCGCCTTCGGCCCACCAGTCGGGCTGGCCGATGTGGTGGATGCCGGGAATCGGCATGCCGCCCTGCGCGTGCATGTATGTCATGCCACCAAGGCTGCCTGAGCCCATCGACGAGCCGTGATAGGCATTCTTCCGGCTGATGATATGCGATTTCGACGGCTTGCCTTTCTCCGCCCAGTAGGTGCGGACCATGCGGATGTTGGTGTCGTTGGCCTCGGAGCCTGAGCCGGCGAAAAAGACATTGTTCATGCCCTCGGGAGCCAGCCGCGCAATTTCCTGAGACAGCGCGATCGCCGGCACATGTGTCGTTTTGAAAAACGTATTGTAATAAGGCAGTTCCGTCATCTGACGGGCGGCAACCTCGGCCATCTCGGTGCGTCCGTAGCCGATGTTCACGCACCACAGACCAGCCATCCCGTCGAGGATTTCGTTGCCTTCGCTGTCCGTCAGAAAAACACCTTTGGCCCGCGTGATGACCCGTGCGCCCTGCTCTGCCAGCTCATCGTTTGTGGTGAACGGATGCATGTGATGCGCCGCATCAATCGCCTGGAGTTCCGCGGTGGGCATGTGGTTGGTGATCATCGTCATCAGTTTTCTTTCTGCTGGAGAGAAGGAGCATCCGCACTTTTGCAATGCAGAATATGATCAAATTCCGGGCGGGTCAATCGAATCGGTGTCAGTTCCGGGTGGCCTGCAGAGCCTCGCGCACCTGCAGCATCCCCTGATGAACGTCCTCGGCCAGCGCCGTCGCTGTGGCCTGCGCATCGCCCGTTTCGAGTGCGCTGATCATCTCTGCATGCTTGTCCGGCAGATTGAGCGTGCCATAACGCCCGCATACAACCCTGAGTGATGGTCCGAATTTCAGCCATAAACGGTCTGTCGTATCCGCAAGAACCGGCGCATCCGCACTGGCATAAAGACGCGCATGGAACCGGTAATTATGGGTCAGATATCCTTTGATATCACCTTGGGAAATGGCCTGATTGAGGGTATCATCGATACTTTTCAGCTCATCCAAAGTCTCTGTCGTCATGCGTTGAGCCGCGCGGCGGCCCAGTTCCGGCTCAAGGGATTGCCTCATAAAATCAAGCTGTTCGATGCATTTCTCTGTCAGCTCAGGCACTATCACCCGACGGTTGCCCAGCATGCTCAGCGCCCCTTCGGATGTCAGCCGGCGGATTGCTTCGCGCACCGGTGTCATGCCGGCAGCAAGCTCTTCCGTGAGCCCCTTGATTGTTACCGCCTGGCCTGGCGCCAGATCCCCGAAAAGAATGCCGGTCCGCAAACGCCGGTACACCGACTGGTGCGCGGGCTGCTTGGCCATGGTCATTTTGTCACCGGACGCCTGTTCTTTAAGCATAACAGTCTGATTGTCCCTCTTCGGTTCTGGCAGTTACGATCACTTCTCTTGCACAGGCTTTGATCACATGAAAGCATATTGCATCTTGCCTGCTGAGGCAAAACTTGATCAAATTAAATCCAAGCCGGGAATAACCCGGTCATCACCAACGGGAGTTATCTATGAACAAGCTCATCATGAGCAGCGCTGTTGCGGCGCTCGCAGCCACGGGTGCTGTTGCCGAAGAAGTCCGGGTCTACAACTGGTCCGACTATATCGACGAAGCCCTCCTCGAAAAGTTTGAGGCCGAAACCGGCATCGACCTGATCTATGACGTTTTTGACAGCAACGAAGTGCTCGAAACCAAAATGCTCGCCGGCGGTTCCGGCTATGACGTCGTTGTGCCGTCCGGCACCTTCCTGCAGCGCCAGATCGCGGCCGGCGCGTTCCAGAAGCTTGATCCGTCGAAGCTGCCCAACCTCGAAAATATGTGGGACACCGTCGAAGCCCGGACCCTGCAGTATGATCCCGACAACGCTTATTCGATTAACTACATGTGGGGCACCACCGGCATTGGCGCCAATCTTGGCAAGGTGCAGGAACTGCTCGGCGCGGATGCACCCGTCGGCTCGCTCAGCCTGATTTTTGAGCCTTCGAGCATGGAAAAACTCGCGGAATGTGGCGTCCACTTCCTTGATGCGCCGACTGAGATGATCCCGGCGGCGCTGAAGTATATTGGCGAAGACCCTGACAGCCATGACCCTGACGTTATCGCCAAAGCAGAAGAAGTGCTGATGGCCGTGCGTCCTTATGTGCAGAAATTCCACAGCTCTGAGTATATCAACGCGCTGGCAAACGGCGACATCTGCGTGGCCTTCGGCTGGTCGGGTGACATCCTCCAGGCGCGCGACCGTGCGGCAGAGGCCGATAACGGCGTCGAAATCGTGTATAACGCACCCAGCGAGGGCGCGCTGATGTGGTTTGACCAGATGGCCATTCCGACAGACGCTCCGAACCCCGATGCGGCACACGTTTTCCTGAACTTCATCATGGACGCTCAGAACATGGCCGATGCGTCGAACTATGTTTACTATGCGAACGGCAATGAGGCTTCCATGCCGCTGCTGGCCGAAGACGTGATCGGCGACCCGGCGATTTACCCGGATGAGGCAACGCTGGAAAATCTCTACACAACCACGCCCTATCCGGCGAAGGTGCAGCGGGTCGTGACCCGTCTGTGGACCAGGATCAAATCGGGCACCTGAGCCCGGCACGACAGGGCAGCGCCGCAACGCGCTGCCCTTTTTACATCAGCCCGTAGTCCGGGCAAAATGAGGATGCACCGTGCCGGAAAGCGACTTTGCCCCCTGGAACGATCCCGACGAAAAACCGCTGATCCGGTTCAAGTCAGTCACCAAGAAATTCGGTGATTTCACGGCGATCGATGACCTGACACTCGACATCTATGAAAAGGAATTCTTTGCCCTGCTCGGTCCGTCGGGCTGCGGGAAAACCACCATGATGCGCATGCTGGCAGGTTTCGAAGCGCCAACCCGCGGTGTCATCGAGCTTGCGGGTCACGATATTGCCCCGGTGCCGCCGAACAAACGCGCAGTGAACATGATGTTCCAGTCCTATGCGCTTTTCCCGCATCTGAGCGTTTACGAAAACATCGCTTTCGGTCTGCGCCGCGGCGATATGCCCAAGCATGACATCGATGACCGCGTGGCCGAAATGCTCAAACTGACGCGGCTGGAGAAATTTGCCGCCCGCAAACCCCATCAGATCTCAGGCGGTCAGCGCCAGCGGGTGGCGCTTGCGCGCAGCCTTGCCAAAGCACCGAAACTTTTGTTGCTGGACGAACCGCTCGGCGCGCTGGACGCAAAACTGCGTCAGGCCACGCAGTTTGAACTGATGGATATACAGGAGAAAACCGGCACGACATTCGTGATCGTTACCCACGATCAGGAAGAGGCGATGACGGTGGCAAGCCGTGTCGCCGTCATGGATGAGGGCCGCGTCATTCAGGTGGCAACGCCTGAGCATATCTACGAAGTGCCCAACAGTGTCTATGTTGCTGATTTCATCGGTGATGTGAACATCATCAAAGGCACCGCAAAGCCTGTCGGGAACGAACGGTATGAGATCAGCTGGGCAGATAATACAGCGCCGCTGATTGCTGCCTCCGAACGCCCGTTTTCAGAGGATCAGAGCTGCCATCTTGCGGTCCGACCTGAGAAAATCGCCATCAGTGCCGAGCGCCCGGCGGAAGCGGACAACGCCGTAGAAGGCAAAGTGCTGGACATCGCTTATCTGGGTAACATCTCGACTTACCACGTCGAACTGCCCGGCGGACAGATCGTCAAGGCACAGGCCGCCAACACCCGTCGTGTTTCCCGCCGGACCTTCACCTGGGAAGACACAGTCTGGATCAGCTGGACAGCCACAGCGGGAGTTCTGCTGCCACAATGACCTCAGGTGATCCCCTTGCGCGTACGGAGACCTGCTGATGCAGCGTTTTGTCCTGATAGCCGTTCCCTATGCCTGGCTGCTGGCCCTCTTTCTGGTGCCCTTTATCATCGTGCTCAAGATTTCCCTGTCGGATATTGAGCTCTCCATCCCGCCCTATACGCCGACACTGGACGATGGCATCGTGCCGTTTTTCAAAGCGCTGGATTTTGAGAATTTCGCCTTTCTGGCTTCTGATGATCTTTACTGGAAAGCCTATCTCAGCTCGCTGAAGATCGCACTTTTGTCGACGTTCCTGACGCTGCTGGTCGGGTATCCGATGGCCTATGGCATGGCGCGTGCACCCGAAGAATGGCGCCCCACGCTGATGATGCTGGTGATCCTGCCGTTCTGGACGTCGTTTCTGATCCGGGTCTACGCCTGGATGGGCATTCTCAGTCAGGAAGGGTTTCTCAACCAGTTCCTGCTCTGGACCGGCCTCATCGGTGAGCCGCTGACCATTCTGAACACGAACACCGCCGTCTATATCGGCATCGTTTACACCTATCTGCCCTTTATGATCCTGCCGATATATGCAGCTCTCGACCGCCTCGACGGCTCGCTGATCGAGGCGGCCGAAGACCTCGGCTGCTCGCGGATGCAGGCATTCTGGCTGGTTACCATTCCGCTTTCGAAGAACGGTATTGTCGCCGGCAGCTTTCTTGTGTTCATCCCGGCGCTGGGTGAATTTGTCATTCCGTCGCTGCTCGGAGGCTCCGGCACGCTGATGATCGGTAAAGTGCTCTGGGAAGAGTTCTTCAACAACCGCGACTGGCCGGTCGCAAGCGCAGTTGCCGTCATCCTGCTGCTGATCCTGATCATTCCGATCGTACTCTTTCAGCGCAACCAGCAGAAACAGGCGGAGGCGGAGCAATGAACAGGCTGAGCTGGTTCAACATTACTTCTCTGACCATCGGGTTCGCGTTTTTGTATCTGCCGATGGTGATCCTCATCACTTATTCCTTCAACGAGAGCAAACTCGTCACCGTCTGGGCCGGGTTCTCGACGAAATGGTATGGCGAACTTCTCCGGAACGAAGCCTTCCTTGATGCCGCCTGGGTCACGGTCAAAGTTGCGGTTCTCTCCTCAACTCTGGCCACAGTGCTTGGCACGATGGCCGCCTACGTGCTGGTCCGGGGCGGGCGGTTTCTGGGACGCACACTGTTCTCCGGCATGATTTATGCGCCTCTTGTGATGCCGGAGGTGATTACAGGATTGTCGCTGCTTTTGCTGTTTATCGGGATCGGGCTCGACCGGGGAGTGCTGACAATCGTGCTGGCCCATACGACGTTTTCGATGTGCTATGTCTCCGTAGTTGTCTCCTCGCGGTTGCTCAGCTTTGACCGGTCGCTGGAAGAAGCCGCTCTCGATCTGGGCTGTTCCGGGTTCGATGCCTTCCGCCTTGTTACCCTGCCGATTATTGCCCCTGCGGTGATTGCCGGATGGCTCCTCGCGTTCACTCTCAGCCTCGATGATCTGGTGATCGCTTCGTTTACCGCGGGCCCTGCCGCGACGACATTGCCGATCAAAATCTTCTCTGCGGTACGTCTCGGGGTCTCTCCCGAAATTAACGCATTGTCCACGATTATGATCGGCATCGTTACGGTTGGCGTGATTGGTGCATCGCTGATTTCCAAGCGCAATGCATTGCGTCAGAAACGCGACGAACGCGATGCAGCCCGGGCGTAATGAGACGGATTTTTCCTGAATATACTTACGGCCCGGGACCGCGCGACGGATGCTGGTGGGACCAGACCTGTGACATCGCCGACCGCCCGTCAGCACGTGGAGAAATCACAACGGATGTGGTCGTCATCGGTGCGGGATTTACCGGGCTTTCAACCGCATTGAGACTGGCTGAGCATGGTGTGAGCGTCTGCGTTATTGAGGCCGGGCATATCGGCTGGGGCGCATCGGGACGTAACGGCGGGTTCTGCTGTCTGGGCGGTGCAAAAATCGGAAATCCAAAGCTTGAACAAAGGTTTGGCGTGGAAGGTCGCAAAGAATGGCGGCAGACTGAAAAGGCCGCCGTTGCCTTTGTTTCCGATCTGGTAAAACGTCTCGACGTTGATGTGGACAGGCATTCGTCCGGCGAGACTCAGCTTGCTGTCCGCGCCCGGGATCTGGACGATCTGCGAAAAGAAGCCAGGCACATCGAAGAGGATTACGGGGTCATTCCGGAATTCCACGACGAACGGGATCTTGTGCGGCTTGGCATGGGTGGCTCATTTGCCGGTGGCCTGACCAATCCGCTGGGGTTCGGTCTGAACCCGCGAAAGTATGTTTCGGCTCTTGCCACAGCAGCCGAAGTGGCAGGCGCGAAAATATATCACGACACGCGCGCACAGAATATCTCGGGTGCGAGGGGGGAGTATCGTGTGTCCACCGGGGCTGCCGAAGTGCGTGCAGATCAGGTCGTGATCGCAACTAACGGCTACACGTCTGAGGATCTGCCCGGTTGGATTGCGGGGCGGTACATGCCGACGCAGTCGACGGTCATGGTCACCCGGCCGCTGACGGAACAGGAGCTTGACGCGCAGGGGTGGACCTCTGACCAGATGAGTTATGACACCCGTAATCTGCTGCATTACTTCAGGCTGATGCCTGATCGCAGGTTTCTTTTCGGAACGCGGGGCGGGCTGCTGGCAGGTCCGGGCACGGAAGCCCGCGCCCGACGGCGTGTCAGGCGCCATTTCGAAGAGATGTTCCCGGCCTGGCGCCGTGTCGAAAATGCAGGCAGCTGGTCAGGCATGGTCTGTCTCGCGCGTGATCGTCTGCCCTATGTCGGGCCGGTGCCCGATCATCCCGGAATGTGGGCCGGGATGTGCTACCACGGCAACGGGGTTGCAATGGGCAGTTTGTCAGGCGCTATCCTTGGCGACCTGATCAGGGGCGTTTCCCCGGCAGTTTACCCCGTGGCTTTACGGAGCCCGTTGCGGAAGTTTCCGCTGGGGTCAAAGCGCCGGGTTCTGATGCCTGCGGTTTACGCCGGGTTCGCGCTCGCTGATCTCTGATCAGAGGTCACTCGTCCCCGGAGGCTCTCTGAGAGCTGCAACATCTGCTGTGGTAACGGCGGAACCGCCCTGAAGGATCAGCATCGTACCACCTGCTTCCCGGCGTGCTTCTGTAATGCGGGCATAGGTCTCGGCCGCTGATGTGGCGGTCACTTCTCCGGCCGTCCGGCTTTCGACAATGAACCGGTAATTGCCTGGCGGCAACGGGTCACCGCCCGCGGTAACACCGGCCCACTCGAGCGGTTCGCCGTCTGTTGCGATCTGTGAACGTTGCGCTTCTTCGCCTGTTTCGTTCAGCACGACGAGAACGGCCTCTTCGGCGCCCGGGTCAGCTTTCGGAATTATGGTCAGCGGAGACCCCTCAAAGGCAACCGCTGCCGTTGTCCGCGCTTCCATTCCGATCCACCCGGCCATCTGAGCGATGTTTCCTGCTCCCAGCTGATCGCCGAGAGCGGTCAGCAGGTCGTTTGAGAGAACCTGTTGTTCAACCATCGAAAACTGCGCCAGCTGGGCGGCATATTCTGAGGAGTCAATCGGTTCAAGCGGATCCTGATACCGGGCCTGGGCCGTCAGCATCTGCAGAAACGTCTCAAAATCTGATGAGATGACAGCGGTGCTGCCCGCGACTGCCGGCGTTGGTGCCGCAGTCTGTGTCGGTTGGGTTTGTGTAACGTTCATCTTTGTCTCCTAAAGCCGCAGGTCAAGACCGGTAGTCTCCACCAGTCTGACAGGTGTGTTTGCTGTTTCTGCAGAATCTGAGCGATCTTCAGCATCTGTTCCGGTCAGCAGGGGGGCGTCATCGCTGTGGTCGTCATTCGTCTGTTGTTGCCCTTCGGAAAAGGCAAAGCTGATCGTGTCGAAACCAAGTGCCTGAAACTCTCTGGCCAGTTCATCAATGTTGCGACGCATCAGATCGAGTGTTTCCGGGCGTTCCGCGAGAACGTTGACTGTAATAGATCCTTCCCCAGCCGAGATGGTCATCCGGACATTGCCAAGTTCCCGGGGGCTGAGTGCCAGTTCAACCGGTCGATCCGGCAGCCTGTGCAACGCTTCGGCCATCTGGCGCCCGATCATCCCGGGCGTTTCCGCGCGCAGAAGCGCCTGCTGAGCAGTTGACGAACCCGCTACACGCGGATCCCATTGCGTGGCGCTGTCGGCATCCTGAACGATGGGCGTCATAAGGTCGGGATTATCCTGTGCGCCGACCTGATTTACCTGCATCAGCGCAGGGTTAGCGGGCCGCATTGCGATGGCAGAGACCGTGCTACGCATCTCGGCGCGCGCTTCGGCAGGTGCTGGCATGGCACGTGCATCTGCGTCAGATGTCCGGAGTTTTTCTGACCGGCGACCAGGCTTTTCGGAGGCAACAGTTGCTGGAGGGCCGGGAACGGCGAGGCGTGCGGATTCGTGTGCAGGTGCGCTGGCAGCTGGTGCAGACAGGCTGGCAGAGACAGTGGCGGCGTTTTGATTTTGCACCCGGATCCGGGGATCATCCGGTCTCTGGTCAGCAGACTGGACCGGGCTACCCGGCGGGTTCTGCCGAGTTGCGGCACCGGCTGGTAGCGCGTCCGCACCTCGAACCTCGTTTTGCTCAGCAGAGCCAGTCCTTGGCATGATTTCAGCTGAAACCGTACGATTACTATCAAGCACCGGTTTTTCCGGAATACCGGGTCTTGCCTGTTGTAATACGGCAAGTTCAGTCGTTGTTTTTCTGCGTATTACCGGGGCTTCCGGAGGGTCTTCCGGAACGGGGGCCCGCACGTTCACGGTATCGTCCGGTTCCTCCGGTTGTTCATCGACCAGGTCCGTAAGAATTCCGTCGGTCTCGCTGCCCTCACCGTCGCCGACGGCTGTTTTCCGTGCTTCGTTCTTCGCACCGGCGGGCGACGTCTCCTCGGTTCCGCCCTTTTGCGCGGAGGCTTCATCTTCCTCGGTCTGAGCGGCTATTTCTTTTTCAAATTCCCCGTTCTTGCTTTCCTTCGCGGGCTTGTCAGAAGGGGTCGCGCGCGCAGCAGTTGTTTCTGATCGCGATGTTTTCGCGGCGGTCGGTATCAGCGGGTTATCTAGCATTGGCCTCTCCGGAGTTCTTCCGTTTCCTGCCCGCTTTATGAACGTCTTTAGTTACCGCATCTTTACCCGTTGCGGGCATTCTGCAGAAAATTACCTGCAATTGGAGACACCTCGCATGCCCCCGATCACTCCCGTGGCGCCGCCATCCACGCCAACCGTCTCGCAAGACCAGCGCCTGCGCGCTGCGGCCGAGAAACTCGAAGCCGGATTTCTTGCAGAAATGCTTAAATCGGCGGGACTTGGCAAAACCAGTGAGCACTTCGGCGGTGGCGCCGGAGAAGATCAGTTTTCATCATTTCTGTTGCAGGAACAGGCGCTCGAAATGGTCCGCGCCGGAGGTATCGGGCTCAGCGAATCAATCTATCAGGCACTGAAGGAGAAAAACGATGGCTGAAGACGAATTTCACCGCATTTTTGACGCGCTTGACGATCTCCTCGATGAAGAGAAAACGGCGCTTCTGGAAGGTAATCTTGATCATGTCGCCCGCCTTCTGGAAACCAAAGAGACCCTGATCGACGCTCTGTCCGTTCTGGAGGAGGGCGAGGCGCAGTCTCTGCAGCAGCTCGATAAAAAAGTCCGGCGCAATCAGGTTCTTCTGGACAGTGCTCTGGCAGGCATCCGATCGGTAGCGGAACGGCTTGCGGCCTTGCGGCGGGTACGCCGTTCTCTCGACACATACGATGAGAAAGGTGTTCGTAAAACCATCGATATGGTGGCAGACAAGTCTGTCGAGAAGCGCGCGTGAAGCCGGAATTTGTCTAAAAAGCAAAGAACAGCGACAGAGCTCATTTAGCATTTCATTAGCCTTTGAATGTGCATGTTGGCGCTGCATCCGATCCCGGATGGCGCTTCGCCTCAAAGAGGGCGACTGCATTGGTCAGAAAGACAGTTTCAAACGGCCAAAGTTCTGGCCGGGCACAACACACGTAAAGCGTGCATGATCAAAGGAACTAATGAATGTCCAGTATTCTTACGAACAACAGCGCGATGGTCGCGCTGCAGACTCTGAAGTCGATCAACATGAACCTCGGCAAAGTTCAGAGCGAAATTTCTACCGGCAAAACCGTCGAAAGCGCAAAAGATAACGCGGCAGTCTGGGCCATCTCGAAAGTGATGTCCTCGGATGTTGAAGGTTTCAAAGCCATCTCTGACTCTCTGGCGTTGGGTCAGGCGACGGTTGGCGTTGCACTGAACGGTGCTGAAACAATCACAGACCTCCTGACTGAAATCAAAGGCAAAATCGTCAACGCCCAGGAAGAGAACGTTGATCGTGCCAAGATCCAGACAGACATTGAAGCGCTGACCAGCCAGATCGATTCCATCGTAGGCGCCGCTCAGTTCAACGGTCTTAACCTGCTTAACGATGACGGCAAGGCCACCGAAGACCAGACTTCGAATATCCTGTCTTCACTTGACCGTGCCGGAGACGGAACAGTCACGTCAGGCGAAATCGTCATTGCACGGTCAAACCTGAGCGCGGAAAAGGCAAGCCTTGCTGGTGATGCCGCGCAGGTTGCTGGTGGTGCCAACGGTGGTGCAGCAATTGTTGCTGCAGCTGCAACTACAGCTACAAATGTTACAGTCGTCGCACAGGACGGTACCGCAACCGGTACTGATGTAACTGGCGTGGGCTACAACATGGTGATCTCCGCAGCAGCCGGTACTTATGCCGGTCTGGCGACAGCGGCAGCAGACGACATCCTTTATGTAGCTCAGGAAGGTGACACTGCGGAAGACATCGGAGCGGGTCTTAAAGCTGCGTTCGACGTATGGGTTGCTGAACAGGGCGAGTTTGACGCTGATATCTCGCTTGCAGCAAACGCGACCGGTTTTGCTTTCACTGCAGGAGACTATGTTGGTGGCACCAATACGATCTCCTTCACCGTCAACGTTCAGACTTCTGCGACGGACGGCAATGAACGCGCTGGCGCACTGCAGTCTCTGAGCGCGATCGACGTTTCGACAGAGAACGGTGCGTCGGATGCTCTGGCTAAGGTGGAATCGCTGATCCAGACATCGATCGACACTGCGGCAGCTCTTGGTTCCGGTGGTCGTCAGATCGATACGCAGAGCGAGTTCGTCGGTAAACTGACCGACCTGCTGACGTCCGGCATTGGCGCGCTTGTTGACGCAGATATGGAAGCAGCTTCTGCGAAGCTTCAGGCTCTGCAGACGCAGCAGCAGCTCGGTGTTCAGGCTCTGTCGATCGCCAACCAGGCGCCACAGACAATCCTGTCGCTGTTCCGGTAACGACATCATTCTGAGGGCCCTGGATTCAGGGCCCTCAGGCATCATTTAGTGACGATTAGTGCAAAGGATTTACTGTGAACGCATATGCTCAGGCCCAGCAAGCTTACTCCCCGGTAAATGCTCCGACACGAACATCCCGCAGCACTGAATACGAGGTAATCGCGCGGATATCACACAGGTTGAAAGCAGCCATTGAGAAAGACGATTTCATCGCTCTCGCAAATGCTCTTCACGAAAATAATAAGTTGTGGACCACGCTGGGTATTGATGCCGTTCAGCCGGAAAATCTGTTGCCGGATGAACTGAAAGCGCGCATCGCCTACCTTGCTGATTTTACCCGGTCGCATACCCTCAAAGTTTTGAGAAAGCAGGAAAGCGCAGTCCCCCTTTTGGAAATCAATGCGGCAATTCTGATCGGACTGAGGACCGAAGGAAACATCACATGACGGGTCTTGTTCTTAAACTCAGCCCGAAAGAGCGCGTCCTTATCAACGGTGTGGTCATTGAAAACGGCGACAGACGCAGCAGGCTATCAATTATGACTCCGGACGCGAACATCCTGCGTCTTCGGGACGCGATCCATCCGGAAGATGCAAAAACTCCGGTACGACGTGCATGCTTTGCGATGCAACTGGTTCTTTCAGGCGATAAAAGCCCTGATGATGCTCACCTGCCTCTTCTGCGTCAGATAGAAGAGCTTAGTCAGGTTTTTACCGACACCGACAGCCGGAATGTGCTTGCTGAAGCGACGAAAGGTCTGGTTGAGAAACAGCATTACAGGGCGCTTAAAGCGCTGCGCGCACTTATCCCGCGAGAGGAACGGCTGCTTGCCGCGCGGACCGGCTGATGTTTCAACCTGTCATCCCGGCTTCCGGCATTGCGGGCTGGAGCTTCCTCCAGCGCACCTATGATTCCCAGATCAGGACTTTCTCGGAAGCACCTCAGCAGTCTCGTATAGCTGAGTACTTTGCCGAAAATATTACAAATGTTCAAACTGCCAGAGAGCTTGTTTCAGACCGGAGGCTTCTGGAAGTTGCCTTAGGTGCCTTTGGTCTTCAGGATGATATTGAAAACCGTTTTTTTGTTCAGAAGATGCTGGAAGAGGGTTCGGTTAATGATGATGCACTTGCTAACCGCTTCTCTGACCGGAGATACTCCGAGTTCGTGGAATCCTTCGGGTTCGGACCAGGAGAAACAACCCCGGTCGGCACTCAGGCATTTACAGACCGGCTGATCTCAAAATACTTTGCCAACAGCTTCGAGGTTGCTGCGGGTCAGCAGGATGACAGTATGCGTGTGGCTCTGTATGCGCAGCGTACATTGGCTGAGCTCGCCAGTCCGGCGGTTAAACCTCCTGAACGTGTCGCAGCGGAACTGGTTTCCGCTTCCATTGATGAGTACGTGGTCACAATTACGGACGACACTCAGTATTTTGAAAGTAATATCTCCTCAGTTCTGACTGTTGAAGACCTCCTGTCCGATCAGCGCCTGTTGAAGTTCTCTCTTGAGGCTTTTGGTCTCGGCGAAGACTATGACGAGATCGTGAATTTCGAGCCAACTGTTGAGACTCCGGAAAACGAGACCCTGAAAAAAATTGAGAGTGTGCTCTCGCAAGGTAGTATCGCTGACATTGCACTCGCAAATCAGCTGAAAAACCCGGCTTATGCTGAATTTGCCAGAGCGTTTGGTTTTGGAATTGCCGAGGATCGCCAGACGACCCGTACCAGTTTTCCTGACGTTGTAATTGATCGCTACATTCAGCAGAATTTCAGTGTGCCCGAAGATGCCGGCTTCACGGGTCAGCTGATCATCAGCGAAAGAAAATTCGATCTTGAACCTTTTCCACTCAACGATATGTCAAATGATGCGAAATGGTTCACAATACTCGGGGAACCGCCTCTTCGTGCTCTCTTTGAAAAGGCATTCAACCTCCCTTCTGAATTTGGACAGGTTGATATCGAACAGCAACTTTCAGTTTTCAAGGAAAGAGCGAGAGCAGCATTTGGTGACGACAACGTCAATCGCTTTTCAGATTCTGCGGTGATTGAGGACCTGATACAAAGATACCTGACCAGATCGCAGATCGACGCATTTTCTGCGACTACGTCTCCCGCTGCAATCGCACTGACACTGCTGCAAAGCTGAATGTCGCGGGGATCAGGTTCCCTGCCGCGTGGATGCCCGACCGAACCCTGCCCCGGTTTGCCGCGCACGACGCAGGATAATTTCCAGCTGAGTGAAACTGTTCCGGATATCCTGTTTTTCGACGCGGGCAAGAAAACCGTCCAGTTCTGACCAGATCTGCACCGCTGCATCCGTTTCCGGATCGCTGCCAGCTGCATAAAGACCCGCGCGGATCATCATTGCATTCTGCTCGTATACTGACAGCATCTTCCGCGCGCGTACCAGCAATTCGTTTTCATCAGCGGTTGCAGCGGCAGGCAGGCTTCTTGAAACCGATTTAAGAACATCAATCGCTGGGTACCTGCCGCGTTCTGCTATCTCCCGGTCAAGCACAATATGACCATCAAGAACACCACGCAGAATATCTGCCACAGGTTCCTCCATGTCTGAACCTGCAACAAGAACACTGAAGACAGCGGTGATGTCGCCCTGGGTGTCGCGCCCTGGCCCGGCTCGTTCGCACAGCGACATAATCAGTTGCGCGGTTGAAGGTGGAAATCCCCGGAGTACAGGCGCTTCACCCGCTGCCACAGCCACTTCGCGGTGTGCTTCTGCGAAACGTGTGATCGAATCGGCGAGAAACAACACAGAGTAACCCTTGTCGCGGAAATGCTCAGCGACTGACATTCCGGCCCAGGCGCATCGTCGCCGCGTCAGTGGTGACTGATCGGATGTTGCGCAGATCACGACAGAACGCCTGAGACCCTCCGGGCCAAGAACCTCCTCAATGAAATGGCGCAACTCACGACCTCGCTCTCCGACAAGCGCGATTACAACCACATCGGCGCTCATATTCTGAGCGAGGTGCCCCAGTAAACTGGACTTGCCGACGCCTGACCCCGCAAAAAGTCCGACGCGCTGACCCTCGACCACCGGAAGCATTGTATTCAGCACGGCCATTCCCGTATGCAGACGCGTACCCATCGCGCGCCGGCTGGCAGCAGCGGGAGGCGGATTACGCAATTTCCTTGAAAGCGCGCCGCGCAGCAGCGGTTTTCCGTCAATCGGATTACCGAACGGATCAATGATCCGCCCGATCCAGGAATCAGCGGGCGCAATACCGCGGGCCTGCAAAAGCGCGGTGCGATCATTGAGCGCGACGCCGTCCGGACTTTGATCAGGCAGGAGAACCAGCAGGCCATCATCAAGCTGCAAAACCTCTCCGGAGAGGGGCTCGCCATGCCTGTATACAACAGCCAGATCGCCGATCCGGGCCTTGCCGCCAAGCCCTGAGACATGGATCAGACCCGCTTCGACACGCACCACGCGCCCGATGGCACGCACCGGGTTCAGTTCAGTGATCTGAGCTGTGAGCCCGTCGAAAGGAATGTGCTTTGTCATATCGATCCTTTTGTCTGCGCACACTCTTTCTAAAGGAATCAGAGTTAAGTCTTGATGAAATCACACGAGGGAGAAGCCCCGATGTTTGAAAAACTTGATGTCTTCAGAATGGCGCACGCAATGGCCGTGCATGCCGGTCACAGCCAGGCGGTTGCTGCTCAGAACGTCGCAAATTCTGATACGCCGGGGTTTAAAGCGCGTCGCGTCATTCCGTTTGCGGAAACTTATCAGGACGGTCCTGTCCCCGGCGGGCAGGCCGGACAGCTTTCAACGCGCGCGCGACATCTCAACGGCGCCGCCACAGGCAGCATGCCCGAACCCGTTCAGGATAAATCGGGACCAGCCGCACCTAATGGCAACACAGTTTCTCTCGAAAACGAAATGCTGAAATCGCTGGATGCCAGACGCCAGCATGACCGTGCTCTGGCGATCTATAAATCGTCGATGACGATCCTGCGCGCCACCCTCAGCCGGTCGTAAACAGAGGTTAATCATGAGCGAATTTTCTAAATCACTGGATGTTACAACCAGCGGCCTGCGGGCTCAGGCAACCCGCCTGCGCCATCTTGCGGAGAACATCTCCAACGCGGATACGCCCGGTTACAGGCGTAAGCTGATCTCATTTGAAACGGCCTTCAACGGCGGCAGAGGAGTGTCCGAAGTCGAAACAGGACCTGTGCGCCTCGATCAGAGTGCGGCCGAGCGCGTTTACGATCCGTCGCATCCGATGGCTGACGAGAGCGGATACTACGACGGTTCCAATGTCGACCTTATGATTGAGCTCGGTGACGCCCGTGAAGCGCAGCGCAGCTATGAAGCCAATCTGAAAGTTTTTGAACAAACCCGGAAAATGTCCAGCAGCCTGATGGAATTGCTGCGGAAATAATCACCACCCACTCATGACAAAGTCATGAGATTTAAAAGGAGATCCAGAATGGATATGAAGGCAGTTTCTGCAATTCAGAAGTTTACGGACGCCCGTGCCAGCGCGGCAATCCAGAGTTATCAGGCCGCGCGTCCGGCCACAGAACCGGAACCGGAAAAAGTATCATCGATCGCTGAAACCGTAGGCTCGGTCGCGATGGATTTTGCGAAAACTCTGGCCCAGACCGAAGAAACGGCCAAGGCATCCATGATCGGCGATGCTGATCCGCATGCGCTGGTACAGGCTTTGGCTCAGACCGAACTCGCTGTTGAAGCTGCGGTTTCTGTCAGAAACAAAGTCGTTGAAGCCTATCAGGAAATTCTGCGGATGCCGGTCTGACGTGGCTGACGAAATCATCTTTTTTGATACTTTGCGCCACGGACTTTGGATTGCTGTTCTTATTTCACTGCCAATCCTGACAGCGGCTCTGATTACAGGTGTTTCGATCGGTCTCGTCCAGGCGCTGACGTCCATTCAGGAGATGACCCTGACTTTCGTTCCGAAGCTGGCAGCGATCATTCTCGTTTTCTGGCTGTCTATGGGGTTCATGACCCAGACACTCGTTTCGTTTTTTAAAGACATGATCGTTCCGCTCATCACAGGAGGCTGACAATGGAAAATGCAGGCTATACGACTCTGACCCGGCAGTCCGGTCTCATGCGTGAGATGCGTGTTGTTGCCAACAACATCGCCAATGCGGCCACCTCCGGCTACCGTCAGGAGGGAATGGTTTTTTCCGAATATGTGCAGTCCATTCAGGGCGGCAGCAGCCTTTCCATGGGGCAGGGGAATGCACGACATACCTCCCTAGTTCAGGGAGCGCTTACCCAGACCGGCGGCACGTTTGACTTTGCCATTGAGGGCGACGGTTTCTTTCTTGTCGAAACGCCGCAGGGAGAAAGGTTGACCCGCTCAGGCGCATTCTCACCAAACGCCGAAGGCGACCTTGTGACCTTTGACGGGCTGCGCGTGCTTGATCCCGGTGGCGCGCCTGTCTTTATCCCTCCCGGAGCAGCTGATATCGCGGTTTCCTCGGATGGCACAATCTCGTCTGAGGGCGCGCCGATCGGCCAGCTCGGCGTGGTCCGCCCCTTGAACCCGCAGGGTATGATCCGCGAGGACGGAGTGATGTTTCAGGCAGCAGACGGTTTTGAGCCCGCCGAAAGCGCCCGCATACTGCAAAGATTTGTCGAAAACTCCAACGTGGATGCGATCAGCCAGATTACGCGAATGATCGAGGTGCAGCGCGCTTATGAGCTCGGCGCGAGCTTCCTTGAGGCCGAAGATGAACGCGTGCGCCAGGCTATGCGCGCGATGTCACAATAATAGTAACCAGTAAACCAGGAGGTGCAGAATGCGCGCCCTTAAAATTGCAGCCACCGGCATGAGCGCTCAACAGATGCGTGTTGAGACGATTTCCAACAACCTCTCCAACATGAGCACGACCGGGTACAACGCCCGCCGCGCCGAGTTTGCAGATCTGCATTACCAGCAGATGACGCGCCCGGGCACAATCAGTGCAACGGACGGCACTGTTATGCCAACAGGTGTACAGCTTGGTCTTGGGGTGCGCCCGGCCGCTGTTTCGGTACAGCTTCAGCAGGGGTCCCTGAGTGCAACCGGCGGCGATCTCGATCTCGCGATTGAGGGCATGGGGTATCTGGAGATCACGCTGCCTTCCGGCCAGACCGCATACACCCGGGACGGCGGGCTGAAACGAAACGGTGAGGGGTTAATTGTGACTTCTGACGGATATCCGGTTGAACCGGAAATCGTGATCCCCGACGACGCGAGAAGCATTTCGATTAACTCGTCCGGTGAAGTTTATGCATATTTCACGGACGCACCCGATGCCCAGCTGCTCGGGCAGTTCAATATGACGGGTTTCACCAACGCCAAGGGCCTTGAGGCCATCGGCGGCAATCTTTTTGTCGAGACAGAGGCTTCGGGGCCCGCACTGGTGTCCACCCCGGGCGAGGATGGCCTAGGGACGGTACGCCAAGGGTATCTGGAAGACAGTTCAGTCGATGCAGTACGCGAAATTACTGAACTCATTGAAGCTCAGCGCGGCTATGAAATGAACGCTAAGGTCATCTCCGCTGCAGATCAGATGATGGGCGCAACGACGCAGATCCGATGATCAGAACAGCCCTTTCATGCCTGATAATAACGCTCGGCGTTGAAGTTGTCGCTGAGACGGTCGTCCCAGTGCGTACAATCCGCGCACATGCAATCATTGCGGAAGGCGATCTGACAATCAGCGCCGGCACAGTTTCCGGCGCGATTGATCACGTGAGCTACGCAATCGGCCAGGAGGCGCGCACAACACTGTACGCCGGTCGCCCGATCCGGTTTGATGACATCGGCCCGCCCGCGCTCGTCTCGCGAAACCAGATTGTGCCCTTGCGCTTTGAAGGATCGGGCCTCGTCATTATGACCGAAGGGCGCTCTCTCGAGCGCGGTGCACTGGGAGACCGCGTGCGTGTAATGAACCTCGATTCACGTGCGACCCTTTTTGGAAAAGTCCGTGAAGACGGGTCAGTTCAGGTAATCAGGTAGGATATTTATTCATGAAAAATTCCTTTTTTGCATTTGGTTTTTGTGCGATCGCCGTTGCCGGATGTGCCCGGCTTGACCATATCGGAAAGCCGCCGACATTCACTTCTGCAACAACAACTCAGGAGCATAACGCAATGTTGTCCCCGGGTTTGCCGTTGCGCCTCGATGCCGCTGGCCCGACGGACCGGGCATCGCTATGGTCCGGTGCCCGACAGTCACTGCTGGGTGACCGCCGTGCCATTCAGAGAGGCGATATCCTCACCGTTGTGGTGGAAATCGATGAAGAAGCGGAAATTTCGAACGCGACTGACCGTTCGCGCTCAGGCTCTGAGAGCCTCGGCATTCCGGGGCTCTTCGGACTGCCGCAGCGCATTGATGAGAGACTGCCGGAGGGCGCTTCCACCTCGGAAGCGGTATCAATTAACTCGACCAGCAGTTCGTCCGGGGACGGGTCCGTCAAGCGGAACGAGAAACTGACACTGCGCGTTGCGGCCACCGTGGTCGATGTCTTGCCCAACGGAGTGCTTTCAATTGCCGGCAGCCAGGAGTTGCGGGTTAATTTTGAAATGCGCGAGCTCTTGGTTTCGGGATATGTCCGGCCAGAGGATATCTCCCGTCAGAACGAAATCACCTACGACAAAATTGCCACGGCGCGTGTTTCGTACGGCGGACGCGGGCAGATCACTGATGTGCAGCAGCCAAGGCTTGGCCAGCAGGTTCTGGACAGCGTTCTTCCCTTCTGAAGGAGGCAGATTATGAAATTTCTTTTACCCCTTATTCTGCTTCTTATCGGCTCAGGGGCCGGTGTAGGTGCCGGGCTTTTTCTGCGACCGGCGCATGATGAAGAAATCGCTGAAAAAGTACCTTCGGATGCTTCTGTCGAAGAAATGATAGAAGAGAAGAGCGACAATAAAAAAACAGACAAAGAATACGTGAAACTCAGCAACCAGTTTGTCGTGCCGATTGTTCAGGAAAACCGGATCTCCTCTATGGTGGTTCTGTCGCTGAGTATTGAAGTGGCCGAAGGCAAAGGCGATGTAATTTACGATACTGAGCCCCGACTGAGGGATGCATTTTTGCGTGCACTTTTCGATTTCTCGAACATCGGCGGTTTTGACGGTCACTTTACCGACAACTCCAACCTCGACATCCTGCGACGGAGCCTGCGGGAAGTCGGAAGGAAGACTATCGGCAAAGAAATTGTCAGTGACGTTCTGATCTCGGAAATTGCCCGCCAGGACTACTGAAAAGTGACCCGGAGACACTAAAAAAGCCGTTACGGCTGAGACTCAGCCACGGGTAAACCGCTCGTTCACTGACATTTCAATCGCTGCCCTGAGCTGCGCTTCACCAAGGCGTTTTTGGGTTTCCCTCTGTTCACGATCTGAGATCTCAGAAATGACGAGCACTTTTCCGTAGGCTTTCCTGACCTGTCTGAGATGGTGATCCTTCTGTGCGAGTATTTGCGCGAGCTGAATGTTGAGCTGCGTTTTCTTCCGGCCAACCCAGGATTTCCAGAGTACGTCGGCGCCGATTGCCCGCATGGAACCTGCATCATCACTGGCCGGGGCACGGGCGTATTCATCGAGCTTCTTCAGTTCAGCTCTGAGTGCGCCTTCTCTGGCAAGTAGTCCCGACAGTTCCCGTCGCTGGATCATATACCTGGTCTCTACAATTCTTTGCAGTTCGGGAAGCTTTTCGGAGGTCATACGAATTTCTCCCTCGAACGCCGGCGCATTGCTTCTGCAAAGCGGATGGCGGCCGCGACGGCCTTATAGTGCTCGGGCGCAATTTCCTGATCGATCTCTGTGGTTGCGTAAAGGGCGCGTGCTGTGGGTGGATTACTATGGATCGGCACATCGTTCTCACGTGCAACCTCCCGAATGGTTTTTGCGATCTCATCCACCCCCTTTGCGACACAGACCGGTGCGCGGCCTTTTTCTTTGTCCCATCTCAGGGCCACGGCATAATGCGTGGGGTTCACGATGATCACATCTGCTCCCGGGACGTCCGCCATCATCTGCGATGCAGCGAATGTCTGTGCCCGTTTACGGCGCTCCTGTTTAACATGCGGATCGCCCTCGCTGTTTTTTGACTCATCCATGACTTCTTTGCGCGACATGCGGTTTTTGCGCAGGTGTTCAAAATGCTGCCAGACCGCGTCAATCACGCCGATCACTCCCGACACAATCACGACCACAATCAGGAATGAAATGCAGACTTCCGAAAGCAGCGCGACGATCGCAAAAGGATTGGAATGTATCGCCTGGACCATATCATCAAGGTGCAGGTTGAGAAAAACCCCAAGGCAGACTGAGTATACTGTCAGTTTGATCGTGCTCACTGCGAACTGAAAAAGACCATTTCGGCCAAATTTATTCTTGGCGTTCTGCAGCGGTGAGATTTTCGACAACTTCGGTTTTATCTTTTCGGGTGCAAACACGATGCCCCGGAGAGCAAACAAAGACAGTAAAACAGCGAGGGCCGGAAAGGCGAACACGGGTGTGATCGCTCCGGCCAGTGATGCCATCAGACCGCCGGCTGCAGGGCCCGCGGCTCCTGAGAAAAACAACGTCGCAAGAGCGGCAGGCTGGTCAATCATGATCATCAAAGTTTCACTGAAAGCAGTCAGCGCGGAAAAACCCGAGACCAGTAACCCTGTCAGCAATCCCGAATACCCTGCAGCAGTGAGCAACTCGGCAGATCTGGCGAATTCGCCTTTCTTCCGGGCATCCAGGAGTTTTTGCGGGGTCGCATCAAACGACTTATCGCTGCTGTCATCCTTATCGCTCATGGTGCCCCTCCGAAGGGCGTCCGCATGAAGACGTCCAGCGATTGTATCCAGACGGCGAGGATCGATGGCGCAGAAACGAGCAGCAGGAAAAGCCCGCCGGCGGTAATCACCGGCGCACCAACGAATGCAACCATCAACTGTGGCATCGCTTTGTTAATGGCGCCGAGGGCAAAATTATAGAGCACGGACAGGATGACAAAGGGTGCAGCGAGCGTGAAGGCGAGAGAAAAAGCCTGTGCAACCTGGCGCACGCCCCATTCCGCCACATCGGCGCCGCCGGCAAACCTTCCCGCGGGCAGAAAGTCATAAGACAGAATAATCAGTTGCGCGGCTTTAACATGAAGACCGGTCATAACGGCCAGCGCAAGCCCACCAACGATAAGAATGTAGCCCATCGCAGGCATCGGATCCACGGCCGCGCCACCGAGCACTTGTGACAGTGACGTTGACTGGGCGGCAATTGAGCCCGCTGTCTGGAGAGCAAGGACAAAAAGACGGATACCCAGACCCAGTGCGAGCCCTGCGACAATCTCGGTCAGAATAAAAAGAACGACGACGCCCGCGTCGTCGGGACGTCCTGCAACCGGGACAGCCGGAGCAATGATCGCAGTAAATGCAATGGCAACGGCAAGCTTAATGCGCGCAGGAACGGATTGCTCTCCAAAGGCAGGCATCATTGAGGCGAGGGCTGCGACGCGAACAAATACAATAAACCCGTGCGTTAAAGTGTCATTGAGCAATGGCATGAGCTCGTCGAGAGCGTTCATGCGGCCACGACGCCAACAAGTGACGGTCTGGCATCAAGTCCGATTTCCTCAAATGAAAATACGGGGTTTGAAATTCCTTTGGCGCGCATCACTGTTTTAAGAAATCTGCGGCGACGCGTGTTCGTGACGATCGCTGCATTGATACCGTTTCTGTTTGCATCCTGCAGTTTTGAAGACATGTTTTCGGCCAGCTGGTTGAAGAGCTCTGGTGGTAAAGCGATATCAAGCCCGTTATCTGCATCCACCTGATACGTGTTGAATGCATCTTCCCATTCCGGGGCGAGCTGCACGAGGGGCAGTGTCCCGTCAGCCCGCCGCATTTCTGCGACCAGCTGAAATCCCAGCCGTTGCCTTACGTGTTCGCAGATTGCTTCGGGTTGTGCATTGTGAGAACGCGCTTCTGCAATTGCCTCAAGGATCAGCGGCATATTCCTGATGGAGACCTGCTCATCCAGCAATAGTCGAAGAACGGAGTGCAGAATATCAACGGGCACTTTGTCAGGCACCATTTCGTCAAGCAGTTTACGATTCGCTTCAGCGCGTCTGGGATCGGAGATATTCACCATCTCGGCCAGAAGTCTGCGCAGGGATTTCAGCGTAAGCAGCCGGCTGAAGTTTCTTTTGATGGTTTCGAGAAGGTGGGTCGCCAGAATTTCGGCAGGTGTTACGAGCGTAAGCCCGTCAAGAGCGGCCATTTCCTGATCGCGGCTGCTGATCCATCTCGCAGGCGCCCCGTATACAGGCTCCATCGTGTCCGTTCCGTCGGGCAAAGCTGTGTTAATGTCTGGTATCAGAGCCAGAACCTGATCGGATTTTAATGTCGCCCGGGCCTGCTCGACACCATGAACCCTGAGCACATAGGTCCCGGACGGCAGCGTCGCATCATCCGTAAGCCGAATTTCTGGTAGTATCAGCCCGTAAACTGAAGCGACATGCGTGCGCATATTGGCAATCCGTGCATCAAGCCCGGTTCCCGGATCAAGAACCATATTAACCAGATCGGTTGCAAATTCGACGTGAACGTCATCGATTTCCAGAATGTCGCCAAGGGGCCGCTCTTTCGGAAGGGTAATGTCCTGCTGATCGGCATCGGCTACCAGTGTCAGGGCCTTTGATTTCCGGTGCAGCCAGAAAGCTGCAGAGGCAAGTAGAGCGCCACCGGTTACAAAAGGCAAAAAGGGCAGCCCGGGAAAGAGTGCAAACACAAACATTAATCCGGCAACAGTTGCGAGGGCTGCAGGGTGTTTGCCAAGTTGGCTGAAGACGGCAAGATCTGTAGCGCCCTGAGCGCCGCCACGTGCCAGCAACAGAGCCGAGGCGATCGAGATAATCACAGCCGGGATCTGCGACACGAGACCGTCACCTACCGTCAGAATTGCATAGGTCTCAAAGGCCTGACCGATCGGCATGCCGTGAACGGCAACGCCCATAATTAAGCCTGCTACGAGATTCAGAAGAGTGATCAGAAGCCCTGCAACCGCATCTCCTTTTACGAATTTTGACGCACCATCCAACGACCCGAAAAAAGTTGTTTCCTGTTGCTCACGTTCGCGACGCTCTTTTGCTTCGGTATGGCTGATCGCGCCCGCTGACATATCGCTGTCAATGGCCAGCTGTTTGCCCGGCATTCCGTCGAGCGCAAATCTGGCGCCGACTTCGGCCATGCGTGCTGCGCCCTTGGTGATGACCATGAAATTCACGATCAGAAGAACGCAAAAAACGACCAGCCCCAGAAAAATGCTGCCGCCCATCACAAAGTTTGCAAACCCTTCAATGACCTCGCCGGCGGCATCTGTTCCGGTATGTCCTTCGCCAATGATAAGCTTTGTGGAGGACACGTTCAGCGACAGGCGCAACATCAAAGACGCAAGCAGAATTGTTGGGAAAGCCGAAAAATCCAAGGGTCTTTCGATAAAAAGTGTAACCGTGAAGATAAGGATCGCCAGCGCGAATGAAGCGGCGAGGCCGGTGTCGAGGACCCATGCAGGCATTGGCAGGATCATCATTACGATCACAGCCATCAACGCGACGGCGAGCATTATTGTCGGATTCAGGAATGCTTTCACACTGAGATTTTTCAAGAGTACGACACCTGTATCAGTTTGAGAACAGGCCGGGGCCCGTAGCATTACTCAGGGGAACAAGCGATCCCATTGCAGTTTTGCTCCCTGAGGCTCGGAGCAGAGGGAACGAATTTTTTCTGAGATCCGGAGATGGCATCGAAGGCGCCAGTGTCCCGTCCTGCATATCTGTAAGAATAACCCGGAAACGCGACAGGTATCGCGCCGAATGTTGCTTTGTCCGGGAATGATACATGCCAACGGCAGCATGCCAGTCACCCGTTTCCGCGAACAATTCTGAAAGAAACGATGCTGCATACCTTGCGTTTGCTGCAGGATCGAGCATTTCTTCAAGCGAACTGAACGCTGTTCCGTGCCAGCGCAAATTTACCTGGAAACAGCCGACATCCACCGACCCGGACCCGCTATTCAGAGTTTTTCGTAAATGGGACAGAGTTTCAGATTTGCTGCTGAACCAGTATCCTTTTCCCTCTACGTTGAGAGCCCATGGCCATGGGGCCAGATTGCCTGCAATGTTTCGGCCCGTTTCGGTTCGCGTCAGAGCCTCAAGAATGCGCAGGGGTACGCCTGTATCGCGTGCAGCAATCGCAGCGGCGTCGTCGCATATCGCGTCTGCGCTTTTTCCCGGGGCCATTTGAAATGCAGGCAATGGTCTCGCATCGAGTGAAAAAACAAAAACCAGAGCGGCGATGGCTCCAAAAGAATTTTTCATGGCAGCTCCTGAAATCCGCGTTCTGCGGATGGCTAACTCGTAGCAATTCAAAGTTTATGTCAGGTAACCGGAACCCGTGAATTGCTCTTATTCAGAAATATTCAGGTCCGTAAGAAGTGCGTTAAGTGTGGCGCGCGCGTTTTCACTCGAAGCAATTGCGCCGGAAATGTCGCGCAGCATTCCAGGTCGGGCCTGCACTGGTGCGACGTTTTCGCCGGAAGCTTGCGCAACTGGTCCGAACAATGGTGTTCCTTCATCAGTTAACTCACGCCAGTCGGGCGACATAAATGCCGCTTCGGACGCTGCGTCCTGATCGCCTAACTCAATATATGTTTTCGCGGCACCCGCAAACTGTTCCAAAGCAATCTGAGCGCGCGCAGTCAGTACGAGCGCCTCGTTCCCGTTCAGTCGCTCAAGCAGGGAGAGAGCCTTCGCGGGTTCGCCTGTCTCGAGCAACGCTTCGGCAAAGAGAAGTCTCTGTCCGCTTGTCCTGAGCCTGTCGGGGTCGCCGGTGACCACCTGCATGGTGATATCCGGAAATCCGGCTTCGATTAACCGACGCCCAACAGAAAGTTGCGTCGATACCCGTACTTTGCTCCTGTCTTCAGGATAGTCGCTGAAGAAGCGTTCCAGAAAAATCAGCTCACTGCCCTTCTCCGCAAGTTCGGAAAACATCTGATCAGTAAGGCTCTGCCGTTCAGGGTAAGCAGCGAGCGCGGAGGAGGTTTTTACTATCTGAAACGCTTCGTCAAAACGGCCTGAATGCGCGAGGAGCAAAGCATGGCTCGCTTCGACTGAGGCGGCGATCTCCAGCCCTTGCGTTTCGAATACATATGCCTCCAGCAGTCCGGCCAGATCATCCGGAACAATCCGATCTTCACTGATAAGCTTGTTAACAAGATCTGACACTGCCTGTGGCGACTGTGCATTGTTGTCTGCAACTGCCTCCCTTAGAAGGGCTTCTGCCTCGTCGGACTTACCTATTGACGATGCCACCTTCGCGGTGACCAGCGGTGCCAGTTTGTCGGCGCCGTGATTGAGCTGCTCCATATGACGGAGCGCGGTTGCAGCGGCCTGCTCTTCGCCGATGCTCAGAAACCGTTCGCTGATTTCAGGCGCAATCAGTGGCTTGAGGTGATCTGGCAGGCCGAACAAAGCTTCGAGAATCTCTTCAGGATCAATATTTTGAGTATCCGTAGGATTTTCCGCCGACAAAGCTGACCAAAGCGACTGAGAGGGCCCGCAACCTGTAAAAAGATGCAATATCCGCGGATTTCTCGCGTGACCAAAATCGAGAATATCGGCAATATCGAACAACTCCGGGTACGAATTTTCCAGATCTGGCGCAAGTCGCAGGACACTTTTTGCTTCTGTGCCGTACCCCATATAGACGTATAGTCTGGCAAGCGTCAGCGCCTGATTGAGATCCAGCCGGCCGTTGTCGTGGTAAAGCCCGGCTCTGACTGTGGACAACTGAGCGAATAGATTTCCGGGTACACCCCAGGTATTCAGGTCTGTTTTTTCCGACACAGTGCATTGCAGATCCGACAAAAACTGGTCGGGGCCCAAACCTGCGTTGACCTGATCGTTGCTGCTGGTGACCCGCAGGTTTCCAAGCCGGGTAACTTTTGGTGGATCCCGTTCTTCTGAAGAGTCAAATACTCCTGTTTCAGAGTTTTGGTCTGAGAAAATATCTGTGATCGGGCTGTCGGGTGAGCGGGCATCAAGGATTTTGCGCGCGATGGCATCACTGATCCCGCGCAAGAGAGTTTCCCGCGTATTATTTAATGCGATTTGTTCAGGTTCGGAGAGTCCTCGCGGAGAGGATGCATCGACTCCGGGCTCAGCTTTAGGCTGAGCAACAGCGGGACTGGTTCCGGGTTGTGGCGT